>CAJOLJ010000003.1 GCA_905235445.1 uncultured Bacteroidales bacterium
CTCCGAGACATTCAACGTCTCGGGTATGCGCTCCGGCTTGTGCCACCGAGGGACCGCCGCCTTGGGAGGTGTGACGTTTATGAACTCGAAGTACTGGACGACGGCGTAGCGGATCAGCTTGTAGGTCGAGAAGGACGCATCCTCTTTCTTGCAGATGTCGTGGCAGTAATTGACGTACTCGGGGATGGTGACAAGCTGGGGAAGGCGACCGAAGTGAACGCACAGTTTGGCATGCGAACGGAGGTAGTCTTCGACCGTGCCCTGAGATCCGTAGTTGTTCTCAAGGTATTTCCTGAAAAGTTCGTAAATTGGCGCATATCCAGGTACTTCCTGGATAGCCCTTGTGATGAATGATGTTCGCGGCATAATAGCGGAGTTTTTTGATATCTATATGTTTAGTGCGATGCGATATCGCGGGTTTTTGTTTTTACTTCATAATAGTAAAATCCTCCGCTAATCCGAAAGCCTCTGCTGCGTATGTAGCAGAGGCCTCGGATTCAAACTATGCTGGATTATTGATTATAGGGCTATTCTAACTAAAGCTATGCCGCAGCGCGGCATTTAGTACAACCTGACTATCATAAAAATAGCTTTCCCTATCCGTAATGTGGCCTATTTTGCCTATCTTCGCACTGTGTAGGGGTCATCTTGGCGTATCCCCTTTTGCTGTGGTCCCCCAAACTAACACCTAAAACAGTCAATCAACAACTCTATGGCAACGGCACTTGTGCTCATCCAGCTCATTATCGTCCTGGCGATGATTTTCATAGGGGCCCGGGTCGGGAGCATCGGGATGGGCATCTACGGAATGGTAGGCGTCTTCATCCTCGTGTTCATCTTCGGACTCCCCCCGGGAAAGATTCCCATAGACGTCATGCTCATCATCGTCTCCGTCATTACGGCGGCTTCCGCCCTCCAGGCTGCGGGAGGCCTTGATTACATGGTGTCCCTGGCGGCCAGGTTCCTGAGGAAGCATCCGGACAGGATCACTTTCTACGGCCCGCTGACCACCTGGCTCTTCTGCCTGCTGGCCGGGACCGCCCACACTTCCTATTCCCTTCTTCCGATCATATCGGAGATAGCCACCAAGTCCAAGATCCGTCCCGAGCGTCCGCTTTCAGTGGCCACGGTCGCGGCATCCCTCGGAATCACCGGATCCCCGGTATCCGCAGCCACGGCAGCCATCATATCCCAGGACCTCCTGGGGGCCCAGGGCATAGAACTGAAGCACATACTGCTCGTGTGCATACCCGCCTCCCTTGTCGCGATCCTCGTGGCGTCATTTGTCCAGAACTTCGTAGGTAAGCCCCTCGAAGAGGATCCCGAGTACCAGCGGAGGGTGAGGGAGGGCCTCATCAGTCCCGACGAGGAGCTCTCCGAGTCCGAGGAGGAGAAGAAGGCGAGGGAAAACCCCAGGGCGAAGTGGTCGGTCATCGCTTTCCTCCTGGGAGTGCTTCTTGTTGTCATCTTCGGTTCCTTCCCATCCCTTCGTCCCTCCTTCGGCGGGGTGAGGCTCGCCATGAGCGATACGATAGAGATCGTCATGATGTCGATGGCTGCGGTCATTCTGCTGGTGGGCAAGGCCGACGTCAGGAAAGCCGTCAGCGGAAACGTGTTCGGAGCCGGGATGAACGCCATGGTGTCCATATTCGGCATTGCATGGATGGGGGATACTTTCTTCAACGGGAACATAGAGTTCTTCACGACCCACATCTCCGGGATAGTGTCCCAGTATCCCTTCCTCTTCGCTGTGGCCCTTTTCCTCATGAGCATCATGCTTTTCTCCCAGGCCGCTACCGTAAGGACCCTCTATCCGCTTGGCATAGCCCTGGGCATCAGCCCTCTCGCCCTTGTGGCGATGTTCCCGGCGGTGAACGGATACTTCTTCCTTCCCAACTATCCCACCGAGGTGGCTGCAATCAACTTTGACAGGACCGGGACCACGAGGGTGGGGAAGTACGTCATCAACCACTCCTTCCAGCTGTCGGGGTTCATAACGACCTTCGTTTCCATAGGCCTGGGATACCTTATCATATCCTTCATGCACCTGTAGCGTGGATAAGGAGGAGGAGAGGTCCCACAGTGGAGACCGACCGCTATGGAACGTAGTACATAGCCAATTACCAATCAATGTTTTAATATCATGAAAAGGTCAATGTCATTTGCCCTTGCCGTGGCCGTGTCCATACTGGCCACGCTCCCCCTGGGTGCGAAACCCAGGGTAAGAATCGTAGCTACAGGCGGCACCATAGCCGGAGTAAGCGCAAGTTCATCTTCCTCTGCCTATACGGCCGGACAGGTAACCATCCAGACCCTCATTGACGCTGTCCCGCAGATTCTGGACCTTGCCGATGTCAGCGGGGAACAGCTCGTGAACATCGGTTCCCAGGACATGAATGACGAGGTGTGGCTCGCCCTGTCCAAAAGAGTCAACGCCCTCCTTGGGAAGGAAGGCTACGATGCTGTCGTGATCACCCACGGAACCGATACCATGGAGGAGACCGCATACTTCCTGAACCTGACGGTCCACTCCGACAAGCCGGTCATCCTGGTAGGGTCGATGCGCCCTTCCACGGCCATCAGCGCCGACGGACCTGCGAACCTGTACAATGCGGTTGCCGCTGCGGTCTCTCCCTCCACCAGGGGGAAGGGGGTGCTGTGCTGCATGAACAACCAGCTTCTCGATGCCAAGTCCGTCATAAAGGCCCATACCATCGACTGCGATACTTTCGAGGGAGGTCCCGCCGGGTACATAGGGTACGTCTACAATGGCGAAGCGCATGTGCTTCAGTCCGTAAACAGCCGTCATACAGTGAATTCCGAGTTCGACGTAGAGAACCTGACTTCCCTTCCAAAGGTGGGGATCGTCTACGGCTATGCCAACTGTTCCCCCATACCGATGCAGGCTTTCGTCGATGCGAAGTTCGACGGGATAGTTCTCGCGGGCGTCGGTGACGGAAACTTCTACAAGGATGTGTTCGAGGTGGCCCAGAGAGCCCAGGCCGACGGAATCCAGATAGTGCGTTCCTCCCGCTGCCCGACGGGTCCCACCTGCCTGAACAGTGAAGTCGACGATGCGAAATACCATTTCGTGGCATCCCTGGACCTGAACCCCCAGAAGGCAAGGATCCTTCTGATGCTCGCCCTTACGAAGACCCGGGACTGGCAGCAGATCCAACGCTTCTTCATGGAGTATTAGTGTCCTTTGCTATCCTGATTCCAATCTTTAACTATTCACGGACACTTCATCATGAAGAGACTGTACTGCATGGCTGCGGCCCTCCTGGCCGTGGCTTTGAGCGCTTTCGCCCAGGGTGGAAACACCGGTGACGGAGGCCCGGACGGGGACTATGCGTCCCTCGCCGGACGGGTGCTGAACCTCGAGAAAAAGACCGAGGCATTCAACTTCTATTTCAACTATGCCGGAAGCTACCAGCTTACGGAGCGCTCCGGTGCCCTCTCCTCCGCTTTCAGGGCGAAGCAGCTGCGCCTTGAAGTCAAGGGGAATTTCGGGGAGCATCTCTCCTACAGGCTTCGTCACCGCATGAACAAGGGGCAGGGGGCCATGAGCGAGGAGAATTTCGGCAAGGCCACGGACATCATGTACCTGGGGTGGAAGTTCAGCGACAAGTTCACCCTCATTGCCGGTAAAATGTGCCAGTGGTGGGGAGGCTTCGAGTTCGATGAGAACCCGATGTTCATCTACCAGTATTCCGACATGGTGGACTGCATGGACAACTTCCTCGTGGGGACTGCACTTGTGCTGCAGCCCCTCCCGGGCCAGGAGTTCGTACTGAACATAACGAACTCCTATAGCGGGGTGCTGTCCGATGAGTACGGCCCTTCGGCAATGACCGTCAGTGGGGGTACCCTTACGGCAGCTTCGCATCCGCTTGCATACATTTTCAACTGGAACGGCTCCTTCCTCGGGGACATGCTCCAGACACGTTGGAGCATAGGGAGCTACACCCAGGCGGTCGGCTACCATGACAGGATGCTCTTCCTGGGCGAGAAGCTGAACCTTCCCAGGTTCCAGGTCTACTTCGACTTCATCGGCTCCTGGGAGGGCCTTGACCGCCTCCGCATAGCGAGCAGCGAAATAGGGGCGGGAAAGATCGTCACGGATGTGCGTTACCTGACATACCTCACCAAGATGAACTGGCAGTTCGCCCCGAAATGGAACCTGATGGGAAAGGGGATGTACGAGACGGCCACGGTACCGTCCCTCGGGAAGTACCGTACATCCCTCGGGTACATAGCATCCTTGGAGTACTATCCCATGAAAGACCAGGATCTGAGGTTCTTCGTGGCATATCTGGGAAGGGCATTCCTCTATAGTGAAAGGAGCGGGATTCCGTCATATTTCACGAACAGGTTGGAAGTGGGGTTCATGTATAGGATAAAGTGCTATTAGACTCTACTTCCTCCTATAAGGGACAAAGGAAGACGGACCGGGTCAGGAGGTTTCCTGCCGGTCCGCTTTTTTCGGTGACGGTGGGGGAGGGCGTAGTGCCGAAGAGAGGGCCTCTACTCTATCTCAAGGCGCCTTATAAGCTCGGTGAAGACAGCGCACATCCTTCCTGCCGCCTTGTTCGCCGCCTCAACTACGTCATGGCCGTTGTTCTCGTAGTCGGCGCTGTAGTTGTCGTGGGCCTCGTTTGTGATGCAGGACATCCCGAAGACCGGGATGGAAGCATGGCGGGCCACGATGACTTCGGGGATGGTGGACATGCCCGTGGCGTCACCTCCCACGATCCTGATCAGCTTGTACTCATGCGGGGTCTCGTATGTGGGACCGCTCCACCCGAAATATGTCCCTTCCTTGAGTGTGATGCCCTTCTGCTGCGCTATCTCCTTGGCCAGGGCGATAAGATGTGGGTCATACGGTCTTGTCATGTCCGGGAATCTCGGCCCGAAATCGTCCAGGTTGGGTCCGATGAGGGGATTGGGAAGGAAATTGATGTGGTCCGTTATGATCATCAGGTCCCCCACATGGAGGTCATAGTTCACCCCTCCCGCTGCATTGGACACAAAGAGGTACTTGATGCCCAGTACTATCATGACCCTTATGGGCATGGTAACGAGGTCCATCGGGTACCCTTCGTAGTAGTGGATCCTGCCCTGCATGGCAATGACTGTCTTCCCGCCGAGTTCCCCTATGATGAAGTTCCCTTTGTGCCCGAGGGCGGTGGAGACGGGAAAATCGGGAATCTCGCTGTAGGGGATTGTAAGCGGGTCGGAAATCTCGTCCGCCAGCTTTCCCAGGCCGCTTCCAAGGACTATGCCGACCACCGGCTTCAGGGAGAAGCCGTCCAGCACTCCTTGGATGTAGGATGCAGCCTTGTGGATTCTTTCAGATCTGTGATCCATGTTGTGATAGTGATTTAGGTAAGTATGGTTAAATGGTTTTATTATAAAGTGTTATCTTTTGCAATTTTGCGTAGCATCTCCCTTGCGTTTTGGAGGATTTCCTCCTCACCTGGGATCTCCCGTCCCCTCATGACCCACTTCCCGTCCACCATCACGGAGTTTATGCAGTCGCTGTGGGCGGAGTAGATGAGATTGGCTTCGAAGGAGCCGGGTGAGAGGAAGAAGGTGCTGTCGGTATCGACAAGAAGGATGTCCGCTGCGTATCCTTCCTCGATTCTGCCCGAGTTCAGTCCCAGGGCCATGGCACCGTTTACGGTCGCCATGTCCAGCAGTTCCCCGAGCGGGAGAGCGGTCGGGTCATCCCTCCATGCCTTCTGGAAGAGGGCTGAGGTCTTCATGGCCTCGAGGATGTCAAGGTTGTTGGAGGAGGCGGGGCCGTCGGTCCCGATGCAGACATTGGCCCCGCTGTCCCTGAGTTCATTGTACAGGAAGCGGTATCCGCTGGAAAGCTTGGCGTTTGAGTTCACGCAGTGCACGCAGTTGACCCGTCTTTCGCCAAGTATCCGGACGTCCTCCTCGCTCAGCCATAGGCAGTGGGCGGCTATGCACCTCTCGTCAAGGATGCCGAGACGGTCAAGGTACTGGACGGGGGAGAGTCCCCCGTGGGCCTTCTTGCAGTCCTCCACCTCCTTTCGGGTCTCGCTCAGGTGAAAATGAAGTCTGAGTCCATGTTTTCTCGCGAATTCCCCCACCCATAGGATAAGCGGCTCGCTCACTGTGTATATGGCATGGAATGATGCGTTGAAGATGGATGCCCCGTCCCAGGATTCGGAGTCCTCGTAGAGCCTTTCGCAGAGTTCCTCCTGCCTGAGCGTCTCGGCTGGGTCGAATCTGTCCAGTAGGACGGGCGTCACGGCGGGACGGATCCCCATCTCCCTGGCGGCCCTCATGCCGCTGCGGGGGAACCAGTAAAGGTCATTGAAGGCGACAGTACCTGTGTGGATCATTTCCGCTGCAGCGACCTTCGTCCCCCAGTAGACATACTGCTTATCTATGTTCTCCTCTATCTTCCAGATTTTTGCAAGCCAGCTGTGAAGCGGGGCGTCTTCCTCCATCCCCCTCATGAGGGACATCCCTGCGTGGGTGTGCAAGTTCAGTAGGCCAGGGACCGCCCTCATGCCCTTGCAGTCGGTGACTTCGGTACCCGCTGTAAGGAGGGAGGAAAGGTCTGGACGGGAAAAGAGGTCCTGCACACTGGATGACGGGAGAATCCTGGCGATTTTCCCTTCGCAGACAATGATGTCCGCCCTTCCGGAGGAGAGGGTGACGTTTCTGAGAAGAATGTTGCCCATAAGGTTACTTGTTGGAGTGCTTCGGCGCTTGGCCCGAAGGTGTGGCGGTTAAACAAAATACCCGGCCCGGTGGCGGGTCCAGGTATCAAAGATAGGAAAAAAAATGGAAGGGAGTACCTACAGGATGGCCTCGACCTGTTTCCAGACATCCTTTAGCGGAGCGGTGGGCTCGAAACGGGCTACGACGTTTCCCCTCCGGTCCACGAGGAACTTGGTGAAGTTCCACTTGATGTCGGGGTTCCTGTCATACTCCGGGTCCCTTCCCCTGAGCATCCTGTCCATCATCTCCCCCATTTCCCCGGGGAATCCCTCGAAGCCCTTCTGGCTCTTGAGGTAGGTGAAAAGAGGGTCCGCATCCTCGCCGTTGACGCAGATTTTCCCGAACTGCGGGAACTCGGTCCCGTAGGTGGAAGTGCAGAAGCGGGCTATCTCCTCGGCGCTTCCGGGAGCCTGCTCCCCGAATTGGTTGCACGGGAAATCCAGTATCTCCAGCCCTTTCGGGGACAGGGCCTTGTACATGGCCTCCAGTTCCTCGTACTGGGGTGTGAAGCCGCAGCGGGTGGCGGTATTGACGATAAGAAGGACCTTCCCTTCATATTTGGACATGGAGACCTGTGCCCCGGTGTTGTCAGTTACCGTGTAGGAATAGATCGGGGCATGGGACTTGCCGCAGGAGGAAAGAAGGATGGCGATGCCAAGGGCCATGGAGCCAAGTGTGGAAATGACATTGGAAAGAGTGTTGTTCATGTGCTGTGTGTGCGGGCTTTGTGAAGTGTGTAAAACCGGTGGGGTGTCTCTGCCCCAAAAACAAATGTACAAAAAAGTTCTGTCATTCACTTTCACTTGTCTACGGATGCTAAAAACTGCTCCCCCCCGGCTCTCCTTAAAATGATGTCGGCCCAGATGGGGATATTTGGCCGGGATTTCCTATCTTTGTGTGCTTTCCCCCTGGCGGGGACTGCGATGATGTACTGAAAAATAAACCTTAGAGCCTTCGGTCCCTGCATGTCCTGCATGTGGACCGGGAGCGATTGTACCGAAGACAATGAAAATTCAATCACACAAGGTCCTCATTACAGGAGGGGCCTCCGGAATCGGCAGGATCATGTGCCGGATGGCACTTCAGAGGGGGGCTTCCGCCCTCGCAATCTGGGATATCAATGAAAAGGCCGTAGCGGAAACTATAGCGGAGCTGAAGGAAAAGTTCCCCGGGGCCCAGGTGGAGGGATACCGCTGTGACATTTCCTCCCCGGACAGTGTCCAGGCGGCATTCGAGAGTACGGTTTCCCGAAGCGGGGACATAGACATCCTCATCAACTGCGCCGGAATAATAACCAACAACAAGTTCTTTTCCGAGCAGACCGACCAGGACATAATCCGTACTTTCAGCATCAACACCGAGGGTGCCATGTTCGTGACCCTCAGGTTCCTGCCCGGGATGAAAGAGAGGGGAGCGGGGCACATCGTGAACATCACGTCATCCGCCGGGATGCTTGCCCTTCCGAGGATGAGCCTGTATGCCTCCAGCAAGTGGGCTGCCATCGGCTGGTCCGAGTCCATGAGGTTAGAACTGAAGCGGGAGAAAAGCCCGGTGAAGGTTACGACCGTGGCTCCCTACTTCATAAACACAGGCATGTTCGAAGGCATAAAGTCCGTCTTCAGGATACTTCCCCCGGAGGAGGTGGCCGCAAAGACCCTTACCGCCCTGGAGCATGACCGCCCTTACAAGGGGATAAATTTCCCGAGCCACTTCATCCGCCTCATGCAGGGAATCTTCCCTTTCCGGCTGTTCGATTTCATGTTCGGGGAAGTCTTCGGCCTCTATACCGTGATGGACCATTTCATGGGAAGGCGTCCTGAGGGGAAGTGATGAAGCCTCCATGGGGCAGAGTGACCCCGCAGGACAACAGTGAATTAATGCAACTATAAGTCAATCAGCAATATTGCCTGTCCCCATGTTTTGCGGGGCCATGCGAACTAAACGAAAAAACACCATGACAGGAACTTCAAAGGAAAAGATTGCGTCCCTGGTTGAGGGACAGAGGGAGTATTTCAGAAGCGGGGTGACCCTGGATGTGAACTTCCGCCTCGAGCGGCTTTCGGACCTTGCCCGGGGTATCGATAAGTGGCAGGACAAAATCTATGAAGCCTTGTGGGAGGATCTCCACAAGTCCCGTGAGGAGGCGTTCCTGACGGAGGTGAGCATCGTCACCGGGGAAATCGCCAATCACAAAAAGCACCTTCGTTCCTGGGCCAGGAAAAAGAAGCGCCCTACGCCCATGACCCTGTTCCCGGGGAGCAGCTACAAGGTGTACGAGCCCCTTGGCAACACCCTCATAGTGTCCCCGTGGAACTATCCATTCCAGCTTCTGATAAATCCTCTCGTAGGATGCATCAGCGCAGGCTGCACGGCCATTCTGAAGCCTTCCCCCTATGTCGAGAAGACCTCCCTTGCCATCCAGGCAATGATCGAGGATACCTTCGACCCTCGGTATGTCGCAGTGGTCCAGGGACATCGTGACGTGAACGGGGAACTGTTCTCCCATCGTTACGACCTCATTTTCCTCACCGGCAGCCCCGACCTCGGTCGGATTGCCATGACCTCGGCAGCCAAGTATCTCACTCCCACAGTCCTCGAACTGGGCGGGAAGTCCCCATGCATCGTGGACAGTAGTGCGGATATTAGGAAGGCGGCCAAGAGAATAGCATGGGGAAAGACCCTGAACTCCGGCCAGACATGCATAGCCCCGGATTATCTGTTCGTCCACAAGGATGTGAAGGAAGAGTTCATCGCCGCTTTCGCTTCGGCGGTGAGGGAACTTCACGGCGAGGATGTATCGGGGAGTCCCTACTACGTCCACATGGTATCGGACAGGGCGTTTGACAGGGTCGTCGGTTATATGAAGGACGGGAAGATCCTCTTCGGAGGGCACTCCGACAGGGAGAGCCGCTACATTGAGCCTACGCTGCTAGGTGACGTGGACCCCTCGTCCCCCGTCATGCAGGAGGAGATATTCGGGCCGGTGTTCCCGGTCATGGAGTTCACCCACAAGGAGGAGGTCCTTTCCTTTGTGGCCTCCAGGGAGAAGCCTCTGGCATTCTACTACTTCGGCTCGGTACCGGATGGGTGGGACATGATTTCGCGCTCCACCTCGGGCGGTGCCTGCATCAACGACACCATAATGCACATAGCCAACGACAATATCCCCTTCGGCGGGGTGGGGAACTCCGGTATGGGCCGCTACCACGGCCTTGACTCCTTCCTCGCTTTCAGCCATGTCCGTTCAGTGGTGAAGACCCCTACCTGGATAGACCTTCCCTTCAGGTACATGCCCTATAAGTACATGGGCGTCATGAAGAAGTTCCTGAAATGACCCTCCCATCCGCCTGGGGGAGGATAGCTCCCTCAAGGGAGGACATAAAAGCAAGAGAGGCTTCCCCGAACCCTCGGGGGAGCCTCCTCTGTCTATTGACTTTCTTTTGGATATTCTTGTTGGAAGGGGGCTAGAACTCCAGCTTGTCGCCGTTCCAGGTCCCGCCGTCACCTCTGTTCTCCCCGTCCTCTTCCCAAGTGGAAGGGTCCTCTCCTTCGGGAGCGTGGTCCCTTATGTACTGGATGGCATCCTCTAGTCCAGTGGAGAACTTGATGAAATCTTCCTTGTAGAGGAATACCTTGTGCTTTTCGTAGCTGACTTCCCCGCCGGGGCCGACTTTACGCTTGCTCTCGGTTATGGTAAGGTAGAAGTCACCGCCCTTGGTGCTCTTGACATCGAAGAAGTAGGTCCTTTTTCCGGCTTTGACAGGTTTAGAGTAGATATCTTCATCTGAATGGAACCTATCCCGGCTTCCACCATTGTCGTCTCTGTCTCTGTACATTGTTCTCAGTTTTGTGGTTTATGAATTGATTATTCCCGTGGTACAATGTTTGTGATTATTCGGGGAAATCGGCCTTGCAGATAGCGTGGATGGCGTTTTCTCCTCAAAATTCCTAGCAAAAATAAGCAGAAATACCCAAAAACAAAACAAGTGGGGAATCAAATAAAACAATTAAACCGTTTTATGACGAAAATAACCCCCAAATGAAGACAAAAATCTTTGTTCGGAGCCTGGCCGGGGCCCTCCCGTGGTGCCGAAATGCCTTCTCGGGGCAGTTGGCGGTTGTGGGTGAATTCCGTCTTTTTTGCTATCTTTGCAAATTCATAGAAGCTTTTTTACGCAATACCATGGTCCTGAGGCAGTGAAGAGGGCTTTCCCTTGCTCACACCTCCCTCCCGGTCCAAAACAGACATACAGATGCTAAGTAGACGCATTCTCCGCATCAAAGCTTTCAAGCAGCTTTATGCATGTACGATTACTTCCCAGTGGGACACTTCCGTGGCCCTGGAGTCCCTTGACCTCTCATGCGAGGCAACCCGGGACCTGTACCTCCAGATGCTCGGGATGGTGGCCCCCCTGTGCGCAGAGGCCCTCCGTCGCCTGACCCTTCTTTCCCAAAAGAGGACGGCCACGCCCCAGGAGGCGAACCCCAACATGAAGTTCGCCCTCTGCCCGCTTTCCTCTTTCTTCCAGGACGACCCGGATTTCTCGAAACTCTTCAAGAAAAAGGCCCTCTCATGGGACGGGGCCGACATTCTGATGAGGGACCTGTATACGCAGGTGTCATCGAGGGATTATTTCAAGCAGTACATGGCTTCCCCCGGAAACTCCCTTGCGGAGGACTGCGACCTTTTCACGAGGATCTACGAGGAGGAGCTCTCCGACTGCGACCTCCTGCGTGACACGCTGGAGGAGAAGAGCATATACTGGCTGGAGGACCTTGAGTACGCACTCGACTGGTGCTGCAGGTCTTTCCAGGATATAGCGAGGACCGCTCGCTGGAACTACCCGGAACTGTACATGAGCGATATGGTACGGCGTCGCCGTCCCCTTTCCGATATGCAGTCGGACTCCGATTTCGTGCACAGGCTGCTCCGTACAGCCATTTCGGGGTATGGGCGTTACTTCGCGAAGGTCTCCTCCCTCACTCCCGACTGGGAGAGCGAGCGTCTCTTTTCCACCGATACCGTCATCATAGCCCTCTGTCTTGCCGAGAGGGAGGCTTTCCCGGACATCCCCGACAGGGTGTCCCTCAACGAGTGGGTGGAGATCTCCAAGTTCTACTGCACCCCCAAGAGCAGGGTTTTCATCAACGGCCTGCTTGACAGGATAATCAAGGAAGACGGGAAGAGAAGAGGGGAGGAGTAGACTTTATCGTTTACAGAACAAAAAGATAATCAATAAATTATAATAAAATGAACATTCTTTCGATTTTATTCCTGCTTCAGTCTGGCACCCCTCAGCAGCCATCCGGTGCCGGATGGTCCATGTGGATTATGCTTATCCTCGTATTCCTGGTCATGTACCTATTCATGATTAGGCCCCAGCGCAAGCAGCAGAAGGAACTTGAGGCGTTCCGCAGTGAACTGAAGAAGGGTGACAAGGTCATAACCGCCGGGGGCATCTACGGTGTCGTCGACGAGGTGGCCGAGAGGTACATCATGATCCGCATCGACAAGGAGACCAAGATGAAAGTCGACAAGAGTTCCATCATGAGGGATTCTTCCGACGTCCAGCAGCAGCAACAACAGACCAAGTAAAGTAGCTTTCGGCAGTCCAGGGGACTGACTCTACCCCGGGGAACCTGATATGAAAGAGGAAGACGCTTCAAAGAAGATCCTGGAAGGTGCGAAGAGCGTCCGGGACCGGGTAAAGAAGATTCTGCCTGTACTGGGCAAGAGGGATACGATGATTCTTATCATATCCCTGCTTCTCTCTTTTACCATATGGTTCCTCCAGAACCTCGGCCAGGAATATTCCGAGGTCGTGAGGGTCCCCCTCAGGGTGGAATGCCGCCTCGAAGGCCATGCCCCGCTCTCGTCCAACACCTCGGTGCTCCAGGCAAGGTGCACCGCAACCGGTTACCAGGTGTTCCGGCTGCGGACCACCCGCATGGGAAGGCCCCTGAGGCTGGTGGTGAGCGAAGCGGACATCCACAGGGGGAAGGGAGACTTCTTCTACATGACGTCCAATGACATCAACCGCTATGCCCAGGATATCTTCGGCAACGATTCCCACGTGGAGACGATCCTTTCCGATACCCTGCGCTTCATTTTCCCGGTTGTCTATAGCAGGAAGGTCCCGGTGTACCCCATTTCCAATGTCACTTATGCCTCCCAGTACATGTCCCGGGACGGCCTGCAGCTAAAGCCCGATTCCGTGACGGTACAGGGGGAACCCTACCTTATTGACCCCATCGAGCAAGTCTACACGGAGTCCGTCTATCTGGAGAGCCTGATGTCTTCGGTAAGCGGGGACGTGCGCCTTCGCAAGATAAGGGGTGTGGACATGTCGGTGGACAAGGTGGAATACAGTGTCGACGTGCAGCGCTATGTGGAACTTACCGAGGACCTTACAGTCTTCACTACGGCTGTCCCACACAACCGCATCCTGTTCGTCTATCCCTCAACGGCCAAGGTGTCGCTGAGGTGCGCATTCCCGGTGACGATAGACCCCAAGCAGGATATCCGACTGAGCATCAACTACCAGGATTTCGTGCGGTCCCTCCATGGCGAGTGCATACCGACCGTGGGCGGTCTTACTGATGCGGTGCTTTCCTACGAGATAGACCCCCCGGTCTTCGACTGCGTGGAAAGCGTAAACTAGAGTGAAGCCATGCCCGAGGACAGTCCAGCAAGAGTGCAGACCCTTCATCCCATACTCCTTACAGGCGGTATGGGAAGCGGGAAAACGGAGGTCGCAAGGGTGCTCCGCTCCCTTGGATACAGCGTGTATGACTCGGACTTAAGGACGAAGGAACTCTACCGGGAAAGTCCCACCCTGCTCCAGGAACTGGAGGAATTGACACAGCGCTCCCTTCGGGACCCGGACGGGAACTTTGTCCCGGCGCTTCTTTCCGAGGCCATATTCTCCTCGGGGGACATGCTCGGGAAGGTGGAGGCTACCGTGCACCCGCAGGTCAGGGATGACTTCCGCAGATGGGTCGGGGACATGGGCAGGGGCCCCTTGCCCGAAGGGGGGTATCCGCTCTGTTTCATGGAGAGCGCAATTGCCCTTTCGAAGCCCCTTTTCGGGGAAGAGTTCGAGGGAGTCGTAATGGTGGAAGCCCCCCTTGAGACGAGGATACAGAGGTGCCTTGGCCGGGACTCCACCACCAGGGAGAAGGTCCTTTCAAGGATACGGAGGCAGTCTTTCCCGCCTCCCTCCTGTCCCATGGTGAGGGTCTGGAACGATTCCACCAGGGAGGAACTCCCCCACATGGTGGAGGAAGCCCTGGGGACTCTTTGCGCTACGCTGCGCATCGCTCCCGTTACAAAGGAAAAAACAGTTACAACAAACATTTCAACTCATAAAGTTATGGCAGAAAACAACATTCCCGTAGAGGAACAGCAGCAGAAAACAGACCTTTCAAAGATACTTTCAGTTCCCGGGCACAGCGGACTGTACCGCTTCCTGGCACAGGCCCGTTCCGGGTTCATCGTGGAGAACCTGCAGGATGGCAAGAGGACCCGCATCGACGCAAGGGTGCGCCTCTCCTCGCTTGCCGACATCTCCATCTATACGCATGAGGATGAGCTCAAGCTGATGGACGTGTTCGAGAAGATGCACGCCGTCCTCGGTGAGGAGCCCGCCCCCTCTTCCAAGTCGGATCCAGAGGACCTCAAGGAATTCTTCTCCAAGGCGGTTGAGAACTACGACGAGGGCCGCTTCTATGTCTCCCACATGAAAAAGGTCGTTGACTGGTACAATCTCCTGAAGGACCATGCCAGCCTCGATTTTCTGAAGGAAGAGGAGCAGGAGGAATCTCCCGCCCAGGATGCTCCCGCACAGGAGTAACCCCGCCTTCTTACTTACATATCATATCCATACCCATACCCCCTTCACCTCACCATGAAACCCACTCTGCAGATAATAATCCTCGGCTGTTCCAAGAACAGGGTCGATGTGGAGCACCTTCTGCCCTGCATCGAGGAGGTGTATGACATCCTGCCGGAGGGAGCGGACCCGCTGGGGGAAGGGGATGGAAGGGTGGATACCGTGCTTCTTGACACCTGCGGCTTCATCGGTGACGCAAAGGAGGAATCCATCACCGCCATCCTGGCGCAGGCCCAGAGGAAGAAGGAGGGGCTCGTCGGGAGGATCGTCGTAATGGGATGCCTGTCCCAGCGTTACGCCTCCGAACTTCCTTCCCTCATTCCCGAGGTTGACGCATGGTTCGGGGCCAGGGAACTGGTCCCTGTCATAAACTACCTGGGTGGCAGCGCCCCCGAGGGGGAGCTCCCGACCCGAAGGACCCGCACCCAGGGGCGTGGGTCCTATGCTTACATGAAGATTTCGGAAGGGTGCGACAGGAGGTGCTCCTACTGCGCCATTCCCCTTATCAGGGGTCCCCACCGCTCCGTTCCGGTTCAGACTCTGGTAAAGGAGGCTCGGGAACTTGCCTCCCGGGGGGTCAGGGAACTTATCCTGATAGCCCAGGATACGACCTTCTACGGCCTGGACCTTTACAGGAGGAGGGCCCTCGGGACTCTCCTCCAGGCCCTTTGTGAAGTGCCGGGGATCGAGTGGATAAGGATCCATTACAGCTATCCCCAGGATTTTCCGGAGGATGTGCTGGACATTATGGCAAGCAGCCCCAAAATCTGCCGCTACATGGATATCCCCCTGCAGCATGTCTCGGACAGGGTCCTTGCCAATATGCACCGCGGGGTGGACGGGAAATGGACCCGGGAACTTATCGGGAAGATGAGGGAAAGGGTCCCCGGGATAGTCCTGCGCACCACCATGATTGTGGGGCATCCGGGGGAGGGACCTTCCGAGTTCAAGGAACTGCTCTCCTTCGTGGAGGAGGCCCGCTTCGAGAGGCTGGGCGCTTTCACCTACTCTGAGGAGGAGGGAACCTTCGGACAGAAGAATTTCAAGGACTCAATCAGGCCCTCCACCAAGGAAAGGAGGCTTTCCGCCCTCATGAGAGAGCAAAGTGGTATATCATTTGCTTACAACCTTTCCAGGGTGGGAAAGACCATTTCCGTACTCGTGGACGACATCCTCCCCTCCGACGGCATCCTTGTGTGCCGAAGCGAGTTCGAGAGCCCGGAGGTGGACGGGGAGGTGCTCGTGAACTACGACCCCCTCAAAAGCGGGGGGCTCTCCCTGGAGGAGATGCCTGGACATTTCCTGGAGGTGGAAGTCAGCGAGGCGGATGAGTATGACCTCCGTGCCCGCATGATAGGGATGCTGGACGCTCCCCGAAGGGAGCTTTGAAATGAAAATTCAATAAAACGCCATATTATGATTAGTGGAAGAAAAAGTGCATTGGCGACCGTGATGGCCCTGCTTCTTGCAGGTCTTTTCGCCGTGTCGTGCTCCCACCAGGTCTTCTATATGAGCCTGGATCTGCGCTATCCCTCCGCCTACGGGGTGGACCTCGGCGGGAAGAGCGCTGCCGTAGTGTATGTCACTGACCCTTCCGGGCGTGACTCCACTTTCAATCATGCCCTCGCCGAGGGGTTCGCCAGGGGACTGGAGAAGGACTATTTCGGTGGCAAGGAAGTGGTCGACATCATGATGATGGAAAAGGAGGAGGGTGCGAACTATGCCGCAAGGGATACCCTCGCAGGTCTCGTGATGGATACCGGGGACGATGTGGTGTTCCTTTTTGACTCCACTACGTTCGGGACTCTCACCGCTACCGACCGGGCCCCCTCGGCCATATCCTCCGACAGGGACTCGGTTATGCACTACGTCCTTACCGCCCCGTTCGAAGTGAATATGTACATGTACGATTCGATGAGCCCCATAGACACTGTGCGCATGCTTGTCGGGAAGTCTTCCGCCAAGATACAGGCATATACTCCCGAGAATCCCTCCCAGGAGTTCCTCGAGCAGTGCTTCTTCACTTCCCTGACCCCGAAGGGACTGGATACGGGTCTCGTGTCATCCAAGAAGTTCCAGCCCCAGTGGAAGTCGGAGTCCCTGCCCATTTTCTACTACGAAACGGGAAGCTGGGAAAATGCCCTGCAGTATGCCTATGACTTCAAGTGGAAGGAGGCAATGGACATTTGGATGGAGTTCTCCCGGTCCAAGAACCCCGACAAGAGGGCCTGCGCCGCTCACAATATGGCCATCGCGGCCTATGTCCTGGGGGATCTTGAACTGAGTTCCAAATGGCTGGACCTTGCCGAGGCCTCGAACAAGATGAGCGAGAGCGCGACCCTGAGAAAGAGGATAGAGAATAGAAGGGCAAAGTAGCCACCCAGTGCTTTCCCTGTAACTAAAAGGGAGGAAAGACGGTTTCCGGTCCGCTTTCCTCCCTTCTACGTTTCCCTGGGGCGGATTTCTAGCGCCCCACAAGTGACAGGTCAATCCTTGAGGGGGCAAGAGACCCAGAGGATACTTCCACACTCACTTCGCCGCTTCCTCCCTTGAGACTCTGCACCAGAATCTGGGCCAGCCCGTTGAAAGAGGGTACGCTGAAAGATTTGCAGTCGAGCCCGTCCGGATGGTCGGGATCCTTGAAGGAGGGGTCTCCGTTTCCGACCCCGAGGATGTGGGCATCCCCGCTGACGGTGATCTCAAGGGGAATGCATGCATCGGGAACGAAGCGTCCCTTGCTATCCAATACCTTGACTGTCAGAACTGAAAGGTCCCTTCCGTCGGAAGATATCTCCTTCCTGTCGGCGCTCAGTTCCATCTTGGCCGGCTCTCCGGTGGTCTCCACCGTGGTGGTCTTGACCAATTTCCCGTCCTTGTATCCACGGGCTACTATTTTACCCGGGGCGTACCTTGCGGTCCACTTCAGGTGTCCGCCCCTCTCCATCTTCTGGGCGGGGAGTTTCTTGCCGTTCACGGTCAGGCGCACTTCGTCACAGTTGCTGTAGGCCCATATCTGAACGTCCTCGCCTTCGTGACCCCGGAGGTTCCAGTGGGGGAAGATGTGAAGAAGGGGCTCATCCTCCTTCCACCAGGCTTTCAGGTAGTAGGCCTCGTCCTTGGGGAAGCCGCAGTAGTCGAGAACACCGAACTCGGAGTCCACGGCAGGGTAACTCAGGGGGTTGGGTTCCCCCCTGTAGTCAAACCCGGTCCAGAAGAACACTCCCGCAGCCCAGGGATTTGACTCATAGAACTTCCAGCCTCTCTCTATCACGTTCTCGACCCCCGCACGGCTACCCATGTTGAGGGATTTCATGCGACCGGGGACCGTAGGGTCATTGAAGTACACCCCACGGGTCCCGCAGCCTGTTGTCTCCTCGGTCCCGACTATCTTCCACTCGGGGTGACGCTCCCTCCTTCCAAGGACGTCATTCTGGATTATGTAGTTGTATCCCACTACGTCCAGCCCCTCGATGAGGACGGACCCCCCGGCATTGGCCACGGTGGAGTGGCGGGTGGGGTCCATGAGGCGGACATATTGGGCAAGCGACTTTGCGATCTCCGTCCCCTTCGGGGAGTTCTCGATGCCCCATTCCTCGTTTCCGCAGCTCCAGAGGATGATGCTGGGATGGTTGCGGTCCCGCCTTATCATGTCGGAGAGCAGATCCAGGTGCATCTTGTTCATGCCCATCAGGCGCGCCTCGTCAATGACCAGTATCCCTTCCTCGTCGCAGACGTCGAGCAGGGCCTTCGTGGCTGGATTGTGGGAGGAACGATAGGCATTGGCCCCCATGTCCTTGAGCTGACGGATTCTCCAGCGGATGAGGGCCTCGGGCATGGCGGACCCGGTCCCGCTATGGTCCTGGTGTACGTTGAAGCCCTTCAGTTTCACGACTTTCCTGTTAAGCAGGAAACCCCTCTCGCTGTCGAAATCCACTTCCCTTATTCCCGTCCTCGTGCAGTACGTATCCACGGTCCTTCCCCCGCAGCGGACACTTGTCCTGACAGTGTACAGGTAAGGGTCCTCCGTATCCCAGAGGTGGGGATTTGAAAGGGTGAGGGAACTTTCCACATTCACTTTGTCCTTGCCCCTGATGGGGGTGGGAGAGGAGGATACCGAGGCGAGGATTTTTCCCTCGCCATCCAGGATCTGGTGCTCCACCGTCACCTTGTCATCACGGAGGGAGTAGTTCCCGACTTCGCACCCGATGAGGATGGTGGCGGAGGTCATGTCTTCGTTGAGCTCCGCTCTTACGAAAGTGCCCCAGGGCTCCACCGCAAGGTTGTCGGTCTTTACGAGATAGGCGTCACGGTAGATTCCCGCGCCCTCGTAGAACCATCCTTCCTCCAGAGTGGCGTCAGCCCTGACACAGAGGACATTGGGCCCCCGGTAGTCTATGTACTCCGATATGTCATAAGTGACGGAGTTGTAACCGCTCTTCTCTCCTCCCATGTAGAATCCGTTGAACCAGACGGCACTGTCCCGGAAGATTCCCTCGAAAAGGAGATAGACGTGTTTGCCCTTGTCAGCCTCGGTGAAGGAAAGCGGGAGGCGGTACCATCCGACGCTGGTCTTGGGGTACTTGTATCCGACGGTCTTGTAGCCGTGGGAGTGGCTGGCCTCGGGGGCGAAGGGGAGAATGGTCACCCAGTCATGCGGGACGCTCACTTCCTTCCAGGCGCTGTCGTCGAACTTGAGGGAATAGGGGCCCTCGTTATGGATGGAGGCCGCCTTGGTGAAATAGTTGAAGTACTCGGTCCCGGCGCCGAAGTCCGCTGCGGGAGACGAAGCATCGCCGAAAGAGAACTTCCAACCGCTGTCAAGGAGGGTCATTTCCCTCTGGGCGAAAGCCCCGCTGGGGAAAAGAAGAAGTGACAGGGAAAGTACAAAGGGGAGGGACGACACCCCCGATGGGACTTTCCGGAAGGCGGAAAAGGGAAAGAGAAAGGTTTTCATTATCAGTTTTCGGTGTATGTGGTTGGATGAATGTACGGATGGAAGAAACTATCTTATGTCAAGATACTTGTGGGTCTGAAGAGAGAGTGACCATCCCGGGTGATGCAGGATGTACTGAACTGTCTGGGAGGTGTTTTTGCATGAGCAGGGCTGCAGGAAATGATATCTGGCGGGAAAGGACAGCCACCTGTCTATGTCTTCCTGGGCGGTGTACACGAGTTTAAGCTCGTCCGCCCTTTCAAGTACGGGCACTCCTTCCCCTCCTTCCAGGAAGTCGCTCTTGGGACTTAGGGTCACCCAGTCAATCCCCTCTGGGAGAGGGTGGGTGCCGTTGGTCTCTATATGGAGGATGAACCCTTCGCGGTGAAGGGCCCCGACAAGGTCCTCATCAATGAAAAGGGACGGTTCCCCACCGGTGAGGCACACTCTCATCCCTCGGGATGAAACCGAAGGGGGAAGGGTCGAAGTCATCTCCTCGATTATGGAGGGGGCGTCCATCATCCTCCTTCCCGAGAAGTCCGTGTCACAGAAAGGGCACCTCAGGTTGCAACCGCTGAAGCGAAGGAACACCATCGGCATCCCGCTATGCAGTCCTTCCCCTTGGAGGGAGTAGAAGATCTCGTTAACGGGATATAGATGTGGTTTGGGGCTTTGTGAGACCATGGACATGACTTCAAACGACACTTTGGTTGGCAAATATGGAAAGGGGAGGACTACTCGTCCCTTTCGTAGATGGCCTTGTTGTTCTCAGACTCCCACACTTCCACTTTGTAGCAGTTGGGAACGGTGTCGCAGATCCAGCGGGCCAGGTTCTCGGCCGAGGGGTTGAAGGGGAGTACGTCGTTAAGGTTCTTGTGGTCGAGTTTGCCTTCGATTTCCCGCTTGATGAGGGTGAAGTCGGTCACCATGCCGTCGGCGTTGAGTTCCCTGGACTTGCAGTGGACAACCACTATCCAGTTGTGTCCGTGAAGGTTCTCGCACTTGCTCTCGTAGGAGAGGTGCAGGGCATGGGCGGAGGATATTTCAAGTCGCTTGCTTACGTAGTACATTGCAGGTGATTGTCTCTTAAAAAGTTTCGTGAATAATTGACCCTCTTACTTTTCATACTCGGTGGGGTCGAACCCCTCAAGGGCTTCCTTCCTTTCCCGGCAGGTTCCGCACTCTCCGCAGTGACGTTCCCTTCCCTCGTAGCAGGAATAGGTCTTTTCGAAAGGGACCCCGAGGGCCCTGCCCCTGAGGGCAATGTCCCTCTTGGTTATGTTGCAGTAAGGGGATACGACCCTGACGTGGACATAGGTCCCGGCGGAGGCGGCCTCGTCAATGGCGGAGATGAACTCCGGTCGGCAGTCGGGATAAATGGCATGGTCCCCGCCATGGTTCGCCAGGAGCACCGTGTCGAGGCCCCGGCTTTCGGCAAGTCCCACCGCTACGCTCAGCATTATCCCGTTACGGAAGGGGACCACGGTGCTTTTCATGTTCTCTGAGTCATAGTCCCCGTGGGGAACCTCCTCCCCGCCTTCAAGGATGCTGCTTCTAAAATACTTTCCCATGAATTCCAGCGGAATCACGAGGTGCTCGATTCCAAGAAAGGCGCAGTTCTCCGAGGCGCGGCGAAGCTGCTGCATGTCCTGCCTGGCCCCATATGTGAAAGTGACCGCCAGGGAGATGCTTTCCTTATAATCATATAGGAGGGTGGTGGAGTCCAACCCTCCGGAATAAATCAAAAGAGCTTTCATTTTTGTCTTCTTTGTGGGGAAAGAATCTTTCCGGCCACACCCTGTGGCCCTTCTTTCTTTGCAAAGATACTTTGCCCTCGCCATTTTGCCAAATGCCCCCTTTCCAAATACAAAACAAAATCGTACTTTTGTCCTCTGTATGAAAATATCTTTTGGACATGTCCATAGTCAAGATAAAGGATAAGAGAAGCGGTGTCACCTATGTCTATGAGCAGGGTAAAAGCGTCTGGGACCCGGTTAAGAAACAGGCCCGAAGCCGCCGTGTGCTGATAGGGAAAGTTGACCCCGTGAGCGGGGAGACCGTCCCTACCAAGGGCTGGGGCAAAAGAAGGGTTCAGGGCCCCGGGGAGTCCGATATCAAGGACTGGAGAGCGGAAATCCGTTCCCTCCGGCAGGAAATAGACGCCCTCCGGCAGGAATGCTCCACCCTGAGAATCCAGGTGGCGGAACTTCTTGACGGGAAGCCGTCCGGACGGTGACAGCCACCCCGCTTCCATACAACTGAGGCATTGACATTTTAAGGAACGACTAGTGGTGAGAGAGCGTAGCCCCATATTCGGTTCATTCATCATTTCCACTTTCCACGGGACGGGAAGGGGAGCGCTGCTACGTTTTCTGGCCCTTTTCTTATGCGTGACACCATGCCTTGGGCAGGAGAGGCTCTCCCCGCGTGGGGAGCCGCTCGCCACCGCATCGTCTTTTCTTGGGAGGGAAGACATCCATGAGGTGGGCAATCCGCTTTCCATAGGGCTCTCTCCCGCTGAAATCTACCCCGAGGCCCTCTCTCCCACATACAGGATATACGCTGGTGATGACGGGAAAGGTTTCGTGGTGGTGTCAGGAAAGAGGGGAGGGGCTCTGCCTGAGGTCCTGGCCTACAGCGAGGAGGGCTCTTTCAGCTACGATGACATGAGCCCTTCGCTTCTATGGTGGCTTTCCCACATAAGGGAAGGGGCGAGAAGGGCTTCGGATAGCAAGGCCTCCGCCGTCATCGGCACTCAGCCACAAAGGACCTTAAGGTCTACAGGAGAGGGAAAGGTGCTTTCCACCGCCACCTGGGGCCAGGGGACCCCCTTCAACGACAAATGCCCCCTTATGTCCGACGGGAAGAGCAGGGCGGTAACCGGCTGCACAGCCACCGCCTTCGGAATTATCATGCGCTACCACAAGTGGCCCTCCAGGGGAAGCGGTTCCTCGGTGGAGTACAAGAACGGGGACAACACAGAACCTGTGCACTCCGTGGAGCACACCTACCTTTGGGACAGGATGCCGCTTAGCTACCAGGGGACCTACACCCCCGACGAGGCCGCTGCCGTCTCGACCCTCCTTCTGGACCTGGCCTATCTCGTCCAGTCCACGTTCGGGTCCGAAAGCACTTCCGCCTCGGTCAGCCATTTCGGGGACGTGGTGTCCCGCATGGACTACGACAGAAGGGCGGTGCTCCTTGGAAGGTACTCCATGAACGAGGATCTTTGGACAGGGAGGATACGTTCCTCCATTGACGGCGGGGTCCCTGTCCTCTACTGCGGAGTCAACAACAAGGACGAAGGGCATGCCTTTGTCGTGGACGGCTATGACCCCGAAGGGCTTTTCCACATAAACTGGGGCTGGAACGGGAAGGACAACGGGTATTTCGCATTCCCGGATTTCGGGGAGTTTTCGTCCCGCCACTCGGCCTTGTTCGATTTCGTCCCCAACGAGGGGGCGGAAGCGGAGCCGTACCTGGGATTCTACAATGAGATGATTCCCCGCGGTGTGGCATCCTCCAAGAAGGGACGAATCATCCGGACCGGGGATTCCTTGACCCTGTCCTTCGGCATGGTGACCAACTGCTCGGCTGTCCCTTTTGTGGGGAGCATCTCTTTCGCCCTTGTGCATGAGTCAGGGGACGGGAAAGTCGATGTCGCCGAGTTCCTCGGAAGTCCCATCGTCTCGGACGGGCTTCTTCCCAGCTGGGGCTACCAGGATGTCAAGAAGACATGCAAGATCCTGGGACCCATAACGCATGGGGACCGCATTGCCTTGCTGTACAGTAGCGAGGGTAGCGGGACCTGGAAGCAGGTGGTGGGAGCGGAGG
Source organism: uncultured Bacteroidales bacterium (assembly GCA_905235445.1). GTDB lineage: Bacteria > Bacteroidota > Bacteroidia > Bacteroidales > UBA932 > Cryptobacteroides. The sequence continues at coordinate 23,422 of CAJOLJ010000003.1, forward strand.
ACTGCGGAGTCGTAAGTGAAATAAGGGTTTACAGTGATGACGTGCTGGATTTCACATCCCTGTCATATGACTCCCAGACATCTACCGTGCAGCTCATTTCCAGGGGCGGGACCACTTATGAGTTCTCCCGGGGCGGGACCGTGCTCCTGTCCGGGACCATAAGCGAGACCGACTACCCCATAGCGGTGGACGTGTCCTCCCTGGTTGGAGGGGAGAGCTGCACGCTGACCCTTCGGTGGAATAACCTCAGGGGAAGCCTGAATATAAAACTGTAGGGGGGAGAGAGGACCATGGAAAGGAAGATACAGAGCAGAATACTTGGTCTTGCGGCACTTGCGGTGTGCTGCCAGGGCTTCCTCCTTGGAACGGCGTCCTGCAACAAGGAGCCGGCGCAGCTTTCCCTTCAGTACACTTCCGTCTCTTTCGGGTGCATGGGAGGAAGGGAGAGCCTTTCGGTGAGTGCCAATTATCCCTGGAAGGCCACCCCGGCCTCCGACTGGGTCGTGGCTGACTGCGGGGAATCCTCCCTTAGCCTAACCGTATCGCCAAACACTTCCTCCGGGTCCAGGAAGACCCAGGTGATGGTGGAGTGCGAGGGACTTAGGGTGACGCTAACCGTGTCCCAGGATGAGGCTTTGCTGTCGCTATCCGAGGATTCCTATTCCCGGATGCTCCTGGGCGAGGAAGGAGGGGATTTCACGCTTCCTTTCTCCACCAATGTGGACGGGACTGAGGCCTCCTCGTCAGTACCGTGGATAAGCATCCTGCCCTCATCCAAGGCTTCCGATCTCCATCCGGGGTCGGTATCGTTCAGGGTGCAGCCCAATCCTTCCTTCGATGATCGCTCCGGGGAAATCACCCTCAGCGCCCTTTCCACCATAACGACCGTCAAGATTACCCAAAGCGGCTCACCGAGAGTGATTTCCATAGTGCATTCACTGGAACGCTTCACCCTGCCCTCTTTCGGGGACGGAACATACGGATACCTGTACTGGGACGGGACGCAGGGGAAGGAGGACTATGAAAAGGGGCTGACTCACGAGTACGCCTCCTCTGACCAGCACAGAGTGTCACTCCATCTTCACGGGGCTGCGCAGGTGTCCTTCGGGGACCTCTTCGGGGTATCTGAACTGGATCTTAGCGGAATGAGGCAACAATGAAAAAAGACCGCACGGGAAGTGCGGTCATGGCAAAAGAGGTGGGGCCGTAAGCCGGTTTCTGTTTTTGAACCTGTCATTTATCTTCGCAACCTACCCCCTGGCATCGGGCGGGCAGCCCTCATCTGCCAGTATATTTGGTCTTGCAGGCCCTGTGGCCGTACCCCTGCGGCATCGCTGACGCAGGTCGTGGGCTCTTACCCCGCGTTTTCACCCTTACCTCCCTTTCGGGGGGCGGTCATTTTCTGTTACGGCTTGAATAAGATTGCTCCTATCTGTGCTTTCCACAGCAGGGTGCCCTGTCCTGTCCGGACTTTCCTCACTCCTTTCCCGGGGGAAAGGGGCGCGACAAGTCGTCCCGCCTCTGTTTTCCTTTGCAAAAATACCGCTTTTGGCGCTTCCTGCAAAATTCCCCTCTTGCAAAAATCCTTCCTAAGCGGTAAGTTTGTACCCGCCCTCCTCCCGTAGAGGCCCTTCCCATGACAAAACCAACACTCCCACTCATGAAAAGAACTTTCGCTAAATCCTTGGTCGTTAAAGCAGTGGCCCTCTGTGTCATTTCATCAGTTCCCATGGTGGCTTTCCCCCAGGGCCTTGGGGCGCAGCGCTACGAAAACCCCATCCTTCATGAGGATTACTCGGACCCGGACGTCTGCAAGGTGGGGGAAGACTACTACATGACTTCCTCCTCTTTCAACCATTTCCCGGGCCTTCAGATTCTCCATTCCAGGGACCTCGTCCACTGGACCCTCATCGGGGCTGCCCTTTCGGACTATCCCGGACCGCTGTGGGATGGACCTGCGGAGGATTGGAGAATGAAAGTCCATCATGGCGAGGGTGTATGGGCCCCTTCGATAAGATACCATGACGGGTGGTTCTACATTTTCTGCGGGGACCCTGACAGGGGAGTGTTCATGGTCAGGACGCAGGACCCGGCGGGAAGGTGGTCGGACCCGGTATGGGTAATGAAGGGCAAGGGGATAATAGACACTTGCCCGCTATGGGACGATGACGGGAGAGTCTATCTTTCACATGGCTGCGCAGGAAGCAGGGCTGGGGTGAAAAGCGTCATTTTCGTGGCGGAACTCTCTTCCGATGCGACCTCCGTTCTGACTCCTTCCAGGATAGTCTATGACGGTCACCTAACCGACCCTACCATCGAGGGAACCAAGTTCCATGTAAGGGACGGCAAATACTACATCTTCTGCCCCGCCGGCGGAGTTGCCACGGGATGGCAGACAGTGCTCAGGTCAGAGAGCCCCTGGGGCCCGTACGAGGCCCGCAAGCTCCTTAGATGGAAGGAGGGGACGGTGAATGGGCCCCACCAGGGAGCCTGGGTCGAGGGAGAGGTGAGCGGAGAGGATTATTTCATCCATTTCCAGGACAAGGACGCCTATGGAAGGATAGTCCACATGCAGCCCCTTCGCTGGGACGAGGACGGCTGGCCGGTATTCGGGGACGGTGGATATCCCGTGAAGGGCGCCCCCATGCCTTCTTGGGCAGGTGGGGCAGGGAAGTCCACCTTCAAGTACGATCCCGCAGGGGTCCCTTGCGACGAAGGGGCTTATCTTCCTTACGGCCTTCCCCTTCAGTGGCAGTATCCGGCGGTTCCTTCCCCGTATTGGCATTTCCATGACGGGAAGACCCTAAGGCTCTATTCCGTCCAGCAGTCCCCGTCCTGGAGGAACCTCTCCGACAGCCCGAACCTCCTGCTTCGCAAGTTCTCGGGGGAGAGTTTCACCGTGACAGCCAAGATGACCCTCTATCCCAATCCTTCCCTTTCGCCCAAGGGGGAGGAAGGAGGCTTTGTCGTCATGGGGGAAGACTATAAGTCCCTTGTGATAGTGGATAGTCCGGATGGAGGAGTTCAGCTCCAACTGATTGGCTGCAGCAGGTCCTTTGACGGGACAGGGGAAGAGCGCCAGCTTATTTGCAAACTGGATAGCGGGCAGAAGGTCCCCGTGGATGACCGGGGGTTCAGCGGCAACGTGCCTAGGGTCGTATACAAGGATTACAGCGCGACTTCCGTGTGGGTGAGACTCACCGTGAGCCCCTCGCCGAGGGAAGGGAACGTGCCGGATGCCATCTGCCAGTTGCACTACTCCCTTGACGGGAGAAAGTTCCGACAGGCGGGGGATCCCTTCAGGGCAGTCCCCGGCAAATGGGTAGGCGCAAAGTGGGGTTTCTACTGCCTTCGCCGCTCCCCGAAGAATGACAGCGGCTGGCTCGAAGTCACGCAGCTGGAAATAAAGTAGGAAGTTAACGGGGAGAAGTGCTTTCGGTGTCCCAAGTGGTGAACATATCGGTATGAATAATAATTGATTATTGCATATTTTGAGGTACTCCGATTCCAAGTCCGATTTTCTTACGGGGCAGGGAACCTACTGCCGCCAAAGAGAGAAAAGGAAAGTGGAAGGATGCTTGCAAGTATTTGTAAAGGTATTTACTGAAAAATGTACGGTAAATGTATCTTGCAGACAAGTCGGCCGTAGGTGTTCCTTCGTCCAAGCAGGGGGCGTACGGAGATTTCAAAATCGTCAAAAAACACATGCCGATATACGTATACTTTTGAATATTGACTCGTGGTGATTTGAAGGTACATCCTGCAAGGATGCCTTTGCACGGGGTAGGCAATGGGAAGCGTCCCGGTTGCTGTTCAAACGTTTGAGCAACCAAAAATTGTAACAATCTATTGTAATTGTTGTTTTATTCAGTAACTTTGCCCACCGATAACCTGCGGGATTTATTCGCTTAATCTTTTGAAAACTATACTTGGCGACGGAGTCAAGTCTTTGTTGCGGGAACTAGGGAATGGACCTGGCAAGGTTTGCGGGAAGTTAAGCCGACGTAGTCTTCCTTCCCCTATAGTATCGAGAGCGCCCGAGAGCAGAGTGTACCGGGTGCGGCCAACTGTGACATATTGATTATTATAATTAAGCCTCTACCGTTGTGACAGATATTAGCATCAATGGCCTGAAGAACAAATACCTTAGCCGGAAGGTCGTATTTGTCTTGGACTTTGTGATTTCTTGCCTATGCTCCATAGTCGTAGTAATCGCATGCCGTGAACTCGTTTTCTACGATTTCAAGCCTCTGTATTCCCCGAGATTCATGGCAGTGTATATGCTGGCCACCCTTTTCGGTGCGGTACTCGGCTTTTCTCTTCGCAAGACCTACTGCATAATTATCCGAAGGCTCAGCATCAAGGACCAGCTGCCCTTTTTCACCGCTTGCCTGCTGAAGTTCGCCGTCGGCCTGGTCGGGGTCCTCATCTTTGGACTGTACTCCAATCAGGTACTCATCATCCTTATCCTGGACAGCATTTTGACCTATATCGGGCTCATCGGGGTCAGGACAGCGATGATCCTGGTCTATGACTATATCAATTCCAGGACCCAGGAGAAGTACGAGCACATGAGGATAATGGTCTACGGCACGTCCGACAAGAGCGTAGCCACCATAGTGAGGCTCAAGAACTCCCCCCACTACAAATTGGTGGGATTCCTGACGTCCGACACTTCCGTCAAGGATGTCAAGATAGATTCCCTGCCGGTTTGCGCCTTCCAGACGGACGAGGAGCTGAAGGAACTGATAATCAAGGACTACAGGCTGGATGCTGTGCTTTTCGCCAATGAGATTGACGCACGTGAGCAGGAGGAGGGAATCATCCGTGTTTGCCGCTCTTCCGGTGTCAAGACCCTCATTGTCCCCTCTGTTGACGATGTCGAGGCTTCGCTCCATCCCGAGGCCCAGTTCCATCCCCGTGAGATAAAGGTCGAGGACCTTCTCGGGAGGAAGGAGATAAAGATTTCGATGGAGGTCATCGAGCAGAACTTCAAGAACAAGGTCGTCCTGGTCACAGGTGCCGCGGGAAGTATCGGAAGCGAGCTTTGCCGTCAGCTCTGTACCTTCGGCATCAAGAAGATAGTGCTCTTCGACAACGCCGAGACCCCCATGCACAATATCCGCCTCGAACTGGAGGAGAAGTACAAGGATATCATAGCCCCGGTCATCGGTGATGTCCGCAGTCCCAACCGCCTTGAATACGTCTTCAGCAAGTACCATCCCCAGGTAGTCTTCCATGCTGCCGCGTACAAGCACGTGCCCCTTATGGAGGAGAACCCCTGCGAGGCAGTCCTTGTCAATGACTACGGGACCAAGAACGTCGCGGACAAGTGCATTGAGTACGATGTCGAGAAGATGGTGATGATATCCACCGACAAGGCCGTCAATCCCACCAACATCATGGGATGCACCAAGCGCCTCGCCGAAATCTATGTCCAGAGCCTGGGACTTGCAGTGGAGTCCGGCAGGACCAAGGGCAAGACCAAGTTCGTGACCACCCGTTTCGGGAACGTCCTCGGAAGCAACGGAAGCGTGATCCCCCGTTTCGCCGAGCAGATCGCCAAGGGAGGTCCCGTCACCGTGACCCACAAGGACATAACACGTTTCTTCATGACCATTCCCGAGGCCTGCCGCCTCGTCATGGAGGCCGCGACCATGAGTACCGGCAACCAGATATTCGTGTTCGACATGGGCCAGAGCGTCAAGATAGACCATCTTGCCAGGCGCATGATAACCCTGGCGGGATATGTTCCCGACAAGGACATCAAGATCGAGTACAGCGGACTCCGTCCCGGCGAGAAGCTCTATGAGGAAGTCCTCTCCGACAAGGAGAACACCCTTCCCACCTTCCATGAGCGCATCCGCATAGCCAAGGTGAGGGAATATTCCTACGACGACGCAAACCGCACTTTCGAAGTTTTGACGAAACTCGCCAATGAAGTCGACATCATCGAGCTGGTACGCCTGATGAAGGTTACCGTCCCCGAGTACAAGAGCGACAATTCCGTATTCCAGGCCATTGACGCGGAGCTCGAGGGTGACGGGGTGTCCGACAAGCTGTCAAAGCTGCTTGCCATGGGAGTGGTCAAGCTGGACAAGGATAAGGCCGCAGCCTCTGAGGGGCAGGCCCCTTCCCAGGAGGAACCCACCCCCGAAGAGCCCGCCGCGAAGAGTGGGGATGACGCATCCGTCGCTAGTGCCCCTTCCGAGCCTGAGAGGAAGTAGCCTAAATACCTTTCCCACACACACATCCATGAAGTGCATCATTCTTGCTGCCGGGTATGCCACCAGGCTTTACCCCCTTACCGAGAATTTTCCCAAGCCCCTTCTCAAAGTTGGGGAGAAGACCATACTGGACTGGCTCATAGATGATATCGACCGTTCCGGCAAGGTAGGGGAGTACATTGTTGTCACAAACCACAAGTTCGCACCCATTTTTGAGGAGTGGGCCCCTGGTCACAGGACTCCCATAAGGATCCTTGACGACGGGACCTCCAGCAATGAGACGCGCCTTGGGGCAGTGAGGGATATCCAGTTTGCCCTGGACGAGTGCTCCCTGGGTAAGGGAGAGGAAGACATCCTTGTCATAGCGGGGGACAACCTGCTTGATTTCAGCCTCGTGTCCTTCATCGACTATGCCATCTCCAAGGGAACCACCTCTGTGATGAGGTTCCGGGAGGATAGGCCCCAGGTCCTTTCCAGGAGCGGGGTCGCACAGGTCGACGGGAACGACAGGATCATCCTCATGGAAGAGAAACCCTCCGTCCCCAAGGGCAACTGGTGCATCCCCCCGTTCTATTTCTACAGGAAGGAGGACGTACACCTCGTTTCCGAGGGAATTGAGCAGGGCTGCGGGGTCGATGCCCCGGGAAGTTTCATTTCATGGCTCAGTGCCACCGTACCTGTGCATGCGTTCCTCATGCCTGGCAGGCGCTATGACATCGGTAACCTGGAAAGCTATCACAAGGCCCAGGAGGAGTATCCCGCCCTCATGAAAGAGGCATAGAAGGATCCTGCAAGAGAGACGATTGTCCGCCCCTTGGAAGTCCATCGGGCGGTTTTCCTTTTTTGCGGGCGCCACTTTCCTTCCCTCTGGGGGACCGAAATGTCGATTTTCAATGGATATGAGGCATTTTGGTGGCATAAAAAACGATTCGCATGTACTTCCCTGTTTCCTAATATCATAGATTATTGCTAAATTTGCAGGCTCCTATGCACAAATGGGTTTTAACGGAAAATATAAACCAAGAAAATATCAAATGAACATCAAGAAGTATCTAGTCATTCTGCTTCTGACATTCCTTTCCACGGCAATGTATGCCCAGAGTTCAGCCATGCTGGCTATGGCGCAGGGTGAACTGCAGAAAAGAGGTCTCACTGAGGCCGAGGTGCGCACTGCCCTCATGGCCAAGGGTATCGATGTGGATTCCATACCCCCGGATCAGTACGCAAGCTATCAACCGCAGGTAATGGCCGTAATAAAGGAACTCGAGGCGAGCAAGAAAGGCGCCTCCACCACGGCGGAAGGAACCACGACAGAAGGCACTACCGTGGAAGGCCCCACCACCGTATCGGAGATACCTGTCACCACTGTTTCCGAGGCAGTGTCGGAAGACGTGATACAAGTGGTCCAGGCCAAGAACGATGACAAAGGCCCCGAGGAAGGTCTCAACGCCATTTATGGCCATTCCCTTCTGACCTCCGCAGACCTGGAGGTGTTCAGGACCACCAACGGAGCCGAGGCTCCCGATACCTATGTCCTTGACGAGGGCGACGAGGTCCACATCTCCATTTTCGGAGCTTCCCAGACCGAGATCCACCAGAGGATCGGGCCCGACGGGGCTATCCAGCCCGTGGGGGCGAGCAGGATCTTCCTCAAGGGAATGACTCTCGAGCAGGCCCGTACCGCCATCCGCAACAATATGGCGGCCCACTATTCCTTCCGCATTGACCAGATTGCAGTTACCATAACAACCGCCCGTACCATCACAGTCCATATCTACGGCGAGGTCGGAACTGCGGGAGGCTTCACTCTGTCCGCCCTCAATACCGCATTCAACGCTGTCGCTGCCGCAGGAGGTCCCACCTCCATCGGTACGGTGCGTAACATCCAGCATATCAGGGGCAACAAGACCTCGGTCCTGGACCTGTACTCTTTCATGAACCAGGTCGACCCGAAGGCAAACTATGACATCCGGAACAACGATATCCTCTTCATCCCCGTAGCCCAGAAGGTGGTAAGCATTGAGGGCGCCGTCAACCGCCCCATGAGGTATGAACTCATTGACGGGGAAACCCTCGTAGACCTCATCGGGTACGCAGGCGGACTCACCTACAACGCATACTCTGAGTTTGTCCAGGTCGAGAGAGTCGAGAACGGGGAACCCCGCTACCTGGAGTACAACCTCGCTGACGTGATGTCCTCCAAGGTGAGAGTCTCCCTCGAGAACGGCGACAAGGTCCGCATCAAGTCCAACAACAAGCCCATGGAGAACTTCGTGCATATCGAGGGCGAGGTCTACTATCCCGGTGATTACGACCTGCTGAACAACACGAAGCTTTCCGTGCTTCTTGCGAAAGCCCAGCCTACGCTCCATGTCAAGAAGGATTACCTCTTCGTCGAGAGGACCCGTCCCGATGAGACCGTCGAGGTCATCACGGTGCCTTTCCCGGGCGGAAGCAATCCCGACTTCGTGCTGCAGGGCAGGGACCGCGTGAGGGTTCTCGAGGAGGCAGCCTACCGCGATGTCGCTGACATCGAAGTCGCCGGCCAGGTCCGCCGTCCCTTCTCCAAGAGCTTTGGCCTTAACGACCGCATGACCGTATCCCAGGCCATCGAGTATGCAGGCGGTCTCGTGGAGAACGTAAGTCCCGTGGCCTACATCGTCAGGATGGACCTCAAGAACCCTGTAAAGAGGGAGTACGTAAGGGTCGAGCTTGACAAGGACGGAGACATGAACCTGCAGCCCGGGGACGTCCTTCACATCTATGACAACTCCACTTACACCAATATCGGTCAGGTAAACATCAGCGGAGCCGTCAAGCGCCCCTATTCCAACGCTTACGATCCCTCCATTTCCCTTCATGACCTCATCGTCATGGCAGGAGGCTTCGAAGTCGGCGCCGCCTATGACAGGGTTGAGGTATTCCGCAACAATATCTCCCTCACCGAGTCCAACAAGCTTGAGATGGTCATCGTGGAGGTCGACGAGAACTACAATGTGAAAGGAGACTTCCAGCTCCAGCCTTACGATCACGTGGTGGTTAGGCGCACCCCGAATTTCACTACCGGAAGGACGGTGGAAATCAATGGCCGCGTGAAGTATCCCGGAGTGTATGTCCTCGAGGACAACAAGGTCACCCTCGGCGAGATTATCGAAAAGGCCGGTGGCCTTCTCGATGACGCCGATCCGTACGCAAGCCTCTTCCGTACATTCAACAACCGTGGCAACATCGCAGTGAACCTTAACAAGGCCCGTGCCCACAGGTATCACCTCAACTACAACCCCATCCTCATGGATGGCGATGTGGTCAATGTCAACCGCATGGAGAATATCGTAACCATCCTCGCTGAAGCCACCTACATGGACCAGTATGCTCCCGAAGGACAGGATGCCCAGAAGTTCACGGTGGTGCACGAGGGCAACCACAGCGCAGAGTGGTACATCAACCGCTTCGCCGGCGGTTTCCACAAGAATGCAGACCTCTCCAGCGTGACGGTTACCATGCCCAACGGCCAGTCCCTCGGTACCAGGAAAGTACTCGGCATGAACTTCTATCCCGTTGTCGATGCAGGCGGTACCATAAGCCTGAGCCTCGATGCCGAGAAAGTCGTGGAGGCCGCCGAACCCAAGGAGAAGGTCGACTGGAACTCGGTCCTCGCACAGAGCCTGACGACCCTAACTTCGGTCATATCCATGATCGCCCTCATTTCCAGACTGTAGCAATATGAGTGATTATCAGGAAATACCCCAGGAACAGTATCAGGCCGAAGAGGAGGAAATCAATCTCCTTCCCATTATCCGGACAATGCTCAAGAGCTGGAAGACCATAGCCATAGCAGTAGGAATCGGCTTGGTCCTTGGGCTTCTGGCAGCACTCACCATGAAGCGGCAGTACACCGTTACCGCCGTCATGGTACCGCAGCTTTCCTCTTCCTCCTCCAGGGCTGCCTCGCTAGGTTCCCTGGCCGCCCTCGCCGGGTTCAGCCTCAATGCAACCCCCACGGCGGAACTCTCCCCGCTCATCTATCCCCAGATAGTCAGCAGCGTACCATTCCGCAAGGAACTTCTCTATACGCCCCTCCACTTCTCAAAGGTGGACACTCTCATCAATATATTCGATTACTACCAAGAGTACGAGAAGCCTTCTGTGATGTCCGTGGTGGCGAAGTATACGGTGGGCCTTCCGGGGCTCATCCTCGGATCCCTCAGAAAAGAGGAACCCGACATCCAGGCACCTGCAGGGGGGGAAGTGGATCCCAAGGCTCTCAGCCCCGTGTTCGTGTCCAAGGACGAGGAGAAGTTCCTCAAGTTCATTGGTGAGAACGTGTCCCTTGACGTTGACAAGAAGGAAGGCTACCTGACCCTCAGGGTCACCGGCCTGGAACGCCTCGAGACCGCCGAACTGGCAATCAAGGCCCAGACCCTCCTCGAACAGGAAGTGACCCGCTTCCGTACGGACAAGGCCCAGGACGAGCTGGATTACATCCAGGCCCGCTATAATGAGGTGAAGGCTGAGGCCGAGAGCCTCCAGTACAGCCTCGCCAGGGTGAGCGACCGTGCCAACAACATGATGACTTCCCAGTCCCGAATCGAGATGGAGCGCCTCCAGAGCAAGTACAACGTGGCGAATTCCGTGTACATGGAAATGGCCAAGCAGCTGGAGTCCGCCAAGATGGCCGTGAAGAAGGACACTCCCACATTCTCCATCATCCAGCCCGTCTCCGTTCCCGTGAAGCCCAGCAACAGCCGTATGAAGGCCCTCATCGTCTGGATTTTCCTCGGTGGAGTCGTCGGTGTGGGCATTGTCCTCGTGAAAATGTACCTCCCCAAGTTCAAGAAGAAATGGGAAGAGTCCGAGGAGGAAATGGAAGAACTGGAGAAGCTTGAGGAGCAGGAGAAGAAGGACAGGAAGAATAAGAAAAAAAGTAGAAAGAAGAAGGATGACGACGAGGACGAGGATGACGACTAGTTCACCTCTTCCAGTGTCCATACGACTGATTCAAAGAGGATGTCCCCCTCCCCGGGGGGCAGCCTCTTTACTTTCTTTTCACCTGTTTTAAGTGGAGATTGCCCTGGGGGTCCGATTCCAGGGCGCCATGGCGGTTGGCCCATCTTTCCGTGAAGAAGTCGTAGTAGTTCCCCGTGAAACGGAAGACGGCATTAAGAAGGGAGGGGAGTCCGACGAGGGGAAGATACAGGGGGCCCATGACTTTCGAGTCCCACATATGGCCTTCCTCATGACGCACTACCGTAATGTCGGAGGAAAGGCCCTTGGACAGGAATGCGAAATAACCCAGGGAAATGCCGCCCCTCATGCGGGATGAACTGTAAATCGTGGAATAGGTGTTCCTTAGAATGGGCTTTACATCACCCTTCCTTCGGAAATATAGCCACATCCCGGCCCCTAGAATGTTCTGTGGGGCCTGCCAAAGCAGAAGAAGGAAGAAGGCTGCCCACTGAAAGGGGGTGCGCCTTCCCTCTCGGGGGGAGGTGGGGGAAGATGATGATGGGTAATGTGAAGGTTTATGGGTCAATTATTTCGGTTTTCTGCTGTCCTTCATCCAAAACCGTACCACAATAAGGGCCAACCTGCTTCGGGGCGGTTCGAAAAGGAGCCTCCAGGGAGCTATTGCATAATAAATGAGGAAAATGTATATTTGCAGATTATACGGCTTCAAATGAGTTTGGCAAATTGATTCAAGGCAATGACTATCTGTCCTACAAGCAATAATGATAGAGTACTACGGATATCCTTCCCGGTGCTGCTTCTTCTGATGCTTCTTTGTTCCGGCGGGAATCTGAGTGCACAGAAAAAGCCCCGGCAGACCAGGCGGGAACTCACCGAACAGAACCTGGACCTCACCAGGCAGCTGGATTCCCTGCAGCGGAGGCTCGCTTTCGTGGAGGACTCCCTGAAATATGCCCGCAGGGAGGTGGATTCCCTCTCCAGGGGTCCCGTCAGGCATTCTTTCGACCCCTTCCCGACCCTCTCTGTGCGTTCCTACGACAAGAACAGGGTGGACAGTCTCATCAGCCTGTTTTCCACCCAGACACACCTTAGCTACATGGCCGTGGACACCGCCGACTACAGCGCCCCATTCCAGGGGCCGGATGCCACGGACGAGCAGTATATCCAGAAGCTTTCAAAGATGGGGACCATCATGCAGATCCCCTACAACCAGGCGGTTAGGACCTACATCGAGAGATACTCCATCCAGTGGAAGGGCATCATGCCACAGGTTATCGGGCTTTGCTATTACTATATGCCCATTTTTGAGGAGTCCCTCTCCAAATACGATCTTCCCCTCGAACTCAAGGTCCTTCCCATAATAGAGTCCCTCCTGAACCCGACAGCCACCTCCAGGGCCGGGGCCCGAGGACTCTGGCAGTTCATCCTTTCCGCAGCTAGGAGCTACGACCTTCGGGTGGACAATTTCATAGACGAGAGGCTGGACCCGTACAAGGCCTCCGATGCGGCAGCTAGACTTCTGAGGGACAACTACGAGGTGTTCGGGGACTGGGCGCTTGCCATATCCGCCTACAACTGCGGAATGGGCGGGGTGCAGAGGGCCATCAACCGTGCCGGCGGAAAGACCGACTACTGGTCGGTGTATCCGTATCTTCCCCATGAGACCAGGAACTATGTCCCCTCGTTCGTGGGCATGCTCTATGCCTTGACCTACAGGGATGAACTTGGGATCGAGGCCGAAAGGATCCCCATGCCCCTTAGCACGGATACATTCGATGTCACAGGCAAAGTGCACCTTGGGCAGGTGAGTTCCCTCGTGGGCATTCCTCTGGACGACCTGCGTTCGCTCAATCCCCAGTACTACAGGGACATAATCCCCGATGACCGCCCTTCGTATCCCCTCATCCTTCCCCATTCCTACTCTTCTGCCTTCGCCCAGTGCAAGGACTCCGTGGCGACCCACAAGGCAGATCAGTTCCTCACAGCATCCGTGCTCAAGGAACCCGCAGGACAGAAGGTAAGCGGCACTTCCTCCAGAAAGGGAGGGGGAGTAGCATACAAGGTGAAGAGCGGGGATACCCTGAGCCACATCGCAGCCCGCAACCACTGCACGGTTCGCCAGCTCAAGAGCTGGAACAATCTCCGTTCAGACCGCCTGAGGGTGGGGCAGGTGCTGTACATTTATTAGAGCATCCGGCCTTTTTCCTTCTTTTCTACTATCCATTGTTCTATCGTCTTTTACACTCTTCAAAATGACATTTGGACATATTCCTTCGGCAGCGTTCCCCTTCCTTCTTGCCGTCCTGCTCCTTTCAGAGCCGCTCCACTGCCAGACAACAGCGACCTCCCTCTCCGATGATGCCTCCTGTAAGGTAGAGAGGGGGATTACCGTGGCCCTTCTCGGGGACTCCATCACCTGGCTTGGTGGGGATGACTGCAAGGGTGAGAAAGGATGGAGCAGGTATTTTGTGGAGGAGATGGGTGAAAAGGTGTCCCTTTGCCGCTCCTACGCCCGTAGCGGGGCAACGTGGACCAATACTCCCTCCACTGTCCGTGACACGAAGTCCGTTTCCGGGAAGCTGGACAATAACAATGTCATTTACAATCAGGTCTGCCGTCTTGTGGATGACGTGAAAATAGGTAGCATGGCTACACCGGACGTCATTATGATAGCTGCCGGAATAAACGATATCTGGTTTCTGAGGTCACGTCCGCAGGCCCTGTCCAGGACACCTGAGGAAGCGTTCGCTTTCAGCGGGACATCCTTCATTACCGGCTCCGCTCCCGGGGAAATCCTCAGCCTCGCCTGGGCCGTGCGCTACAACTGCGAACTTCTCATGGAAGCTTTCCCCGATGCCCAGATTGTCCTGCTGACCCCGTCCCAGTGCACCAAGGTCCCCTATGCAACCTTGACCCAGGCCTGCGATATCATAGAGGGCTGCGCCAGGAGGATGGCCTTGGGGGTGATCCGGCTGGACAGGTGCAGCAGCGTCTACTCCATACGTGAGGGCATTTCCGCACACAGCACTTACGACGGGGTGCACACCTCTTCGGAGGGAGCCCGGCGCAACGGTGTCCTCATAGCAAATGCCCTTCGTTCCATGCTCCAGAAATAGCCCCTATACCTGGAAAAAAAGATTCCCGCACCGAAAATGGTATTCTCAGACCTATTCTTCCTCTTCGCTTTCATCCCCTCTTTCGCCCTTTGCTATCTGCTTGGGTATCTGATTGACAGTGCCCTGGCGAAAGGAAAGTCCCCACAGGGGGGGAAGAATATGACTTTCAGGAATGCCGCCCTGGTCCTTTTCTCCCTCATTTTCTATGCCTGGGGAGAGCCGGTATACGTGTTCCTGATGATTGGAAGCGTCATCATCAACTATATAGCGGGACGCTTCATAGACGGGGCGGGGAAGTGGCGAGGGGCCGCGATGATAGTGGGAGTGGCCCTGGACCTGTCTATCCTCGCTGTGTTCAAGTACGCAGGATTCTTCTGCTCCATACTTCGCTCGCTCGGCCTTCCCGTCGCTGATCCCGGCATTGCCCTTCCCATAGGCATCAGCTTCTACATCTTCCAGTCCATATCCTACCTTGTGGACGTCTACAGGAGGGAGTCCCCGGGCCAGAAGCGTTTCGTGGACCTGCTGCTGTACATCTCGATGTTCCCTCAGCTCATCGCGGGTCCCATCGTGCGGTACGGTACCGTGAGCGAGGAGATCCTGCAGCGCCATGTGTCCCTTTCCGATATAAAGGAAGGAATGTGGCGGTTCATCATAGGTCTCGGAAAGAAAGTCATCATCTCCAACCAGCTCTCGGAACTGTCCACCCAGTTCCTGGGCGGCGGGGTCGAGGGCCTTTCTTCCCTGACGACCCTGGGGGCCTGGACCGGCATCCTGGCTTTCACCCTGCAGATTTACTTCGACTTCTCGGGATATTCCGACATGGCCATAGGCATGGGCAGGTGCATGGGATTCCATTTCAAGGAGAACTTCGACCATCCCTATATCTCAAGGAGCCTCACCGAGTTCTGGAGGCGCTGGCACATGTCCCTGGGCAGTTTCTTTAGGGACTATGTCTACATTCCCCTCGGAGGGAACCGCCGTCATCAGCCCCTTAACATCCTCATTGTCTGGTTCCTTACCGGTATGTGGCATGGGGCCAGCTGGAACTTCATCCTGTGGGGACTGTATTTCGGGATCATAGTGATGATCGAGAAGTACACTATCATCCGCTGGAAGGACCGCATCCCCGCAGTGTTTCTTCACATCTACAGTCTCTTCATAATAATAATGGGATGGGGACTGTTCTATTTCGAGGACTTCGCGTCCCTCGGGGTGTTCTTCAAGGCCTTCTTCGGGGCGGGCGCCAAGGACGGGGCCGGGAACTTCGTGGCCACCAGCGCCCTCCTGGACAATTTCTTCCTGTGGATAGGCGCCATCCTGCTGTCCCTTCCCGTCGGACGGACCTTGGAGGGATGGATCCTCAAGCTTTTCGGGCAGAAGGCCGGGGAAGCGGTCCTGGAAGTGTCCAAGCTCTTACTTAGCCTCGGAATACTTCTCCTTAGCTGCGCCCTTCTTGTAGGGGCCACCAATAACGCATTCATTTACACCAGGTTCTAGGACCTTGACATTATACGGACAGAAAAGTTGCGGAAATTATCTTCACATAGGTCGTCATCCATTCTTTCCCGGGTTTCGGGAATGCTTCTTGCGTTCCTGCTTCTGTACCCCTGTGCCCTTCCTGCCGCCGCCTCCACGCTTCCCTCCGTCCAGAACGAGAGGAAGAGTTGGAAAGTGCCCCAGAGGGTGGTGGACTTTTTCGATGACATGTGGAATGACACCCTCGACTTTTTCCAGGAGAAGGTTGGACCTTTCTTCACTAAGGACAGGAGGATAAAGAAAAAAGGTGAACCGTACATAAGGAAAAACGACCGCCTGAGTACACCTGCGCCAGATACCTCCCTTGTCGCTGCGCCTTCCCTCACCTCCTCCTCCGCCTCCTCCATGCGAAGGGCCTACCGCCATCCTGTGCTGAAGAATCCGGGCCATGTGCCACCACCCAAGGTGATAGTGAACTACACCATCCCTTCCCCCCGGGAACTGTTCCTTTTCAACGGGAAGGAGAAAAGGACCGTGGGACCCTACGTCAATACGGTCAATCCCGATGCTCCCGCAAGGAAGGCCAGGAGGATGATTATCGCGGGGAATGGGAATGACATCAGGGCTTTCAGTCCCTTCGGGGCCCCCTATTCCAAGGGCAGGGCATATGCCGAGGTCGTGAACGCCTACAAGGAGGCTTTCCCGTCCGTGAGGGTGTACTGCATGCCCATCCCGACAGCGGGGGAGTTCTACCTTCCCGATGCCGCTTCCACCTGGTCCAGCTCCCAGGGGGACATGATAGATGTCATTTTCGCGGCCCTCAGAAGGGATGTCACTGCGGTGGATGCATACGATGCCTTGGCCTCCCATGTCAGGGAGCCGATATATTCGAGGACCGACCATCACTGGATGCCGCTCGGGGCCTACTATGCGGCCGAGAGTTTCGCGGTCATGGCCCGCGTCCCGTTCAGGAGCCTCGACAGCTACGATACCCATGTGATACATGATTTTACCGGGACCATGTCGGGCTATACCCGTGACAAGAAGGTGCAGTCCACCCGGGAAGAGTTCGTCTACTATACTCCCAGGGGACTGGACAGCAAGACTATATACACGGTCTACCATCTGGACAGGAAAAGACGCAACGTCATCTCCGAGGACCCTCCCGAGGAAGGCGACTTCTTCATGCACTATCCTGACGGCAGTGCCGCAGCCTACAGTACTTTCGCGGGAGGAGACGTACGCATCGTGGAAATCCATACGGGTGCCCGCACATCGGGGCGCCGCCTCATGATACTGAAGGACAGTTTCGGGAATGCGGTCCCCTCATTCCTGTTCTATTCTTTCGAGGAAATCCATGTCATCGACTGCAGGTATTTCCTGGAGAACATGAAAGAGTATGTCAGCACTCACGGCATAACCGACATCCTTTTTGTCAACAATATGTCACATGTCTGTACGGACGCTACCGTCAACAGCTACTACAAGTACTTGACGCAGACAAAGAAATAAAGATAACCCCCTTCAAAATATACCAAGCCGGGAAATGAACCTCTCACCGAAGAAATACTCCCTGATATACCTTGTCCCCATCATCCTTCTGTGGGCGGGCCTCACTGTGGTATTCAATACCTTCCCCCGTTCCACCTACTCGGAACTGGAGAAAAGGTCCCTGAAGACTCCTCCTCCCTTCACCCTGGATTCCCTCCGGAGCGGGGCATTCACCTCGGAGGTCAGTTCCTGGTATTCCGACAGCGAGCCTTTCAGGGATGATTTCATGACTGCCAGCATGACTTTCGACCACCTGCTCGCCTTCCCGGGAAGCGGGAGCGAAAGGGTGCGTTTCCATGCCCCGAAGGACCCGATGGGCGGGGAGGAGGAGGACTCTGCCGCATTTGCCGCCTTGCTCTCCCAGGAGGACAGCCTCGCCTCCATTCCCAAGGAGGGTTATTCCCCCTACTCGCCGGGGGATACCCTCGCCTACAGCGGAGGGGCGGAAGACAAGGCCAAGATCGCCAATTCAGGCATAATAATAGTCGGGAGCGGGGAGAATGTGAGGGCCCTGATGGGATTCTGGGCCACGGAGAAGAACGGCGGGAACTATGCCCAGACGGTGAACCGGTACGATGCGGTATTCGGTGACTCGGTGAAGGTATACTGCATGCCGATCCCCACGTCCACTGAGTTCTACTGCCCTCCTTCGGCCAAGAAGACCATAAAGGAGCAGTGGCCGGTCATGAACAATATCTTCATCCATCTGAACCCCAGGGTCAAGGTGGTCAATATCCATCCTGTCCTCTCGGAGCACAGGGCGGAACCCATTTATCTGAGGACCGACCACCACTGGGCCCCTCTGGGGGCTTTTTATGCCGCCAGGGAGTTCGCGAAGGAGGCGGGAGTGCCCTTCAGGGAACTGGATGCCTACGATGAGCATGTGATCCATCGTTTCGTCGGGTCCATGTACGGGTACTCAGGGGACATATCGGTAAAGAAAGCCCCCGAGGATTTTGTGTATTACATTCCCAACCAGGTTAGTTTCACCACCACCTACATCAACTACTCCGCGAACGAGGACCTCCAGGTGACCGGGGAGTCCAAGCCCCACGAGGGCAATTACTTCTACCAGTTCCCCGACGGCAGCGGAGGAGCCTATTCCACCTTCATGGGAGGTGACATGAAACTGACCAAGGTGGTCACCGGGACAGGCAACGGAAGGAGGGTGCTCATACTGAAGGACAGCTTCGGAAACGCTGTCCCCGGGTATCTTTTCTACTCCTTCGAGGAGGTGCATGTGGTGGATTTCCGGTACTTCACCAAGAACCTCGTGAAGTACGTGGGCGAGAACCACATAACCGACATCCTCTTCGCGAACAATACCGGCAACTGCTGCAACGCTTTCGTGTGCCGAAGCTATATCCGCTTCCTTACCCAGAGGGGAGGGATCGTGGTTCCCGACGTGCCCAAGGACACGACCTACAGGAAAGACGTGATGAGCAGGGAAGCGGTGGACTCCGTGGAGAGGGCTGCCATGCTAAGGAGGGATTCAACTGCGGTGGATTCATTGAGGGGGAAGGTTGCGGACTCCCTTCTCGTGGGAGGGGCCGACTCCCTGCGTCCTAAGGCCGCACTCCCCGACTCCCTTAGGAAAGGGGTCCCTGCACCCTCCGACAGCAGCGCCCTTAAAACTGCCGTGCCCGAGGTGAAGGAGAAGAGTGGCGGGGAACAGCTGAAGGAAGAGCCTCCCGTGAAAGAGGAGAAGAGTAAAGCCAAGGAGGAAGAAGGGGAGAAGAAGGAGAGCGGGGAAGAAGAAAACTCCGGCACTGAAAAAACAGGGGACCAGGTCGGCGGAGCATTATGAAAGTGAATTCTCCCGACCTTTCCTCCGAGCTTCAGGGATACTCCCGGAGGCTGGAAGCTGACCTTTGGGGCAAGTGCGTCTCTCGGGGGCTCCTTGCAGGGGAAGTCCTTCCTTCGAGCCCCGACATAGATGACGCCTTCGTGAGCCTCTCTCCGGATTACCTCGCAGATGCCATAAAGGAGTTCAATGCCTATCCCGAGGTGGTATTCGCCTGGGCCGGTTTCCTGGGAAGCGCAGTGGCATATCTCTGGGACAAGGACTGGGAGCGGTACTCTCCCGGGAGTTACGCTTTCTACCGGGGGGAGAGGGGGTATGACTACATGGATGAGCATATCCTTTACGATATCATTGGCTACGGGCAGGATAGCGAGGAGGCGAAGACCCTCCTCGAGGACATGAGATACCTCAGTGGCCATGCACTCTCATTCCTTCTTCACGACGGGCTGGAGAGCGGGACACTGCAGGCTTACCGGGGAGTTGTCCTCACTGTCGAGGTCATGTACCGCTTCGGAGCGGCGCTAATGCTGTGGCGACTGGGTTACAGGATGCACTCTCACTCCTTCTAGCCCCCTCCCGCCATCCGATAACCACTCTACCATAGGCACTTATGTCCACCAAAAGAAAATATCCCGTCCTTGAGGAATTCTCCCTCATTCCACGCATCCGTGTCCCCATGGACAGGAGGGTCCTCTCCATGGCAAATTCCCTGTACCTGTCGTCCCTGAAGTGGAAAGGAAAGGGAAAGACGATAGATGTGCGGGAGGTCGTGACCCAAGGCGGCGTAAGGGGGGACCTCGTTTCTCCCATCGGCAAGGGGACTGACCCTGTCCACTCACGTGCCATCCTTTTCATTCATGGGGGAGGGTTCGTCTTTAAGGCTGCGCTCTATCACAGGGAACTTGCGGAGCGCTACTGCCTCGGGACGGGGGTCCCGCTCCTTGCGGTGGATTATGCCCTCAGTTACGATTCCCCATACGGAAAACCCCTGCAGGACTGCATTGAGGCATATGACTGGCTGAGTGCCAGATACTCCGATATCTCCATAGTTGGAGACTCCGCAGGAGGGTTCCTGGCCCTCAAGGTGGCCCTCTCTTCCGGCAGGAAACCTTCCCGTCTTCTCTTGGTTTACCCGGTAGTTGACTGCAGCATGAGGACCCCGTCCATGGCGGAGTATACCGATACCCCCGTCTGGGACAGTGTCAGCAACCATAGGATGTGGGAGTATTACCTCCAGGGAAACGCCGAAGAGTCCCTCCTGGACGGGGATCTGTCGGGTCTTCCACCGACCCGCATCGAGACGGCCCAGTATGACTGCCTCCATGACGAGGCGGTGCTCCTCGCCGGGAAACTGCAGGAATCCTCCGTCCCCGTCACTCTCATCCAGACCCAGGGGACGGTCCATGGCTATGACATAGTTATGGGGTCGGCACTCGTGCAAAGCTGCATCGAGGAGAGGATAAAGTTCCTACTGAACGGTGTTCAGTAGAAAAAACTGTATTTTCCTGCATAGAAAAACCCGCCAAAGAAGTATATTTGCAACCCGGACTGGAGGATGTGTCCTCCAAAAGCAAATAGAAATCCCCAAAAACACAGTCCGGAAAATGGCAACGCCAAAGTATGTCTTTGTCACCGGCGGCGTGGCATCCTCCCTAGGAAAGGGAATAGTAGCCGCCTCACTTGCAAAACTTCTCCAATCAAGGGGCCTTCGGGTCACAATCCAGAAGTTCGACCCCTACATCAACATCGATCCCGGAACCCTCAATCCCTACGAGCATGGCGAATGCTATGTGACGGATGACGGTGCCGAAACTGACCTTGACCTGGGCCACTACGAGAGGTTCCTCGGCCAGAGGACGAGCCAGGCCAATAACGTCACCACCGGGCGGGTCTATTACACCGTCATAAACAAGGAAAGGCAGGGCGAGTACCTGGGCAAGACAGTCCAGATCGTCCCCCACATTACCGACGAGATAAAAAGGAGGATGCTCCTTCTGGGGCAGACCGGAAACTACGACATCGTCGTGACCGAGGTCGGAGGCACGGTCGGTGACATGGAGAGCCAGCCTTTCCTGGAGGCCATCCGTCAGCTCCAGTGGGAGCTTCCCGACGATGACCTCCTGTGCATACACCTGACACTGGTCCCGTACCTGAGGGCTGCGGCGGAACTGAAGACGAAACCCACCCAGCACTCCGTGCAGGCTCTCCAGCATGCTGGAGTGAACCCCGATATCATAGTCTGCAGGACGGAAGTCCCCCTTTCCGACGACATAAGGCGCAAGGTGGCCCTTTTCTGCAATGTCAAGCCCGGCCATGTAATCCAGTCAATTGACGCATCCTCCATCTACCGGGTCCCCCTCAATATGGAAGAGGAGGGACTTGACAGGTTGGTCGTGGAACATTTCAAGCTGGAGGAGCTGCCAGGGGCGGACTTTACCGCCCTCAAGGACTTCCTTTTCAGGCTGGAACATCCAGTGAACCAAGTGGATATAGCCCTTGTCGGGAAATATGTCTCCCTCCAGGATGCATATAAGTCCATACTGGAATCCTTCGTCCATGCCGGAGCCGCCAATCTGTGCAAAGTGAGGGTCCACTCTATCCAGGCGGAGGACGTGACCGCACAGAGCGTGGAGTCCCTTCTCGGGGAGATGGACGGGGTTCTTGTCGCACCCGGATTCGGGATGAGGGGCCTGGAAGGAAAGATAGAGGCTGTACACCTGTGCAGGGAGAGGGGAATCCCCATGCTCGGGATCTGTCTTGGGATGCAGATGTGCGTAGTGGAGTTCGCGAGGAATGTCCTTGGACTTGAGGGCGCCGCTTCCACGGAACTGGACCCGGATACTCCCAATCCTGTCATCGACCTCATGGAGGAACAGAAGAAAACCACCGTGAAGGGGGGGACAATGAGACTCGGCGCCTATGACTGCCGTCTGGAGGAAGGTTCAAGAATACGTGAAATCTACAGTGGCCGGGAAATCATATCCGAAAGGCACCGTCACCGTTATGAGTTCAATTCCAAGTACTTGGAAATGATGGAGGAGGCTGGGCTGAGCTGCTGTGGCCTCAATCCCCAGTCCTCCCTTATCGAGGCCGTGGAGATATCGTCCCATCCGTTTTTCATCGGCGTGCAGTTCCATCCCGAGTACGGCAGCACACCCGAAAAGCCCCATCCGCTTTTCGTGGCCCTTGTCGAGGCGGCCATGAAAAGGAGGACCCGGAGGGTGGGATCCTGCGCCATCTAGGCTCTTTTTCTGTCCCCGGGGCGTAGGTTATGGCAGGGAGTTTGCTGCAAGTACACTTAATTTCATTAGCAGAATCTTGTTTACAATGAGAATAAGAACCAATCGTATACTGCATTCATCGGTCCTGTCCCTCATCCTTTTCTGTATGGCGGTCGGGACGTTGTCGACGTCCTGCGAGGCAAAAGTCAAGAGATACAGTCTGGAGGTGGTGGCCAAGTACTTCCATGACGAGAAATCCTATACCCAGGGCCTCTTCTTCCATGACGGGGTGATGTACGAGAGCACCGGTCAGTGGGGGGAGTCCACACTTCGGACCGTGGACCTCACCACCGGGAAACCTATCATAAACCAGAACTTCCCGAAGAAGTACTTCCTGGAGGGTTCCTGCATCTTTGACGGGAAACTCTATCTCCTCACCTGGACCAACAAGCTTGCCTTCGTCTACGACCCCCAGACCCTCGAATACAGGCGCACCCTCTCCTATCCCCGCGAGGGATGGGGCCTCACCACGGACGGGAAGCAGCTCATCGCCTCTGACGGGTCCGCCAACCTCTACTTCCTGGACGGGGACCTGAAGGAAAAGAAGCGCGTCACCGTGAAACTCAACGGTCGCCCCCTGAAGTACCTGAATGAACTGGAATGGATTGACGGGAAGGTCTGGGCGAACGTCTATACCACGGACCTCATTGCCATAATAGACCCTTCAACCGGGAATGTCGAGGCTACGGTGGACTGCACGGGGCTCCTGCCAAAGGAACTGAGGGACAACCGTACGGATGTCCTGAACGGGATAGCCTACAATCCCGCCGACCGCAAGATCTACCTTACCGGGAAATACTGGAAGAGGCTCTATGAAATTCGTCTCGTGGAAAAGAATTAGCGTCTTTTTCACCTGTTTTTGAAAAATCGGACTATCTTTGCACTGCCTTGGGAAAGGAGGCAGTGCAGGGATGGTCCTTTTTGGGGTCACCGAGCGGCCTCTCTCCCAGGAATAATATTAACAAGCGGGGGTACCGTCCCCGGGAATCCGGGCCGGCGGTTGAGAGATACCCACAGAACCTGATGCAGTCCATACTGCCGTAGGGAAGGCTTTCTCACAGAGTGCAGCTACTATCTGCATACCCCTTGCACAATAACACCAGTTTATTATGCGAGGTTTTTCTTTTCCGGGGACCAGGTCCCTGGCAGTTCTCATTCTTCTTTATGGAGCCTGCTTCACGCTCGGAGCCCAGGGCAGGGATGATTCGGAGCTCGAACAACTGGATTCCGCGGCGGTATCCGTTTCCAGGGCCGGCAAGGACACACCCTTCACCTATACGATGGTGGACAAAAAGACCCTCAGGGCCTACAACTCAGTCAATTCCCTCCCGATGAACCTGTCCCTGCAGCCCTCCGTGGTAACCTACAATGAGGGCGGCACCGGGCTCGGGAACTCCAACATGACGATCCGAGGCTCCAAGGGATCCCAGATCAACGTGACCCTCAACGGTATAACCCTCAACGATTCGGAGTCGCAGGAGGTGTTCTGGGTCAACATCCCGGCTCTCACCTCGCTCATTTCCTCGGTCCAGCTCCAGAGGGGACTCGGAACTTCCGCCAACGGGGCGGGGTCCTTCGGGGCGAGCGTCAACATGAGCACAGGGAGCGTCTCCTCCCGCCCTTTCGGGACCGTGGAGCTTACGGGAGGATCCTACGGGACCCTGATGGGGACACTGGCTGCCGGGACCGGGCTCAGGAAGAGAGGCTTCTATCTTGAGGCGGCCTTTTCCAGGGGAAGCACCGAGGGCTACATCCGGAATGCGTTCGTCCGTTCCTCTTCCGGTTTCGTTGCCCTGGGGTGGCTCACGGGGCGAAACTCCCTGCGCCTGACTTACCTCATGGGCGACCAGCGAAGCGGCATCACCTGGGACGGCATATCCCTGGAGCAGTATGCACTGGACAGGACATTCAACGAGGCGGGGATGTACAATGACGATAGCGGCAATGTCAAGTACTACGACAACCAGACCGACAACTATGCCCAGCACCATGTGCAGCTGAACTACACCCACCGCTTCTCCGACCCCCTGACATGGACCACCACCCTCAACTATACCCGCGGGGACGGTTACGATGAGTACTACAAGACTTCGAAGAAGGCAAAGGCCTACGGGTTCGGGCAGGAGTTCACCCCGGGGGTGAGCAGGTCCGACATGATATACCGCAAGATGATGGGAAACGACTATTACGTTCTCTCCTCTGACCTCAAGTACCGCGGGGGAAGCGTGGATGTGACGGGAGGGGTGAACTTCTCCCGCTACGTGGGGAACCATTTCGGGAACATGCTATGGGTGAAGGCCCTCGGTGAGGACTACGACTACGGTGCCTTCAACAACAGGGACTCCTGGTACAGCAACCGTTCCGACAAATACGATTTCACGGGGTTCCTCCGTACCGAGTGGCAGGCCACTTCCATGCTGACGGCCTTCGCCGACCTGCAGTACCGCCGGATTGTCCTCGGCATGAACGGACGGGACGATGATTACTGGGATTCGGGACTGGGCATATCCTACGACAACACCTGGAACTTCTTCAATCCCAGGGGCGGGCTCACCTTCCGTTGGAGCGATGCCTCCAAGGCCTACGCCTCGGTGGCCGTAGGTCACAGGGAGCCTGGCAGGAGCGACATCAAGGAGAACATCAAGGGGGACCTGAGCCCCATAAAGCCGGAGGGCATGGTGGATATCGAGGCGGGGTACCAGTACACCGGGAAGGACCTGTCCCTCGGTGCCAACCTCTATCTCATGGAATACTGGGACATGCTCCTTGAGACCGGGAAACTCTCCTCCTCCGGCTATGCCATAAAGGAGAACGTCCCCAGGGGATGGAGAAGGGGAGTGGAACTGTATGGAGCCTACGCCCCGGCCTCGTGGTTGACCCTTCGTGGCAATGCAACCCTTTCCACCAACAAGATAGACAATTACGTCGCCTACGTTGAAATCCTGGACTCCGACTGGAACTCCACCGGGAGGACCCGCGCCTTCGACTACGGGAGGAGCACGATGCTGATGTCCCCCTCTCTCATCGGGATGCTCCAGGGGGAGTTCACCCCCTGGAAGAACTCCTCGGTACGGGCCCTCCAGCCCCTTTCCCTCACAGTGGACGGCAAGTATGTCGGGAAGCAGTATCTTGACAATACCGGGCGGGAGAGCATGGCGGTGCCTGCATATTTTGTCATGAACGCAGTCCTTTCATACTCCTTCAAGGTCTGGAAGGGGACTGCAGCAGTGAGTGTGTATCTGAACAATGCGCTGAACCACCTATACTATGCAGCCGGCTGGAGATGGGAGAATGTCATGGAGGACACAGGGGAAACGGTCGGCGGTGTCGGGGTCTATCCCCAGGCCCCGAGAAACGGGATGGTGAGGCTCTCGTGGAGGTTCTAGGGTGCGCTCTTTTGTAAGTACGGTAAAACCAATGGAAACTTTCACCATGGACCCAAGAAAGAGATACTATCTTCTCCATCTGCTGTCCTTTCACCTGGACAGGGACCTCCGTGAACTGGGGGATGACGTTCCCCTGTCGGAGGTAGCCACCACCGAGGCCCTTCTGGAGGCCATCATGGCGATAGAAAGGCAGAACGCCGTCGACCTGTGCGGGGATTTCGAGGACAGGTACCTCGGGGAGCGCCCCTTCACCAAGAGGGGGGAGCTTCGGACATCCTCCGAGATCCCTCCCCACCTTACCGTGGGGGACTTCCTCTCCGACCTTGGGCATTATCTCTAGGCGGCAAGGTACCGAACGGACCGTCATACCCATAAACACTTAAGACCCCGCATCCCTGCGAGGTCTTAAAACTTTACGGTTAGCTAGTAGTGTGTTATCCCTTTTTGGGTGAATAATTATTGTTGGTTAGACAATCTCTTTCAAACCAAAATGTGGTTTTATCTTTCTACTAACTATTACTAAAGACTACTATATATACAACTACTTAATAAAGTCATTTTATCTTTGATGTCCAAATGTAATTCTATTGGGGCTTGGCATTTCGACCGCATTTGAACCTCAAATGTTTAAATCGGCCTTAAACGTTTTAAATGCAGTGCAAAGTTACACCAATAGTTGAATAATGCAAAACAATTTCGGTTTTTTTTGACTTTTTCGCCCGGAAAGGGCCTATTTGCCTTTGTTCCCGCCTCCCTCAAGCAGGTACGGACGAAGGGCGCGTGTCCTCTCGAGGGCCTGCTCGTCCTGCCATGCCTGGATGAGCTTGGGGTTCCCGCTCAGCAGCACGTCCGGGACCCTCCAGCCGTTGAACTCGGCGGGCCTTGTGTAGATGGGAGGGGACAGCAGTGAATCCTGGAAGGAATCGCTGAGGGCGGAGGTACCGTCGCTTATCGCCCCGGGAAGAAGCCTCACTATGGAGTCCACCAAGAGGGCGGCAGGGATCTCCCCGCCGCTGACCACGTAGTCCCCGACCGAAATCTCCCTTGTCACCAGATGCTCCCGGATGCGGTGGTCAATTCCCTTGTAGTGGCCGCAGAGGATGATGACATTGTTCAGCAAGGAGAGGGAGTTGCTCACTTCCTGGGTCAGGAGTTCCCCGTCGGGGGACATGTAGATAACCTCGTCGTACTCCCTTTCGGCCTTCAGGTCCCGGATCATGTTGAACACCGGCTCCACCATCATTACCATCCCGGCGTCCCCCCCGTAACTGTAGTCGTCGACGGTCCTCCTGGGACCGAGACCGTACTCCCTGAGGTTCCGGATATGGATGTCCACTATGCCTTTGCTGCGGGCACGTCCCACGATTGAGTGGGCGAGGGGGGAGTCCAGAAGTTCAGGAACTACCGTAATGATGTCTATTCTCATGAAATGAAAGTGTCTGGGGCGTTAAAACGGTGCAAAGTTAAGGGGGAGTGGGCTAAAATCCAAATTTGAGCAACCTCTCTTGCGGGAGGGGGGAGGGCACAAGGGAAAGAACCCACGGAGGGGATAGGTGCCCCTTCAGGCGAAGACTTGCCCGCAGAAGTAAATTTGGATAATTGTAAAATAAAACACTGAAATACTTGTTTTAAGACGTGTGTGCAAAGGATGTTGGCTTCCCCTGGGGCGGCATGTCAAGTGGGGATGCGCCCCGCTTCCCGGAAGCGCCGCCCCTCTTTCTTCCAGAGGGAAGGGAGCCCCGCTTTCCCGGGTTCATGGGAGAGCGGACCGGGAAAGTCCTTGACGGTTATTTGAATGAGTGGCGGTTGGGGGACAGAGGGACTTTGCCACAAAAATGAGAATTCGTGGTTACTTATTTGGATAAATGAGGGTAAAGTATAGAAATATTTTGTACTTTTGCAATCCGTACGGCCATAGCCGTGCATCCGGCTATACAGTGGAATATCAACGAAAACCCTATATGAGTGAAGTAATCAAGACTGATGCCATTCCCGCATCAGATGCCCTAGAGAAGAACGAGGCTCCAGTAGCCGTTCAGAGTGAGACGTCTCCCCAGGAGGAGACCGGTGAAACCGTAGCGCAAATCCCTCAGGCAGAGGAAGCTGCTCCCGCTCCCGCAGTGGAGGAGGAGGCACCCGCAGCCCAGGAGCCAGCCCCCGCCCCCCAGCAGGAGGAGGAGGCCCCCGCCCCCGTCGAGGACGAAGGCGCAGTGGAGGGAGTTGCCCACATCATGGCCCCCACCCAGGAGGAGACACCGAAGGAGGAGAAACCGGCCCGCAACCCCGAGTATGAGGACAAGAGTGACGAGGATCTGCTCGCCCTGCTTGTCGAGGCTACCGCGGATAGCGCCAAGGCCGTGAGAAGAGCTGAAGTGGAGTCGCTCAGGGCCGAGCTCGGCAAGAGGGTTTCCGCACTGAAGGCCGCCACCCCCTCTCCCGAGGAGGGGTCCGAGGATTTCGTCAACCCCGCCAAGGTCCTCGAGGACAAGGTCCGCAGGACCTACAATTCCTGGAGGAAGGAGCTCGAGGCTGAGAACCTCGCCACCAAGCAGGGACTGTGCGAGGAGCTGAAGGGCATCCTCGACAGCACCCAGGAGACCAGGGCACTTCTTCCCAAGGTCCGCGAGATCCAGGCCAAGTGGAAGGAGACAGGACCCGTTCCCCAGGCGGACTACGAGGACCTGGAGCAGTCCTATCGCCTCAGCATCAACCTCTTCTATGACAAGGTGCATATCGAGAGGGAGCTGCGTGACCTGGACTACAAGAAGAACCTGGAGGTGAAGACAGAGCTTTGCGAGAAGGCAGAGGCCCTCGCCGAGAGCGAGGACATCCCCGCCGCATTCCGCGAGCTCCAGAAACTCCACACCCAGTGGAAGTCCTACGGTCCCGTGTCCAAGGACATGCGCGAGGCCATATGGGAGCGCTTCCGTGCCGCCACGGGCAAGATCAACCAGGCCTACCAGAACTACATGGATGCCCAGAGGTCCCAGCAGGCCGATATCATAGCGGCCAAGACCGCCATCTGCGAGAAGGCTGAGGCCATAGCCGCTGCCGAGGTCAAGGGCACTTCCCAGTGGGCATCCTACACCACCGACATCGAGAAGCTCCAGGAGGAGTGGAAAGGACTCGGCAGGGTATTCGGCAAGGAGAGCCAGAAACTCTATTCCCGTTTCAAGGAGGCTTGCGACGTCTTCTTCAACCGCAAGAAGGAGTACTACAAGCAGCTCAAGAGCGACATGAACGAAAACCTCAACAAGAAGCTCGCCATCATCGAGAAGGCGGAGGCCCTGAAGGATTCCACGGACTGGAAGAAGACCGCCGAGGAGTTCGTCGCCCTCCAGAAGGAGTGGAAGGAGATCGGTACCGTTCCCCGCAAGAAGACCGACGCCCTGTGGAAGAGGTTCCGTGCTGCCTGCGACTATTTCTTCGACCAGAGGGATGCGGCTTCCGCAGCCAGCGGACGCTCATCAGGCAACTATCATGCAAACCTCAAGGCCAAGCAGGAACTCATCAAGGAAATCCTCGCTTTCAGCAGCGACGATCCCCAGGTCCTCTCCGACGCGGCGGAGCAGTTCGCCCAGAAGTGGGATGCGATAGGCTTCGTCCCGTTCAAGGACAAGGAGACCATCCAGGCTGCCTACAAGGATGCCATGGCCCAGAAGTTCCCTTCATTCGGAAGGAGGGATTACAGGAGGGGCAGTGCTGCCATCACCGGAAGTGAAGGCGGCAGGCGTCCCCGCAGGGAGGCTCCCATGACGGAGAAGGACCGTCTCGTCCAGCAGTACAACGCCCTCCAGCAGGAGATAGCCACCTACGAGAACAATCTCGGCTTCTTCTCCGCCTCCAAGACCGCCGAGCTGCTCATCAGCCAGGCCAAGGAGAAGATAGAGAAGGCCAAGGCCGAGCTGAAGGCCCTCGAGGAGAAGATCATCTCCCTGTCCCAGGGGGATGCGGATCAGCAGGAATAGAAAACTCCAATTTCAGGGAATTGATACCAAACGTAAAGAACAAATAGGAAAGCAATCCCGGCCGGCAGGTCCTCCGCATCGATGCGTCGGATGTCCTGTCGGCTGTGTGCGCAGTATACAATGACGCGGGGGCGGTGGGGATGCCTCCACCTCCCACGCAAAATAATACAACTAACAAGTGGATAAGAATTCAATCATCGGTTGGGTGCTGATAGGTGTGATTTTCATCGGTTTCATGTTCTTCCAGAGCAAGCAGGCCGAGAAGCAGATGCGCTACCAGGCCCAGCTGGATTCCATCGCGAGGGTGGAGAATCTGGCCAGGATGGAGAGGGACTCCATCGAGAGGGCCAGGATGCTGGAAGCAGATACCCTTGGCCGTGAGGCCTTCCTCCCTGTCAACCAGTCTTCCGTGTACAAGGATTCACTCCTGGAGGTGTCCTCCAAGGCGGAGGGGACCCTGCTCACCCTTTCGAACTCAAAGCTGGATTTGACCTTCACCACCAAGGGCGCCCAGCCCTACAGCGTCCATGTGAAGGACTTCCTCAATTACGACAAGACTCCCCTCTACATAATAAAGGAAGGTGCCAGCACCATGGGCTACAGCATCTACACCGGGGAGAACATAAACACCAAGGACTTCGTTTTCGAAGTCGCCTCCCGGACGGACTCCTCCGTCGTCATGAGGCTTCCTTTCCATAGCGGGGGCTATATACAGCAGACCTACGTCCTTCACAAGGACTCCTACGAGGTCAGCAATGAGCTCGCCTTCGTGGGCATGAACTCTGTCATCCCCTCCAACGTGTCCGTCATGGACTTCGACTGGACGCTCGACGTGCCCAGGATGGAGAAGGGCTTCAAGAACGAGAGCCAGTATTCCTTCGTGGACTACTATTTCACGGGGGAAAAGAAGCCCGGGAACATCGGCCGCGGACGCAGCGGCTCCAAGAAGATATCGAACCGCATGTCCTGGTTCGCCTTCCACCAGCAGTTCTTCTCCGCCATCATGAGAAGCGAGGAGGAGTTCGCGTCGGGACAGCTGACGCTGAACTTCTACCCGGAGTCCGACCCTTCGCACAACCTCATGGCATGCGAGGCGTCCACCCGCTATGACTACAGGGGAGGGGCCCAGGTCTCCTTCGACAACGAGTTTTATTTCGGGCCCAACCACTACCGTACCCTGAGGAAGATAGGCCACAGCTACGAGAAGATAATCCCCCTGGGCGGCTGGCTCGTGGGATGGTTCACGAAGTGGGTCATCATCCCGATCTTCGACTTCCTGCATAAGTACATAAGTTCATTCGGGCTCATCATCCTGCTGATGACAATCATCATCAAGCTGGTCGTGTCGCCCCTCTCCTACAAGACCTATTCATCCTCCGCTATGATGCAGGCCATCAAGCCAGAAATCGAAGCCCTCAACGCCAAGTATCCCAAGCCGGAGGATGCCATGAAGAAACAGCAGGCGCAGATGGACCTCTACAAGAGGGCGGGCATCAACCCGATGGGTGGCTGCCTGCCGATGCTCCTCCAGTTCCCGATCCTGTGGGCCATGTTCCGCTTCTTCCCCGCCTCAATCGAGCTTCGCCAGCAGAGGTTCCTGTGGGCCGAGGACCTGAGCGCCTACGATTCAATCGTGGACTTCGGGGTGAAGGTGCCGCTGATAGGTGACCACATCTCCCTGTTCGCCCTGCTCATGGCACTCTCGATGTTCTTCTACTCCAAGATCACCATGAATGCCCAGGCCGGCGGGGACGACCCCAACGCCAAGATGATGAAGTTCATGAGCCTCTATATGATGCCCATCATGATGTTCTTCGTCTGTAACAGCCTCTCATCCGGCCTTTCGTACTACTACCTGGTCTCCAACCTCCTCACCATGCTGATAACATGGATCATCAAGAAGTTCTTCGTCCATCCCGACAAGATCAGGGAGAAGATCAAGCAGTCCTACGCCACATCCAAGGCTCCCGTGAAGAGCAAGTGGGAGCAGCGCCTCGAGCAGATGCAGAAGCAGCAGCAGGAGATGCTCAAACAACAGGGAGGCAAGAATGGAAAACGCCGTTAACCCATCGCCCCTTTCCCTTATCCCCGGAAGGCTGGACTCCATCAGAGGTAGTCTGCCCTCCGGGGTACGTCTTCTGGCGGTATCCAAGTTCCATCCCGCCGAGGCCGTGATGGCGGCCTACGACTGCGGTCAGAGGCTCTTCGGGGAGAACCGTCCCCAGGAACTCTCCGCCAAGGCTCCACTCCTTCCACCGGATATAGAGTGGCATTTCCTGGGGCACCTGCAGACGAACAAGCTTCGCATGGTCCTTCCCTTCGCCGACCTCGTGCAGAGCATGGACTCGCTGCATCTCCTGGAGGCGGTGTGCGCCTATGTCAGGAGGGGCGGGGCCATCAGATGTCCCGAGCGGGGCAAGGTGAGCGTTCTTCTGGAACTTCACCTGGGGGCCGAACAGACGAAAGGGGGCTTTAGCGCGGAGGAGATCCTTTCCGTCATCTCCAACCGGGAACTCTATCCCGAGGTGGAGATCCGGGGCCTCATGGGCATGGCCACGAATACCTCCGACGGGGAGGTGGTGGAGGGCGATTTCTCCCGCATAGAGGCCCTCTTCCATTCCATCAGGGATGCCCACTCCGAGGATGAGGGGTTCCTCTCCACATTCAGGGAGCTTTCCATCGGGATGTCCTCCGACTACCCACTGGCCATCAGGCATTCAAGCACGATGGTGAGGATAGGGACATCCATTTTCGGGGAGAGGGATTATCCCGGGAAATGACCCCATGGACCCCATCCCCGAACATCGTTCCCATAAAATACCGAAAAGACTTGCTGGTAAATACGTTTTTTGTATATTTGCAAAAAGCGAAGCGCACTTTCCCCGGGCAAGGAGGGGAGGGCGCACATAGAAGGCACAGCAATTCTAATTTATTACAGATATGGTAACAATCATCATTATTGCAGTACTGGTCCTCCTGGTCATTTGGGGGATCAGCGTCCAGAACGGACTGGTGCAGAAGGACGAGATCTCCAAGAATGCCCTCAAGCAGATCAACGTCCAGCAGATGTCCCGTTTCGATGCCCTCAAGGCAATTGTCCAGATGGCAAGGGAGTATGCCAGCTATGAGAGCGAGACCATGATAAAGACCATGGCTGCCCGCAACATGAATGCAGGCCCGAACCCCACCGCCAAGGATATCCAGGCAAACGAGGACTTCCTTACCCAGGTCACTTCCCGCATCATGGCAGTGGCTGAGGCTTATCCCCAGCTCAAGGCTGGCGAGAACTACAAGCAGGCCATGGAGGATATCAAGAGCTACGAGGAGAATGTCCGTCTCGCCAGGATGACCTACAACGACACCGTCACCAAGTTCAATACGGCGGTCCGTCAGTTCCCTGGATCCGTGGTGGCATCCCTGCTCCACTTCCCTCCCAAGGATTACCTGGAGGAGGATCGCAGCAAGGCAGATTTCCCTACTCTGTAGGAACCGGAGGGACCGTGGGTCCCGAATCATTCTAAGCGGGGAAACCCGCTTTTCCCGTTTATGAAAGAATCTTTTTTTCCTATGAATAATAGAAAGTTGGCCTTCCTTTCCCTTCTCGGGACCGTCCTTCTGTTTCTCTCCTCCGGGAACACTGAGGCCCTGGCCCAGAGGATAAGGAGCATCGACATCACCGTCGAGATACAGCCGGACGGCTCCGCCCTCGTGACCCAGGAATGGGATGTCAAGGTCGTGAAGGGGACGGAGTGGTACGTTCCCGTGAGGGAGAGTGGCGGGGTTCGCATAAGGGACCTGCACGTGAGCGAGGACGGGAAGGATTTCACCTACGAGGGCCGCAGCTGGGACACCTCCCGCACGATTACCCAGAAGGAGGGCCGCTGCGGTCTGAATCCCACCGCCGAGGGGGTCGAGCTGTGCTGGGGGATAGGCTCCCTGGGGGACCACGAGTGGACGGTACGTTTCACGATAGAGGGCCTGGTCCAGAGCCTCAGGGATGCGGATGCCTTCAATTTCATGTTCGTGAACCCCGGGATGGTGGCATCCGTCGAGAATGTCACCGTGAAGATAATAAATGCAACCTCCGGGGCGGCGTGGACCCCCGACAATGTCAAATACTGGGGCTTCGGCTGCGAGGGAACCATTGAACTCGAGGACGGGGCCATAAACCTGGAAGCCAGCTACCTTGAGGGAAGCGACTCCGTCATCATAATGTGCCGCTTCGACAAGGGCCTCCTTTCTCCCGAGGTGTCACGTGACATCTCCTTCGATGAAATGAGGGACATGGCGATGGAGGGCAACACCTACTACGAGAACGTTCCCGACAACGGCCCCGAGGACATCTCCACGATCGTGACCGTTCTCATCATGGCGGGCCTGGCCATCAATTACGTATGGAAGAGACTGAAGAAGAAGATCGCCCTCAGGAGCGGGAAGCACTACAGGACGGAGTTCTTCGGGACGAAGAAGGTGGACGGGTACTTCAGGGAGGCCCCCCTCGGAGGGGACCTGCCGCAGGCATTCTACGTGCTGGAAAAAGGTGACATGTATCCTGCCGACGAGACACTTTCCAACCTTATCGGGGCCTACTTCCTGAAGTGGATCCTCAATGGCTACGTCCGGGTGAGCCCCGACCCCAAGGACAGCAAGAGGGTCCAGATGACTATGACGGACCGGGGGGCGGAGTCTTTCAAGGACGGGGCGGAGGCCAGGCTTTACGCCATGGCCATGGGCGCTGCAAGGGCCAACGGGAACGATATCCTTGAGGCCTCGGAGTTCAGGAATTGGTCCCGGTCCGGATATGACAGCATCAATTCCTGGAAGAGCAGCGTGCTCTCCACAGGTCTGTATTCCCTCCAGGGCCAGGGACTTATGTCCGGTCTGAGAGCTACCCAGGGTGGCATGACCGAATTCAACCACTTAATCCAGTTCAAGAACTTCCTGGAGGATTTCACCCTGTCCAAGGAGAGGGGCTCCTCAGAGGTGGGCCTGTGGACCAATTACCTCATTTATGCCGCCCTCTTCGGCATTGCCGACAAGGTGGCGGAACAGTTCAAGAAGCTCTATCCCGAGCAGTTCCAGCAGTTCTCGGGCAGTTACGGTTATGACCCTTACATGATGACGAACTCCGTGCTCCTGGCAAAGAGTTTCGCCACGACTTCCTACTACCAGACCAAGAGTGTCAGGGAAGCGAGGGCAGCGGCGGCAAGAGCCTCCTCGGGAGGCGGCGGTTTCACGTCAAGGGGAGGCGGCGGAGGATTCTCCGGCGGAGGATTCGGTGGCGGCAGCCGTTGACCCCCGCCTGCGGGGCGAAGCCTAAGACGGCTCCCTACGGTAATTCACTGATTTTCAGTAGGACAGTCCGGCCTCTTGGCGCAGGGCTGTCCTCATTGTTTTTCCGCTTTGACCTTCCCCAGTTCCTCCATCATGGATTTGGCTATCCTTCCGGATGCCCCGCTTCCGCCGAGAAGTTCCCTTACGGTGGAGTAGTCTCTTTCCATCGTCTCCCTGTACTCCCTGTCCTCGAGGATGCGCCGCACTTCCCCCAGCAGGTTCTCTCCCGTCAGGTGTTCCTGCAGCAGCTCCTTCACGGCCCCCCGGCCCAGGATGAGATTCACGAGGCTCACCCTTTCAACCTTTATTATGCTTTTGGCCAACAGGTAGTTAAGGGGAGAAGTGGCGTAGCCCACCACCTGCGGGGTCCCGATGAGGCAGGCTTCAAGGGAAGCGGTGCCGGAGTTTATTATGCCGGCCTCGGCGTGAGAGAGGATAGAGGGTGTCTCTCCGTACAGGAGATGTATGCGGGAGGGGTCGCACTCAAGAAGGGAGGCGTATTCTTCCTTCTCCCTCCCGGGGGCCCCTGCCACGATGAAATGCATGTCGCAGTACTGCGGGATGGCCCCCATCAGGGATACGAAGGAGCGAAGCGGGGGAATCATCCTGCTGACTTCGTCCTTGCGGGACCCGGGAAGAAGGGCCACGTACCTGCACGGCTCCAGGGAGGCCCTTTCGAAAAAGGCCTTCCCCTCTTCCGGTGAGACAGTGCGGAGGGGCACCGAGTCAAGAAGCGGGTTCCCCTCATAGATATATGGCATCCCCTTGGAATCGAAGTACTTTTTCTCGAAGGGGAACACTATGAAAAGACGGTCGACCGATTCTCTGAGAGTCGAGAGCCTCCTTTCCCTGGATGCCCACACTTTGGGGGCTATGTAGTAGAAAACGGGGATTCCGAGGCGGTGGATGCGCTCCGCGACCCTGAGGTTGAAGCCTGGGTAGTCAATGAGGATGAGGCAGTCGGGGGCGTAGGAGGCGACCTTGCGGGTGCACTCTCCCAGTTTCCTTAGAAGTGCCCCGGCGTTTCGGACAACATCCACAAAGCCCATCACCGCTCCCTTCCGGTAGTGTTCCACCAATCCCGAGACACCCTTCCTTTCGGTATAGACCCTGTCCATCAACTCCCCGCCCCAGTACATGATCTCACACTGGGGGTCCAGGTCCAGGATTCCCTTCATGAGGTGGGACCCATGCAGGTCCCCGGAGCTCTCTCCGGCTACGATGCAAAGTTTCATGGGAAGGAGATGGGATGAGTTGGCAGGAAAATGCAACGGGAATTAAACCCGTAGTGGGTTACTTTACTGGGAAGTCGCAGTTCAGGCTCCCAATGGCGTCCAGGCGCCTTGTTTCCTCGGGGGAGGTGGAGTAGATGTTATGGGCCACTACTGAGATGTATCCCCGCTCCACGAGGTGGTTGTCCGCGAGGGGGCCGCTCTGGGGATAGTCCATGTACTCTCCCAGCATCATGTACAGGCTCTCCTCCTTCGTGTGGGGATAGCTGTCCACCGCCTGCTTGAGGGCTGAGGGGCTTATGCCACGCTTCCCGAACGCCGGGGAATCCATCGGCACATACTCCTTTATCCACCGGCCCTGTCCCATTACCCCGATGCGGATCCCCTTGACTCTGTGTGGCGGGAGCGCGGGGAAGTTAACGTTGTAGTATATGCCGGAGTGAGGGGTGGGAGGGGAAGCGAGAAGAGCCGAGAGGATCCGTGGAAAGAACCTCTCCACGCAGGAGAAGTCCGCCAGGGGGTCTACGCTGTCCAGCGAGACCCCGATCGAGAGGATCCCGTTCAGGGTCCCTTCTGCGGCGGCCCCGAGGGTCCCCGAGTAGAGGGCCGAGGTGGAGGCGTTGATTCCGTGGTTTATCCCGCTTATGATGACGTCGGGAGTGGGGCACTGCCCGAAGTTGGTGACGAACTTCACGCAGCTTGCCGGGGTGGCGTCCAGATACGCCAGGCTCACGTTGCCCCTTGTCCAGAGGTGCCTGTAGGCGATGGGCTGCATACCGAGGGTCAGGGCCATGGCCATGCCGGACTGCGTCTTCTTGGGGGCGATGACCTCCACGAAACCCTCATCCCCGACAAAGGTGGACAGGATGTCCATCATGCTCATAAGGCCCTTGGCCATGTAGGCGTCGTCATTGGTGAGGAATATGTTCATGTCTTGCGGGTGCTGCGTTGAAAATGGGTGGGAGTGGGGTCCTCCCGGTGCAAAGATACGCAATTTATTCTTTCATTCCCCCGTGGGAAGGGGAAGCGGGGGAGTCAACTTAAACGATACAATTGATAGATACCGCTTTGGGAGGCGGCTGGATATGTTTTTTTCTTCACAAATTGCATCCCACATGTGTCATTTTTCCAGTGTTTTTATTAAATTTGCGTGATTTTTGAGGGGGAAAGAATTGGAAGCCTACCTTCCGATCCAGCCCGAGCAAATCAAAGGTTGTTAACGCTTAATATTTAATTCATCATCATATTTAATTCATCAACAATGGTAAAACTTGGTATTAACGGATTTGGCCGTATCGGCCGTATGGTTTTCCGTGCCGCTGTCGAGAACTTCCCCGAGGACATCGAGGTCGTAGGAATCAATGACCTGCTCGATCCTGAGTATCTCGCTTACATGCTCAAGTACGACTCTGTCCATGGTCCTTTCGTAGGAGACGTCTCCGTCGAAGGCAGCACCCTTTGCGTCAATGGCAAGAAGATCCGCCTCACCGCTGAGATGGATCCCGCCAACCTCAAATGGGACGAGGTAGGTGCAGAGGTCGTAGTTGAGTCCACAGGTCTCTTCCTGACCGACGACAAAGCCCGCAAGCACATCGAGGCCGGCGCTAAGAAGGTCATCATGTCCGCTCCCTCTAAGGATGCCACCCCCATGTTCGTCTATGGTGTGAACCACGAGACCTATGCAGGCCAGGACATCATCTCCAACGCTTCCTGCACCACCAACTGCCTTGCCCCCATCACCAAGGTTCTCAATGACAAGTTCGGTGTCGTCCGTGGCCTCATGACCACCGTCCACGCTGCTACCGCTACCCAGAAGACCGTCGACGGTCCTTCCAAGAAGGATTGGAGAGGCGGTAGGGGAATCCTCGAGAACATCATCCCTTCATCCACTGGCGCTGCCAAGGCTGTTGGCAAGGTTCTCCCCGCCCTCAACGGTAAGCTCACCGGTATGTCCCTGCGTGTCCCTACATCCGATGTTTCCTTCGTCGACCTCACCGTCGAACTCGCCAAGCCCGCAAGCTATGCAGAGATCTGCGCAGCTATGAAGGAGGCTTCCGAGGGTGAACTCAAGGGTGTTCTCGGTTACACCGCCGACTCCGTCGTATCCACCGACTTCCGCAACGATCCCCGTACCTCCATCTTCGACGAGAAGGCTGGTATCCAGCTCGATCCTACTTTCGTGAAGGTCTGCGCATGGTATGACAACGAGTGGGGTTATTCCAACAAGGTTCTTGAGATGGCCCGCGTCATCACCAAGTAATCCCTGCTGCATCCAAGGAAAATGTCGTGGCTCCCTTCGGGGACGCCACGACTTTCCGTTTTGTAGGGGGGCCTCGGTTCCGGCCCCCGGGGGGAGCCTAATTGTTTTTCATGACGTTCATGTCCACGTGACCCGGGACGCCGTAGACTGTCCCCTTGTCCGTGAACTGCCACCACCTCCAGTCATCCCTCTTCGGGGAGGGCACCCCGTAGTGGGCTATCCAGAGGGGGTATTTCCGCAGTAGGGAATCCTCTATGTATGTTTTTGCGAAACTCTCCCCTGTGTAGATTACGGGTGTCCTCCCGAAATGTTCCTCCACGCTGCGAAGCCATAGGGAGAGAGCGTCGTTCAACTCCTTCCTGGTGCAGGAGCCGTTTATGGTCTCTATGTCAAGTACGGGCGGAAGGTCACGGTAGCGAAGGGAACCCACGGTGGAGCAGAAGTTCCGGGCCTGTTTAAGGGGGTCCTTGTTGGTCCTGTAGAAATGATACGCCCCGCGGGAAAGGTACTTCTGGCGTCCCGCATCCTTCCAGTTCCCCTGGAAAGCCTTGTCCACCATCTTCTCTCCCTCGGTCGCCTTTATGAATACGAACGACAGGGGAGTGATGGATATGGCGTCCTCCTTTGAGCGGGTGGTGAGCCCCCTGCGGTCCGTCATCA
Organism: uncultured Bacteroidales bacterium; assembly: GCA_905235445.1. Classification (GTDB taxonomy): domain Bacteria; phylum Bacteroidota; class Bacteroidia; order Bacteroidales; family UBA932; genus Cryptobacteroides. The sequence goes on from CAJOLJ010000003.1 coordinate 62,688, forward strand.
CGACCAGGGAGTCCCAGACGATGCCCTCCCGGTTGTGGTGCGAGATGTCGATGCCGTAGGAGTAGTTCCCCCTTGGAACCTCGACCCCGGTCCCGTCCGAATTCATGAGAAGGAAGGGGACCGCTATGGCAAGGACGATGACAAGAACAGCGGCGACGCCCATCCACCATTTGATTTCAAGCTGGAAGAGGGGGCCTCCCCACTTCTTTCCCTTGTTCTTTTTCTTGCCTTTCCTGGATTTTGCCGTCTTGGAGGAGGCGGTGCGTTTGCCGCCCCTGGAAGGGGAGGAGGGCCTGGGCTTGGAGGAAGAAGGCTTTTTAGCTGAGGATGAAGAGCTTGGGGATCCGGTCGAGGATGCCCTTCCCGTCCCTTTTGGCCTGTTGGACTGGCCGGAAGGGGAGGAAGAAGGCGTTTTAGGTCTTTTTTCGCTACTCACTTTCACCAAACAATTGCATAACGAAGCAAATTTACTAAATTCGCAATTAAGATGGTGTCCACGGGGGTGGAGGAGCCCTTCTTCCCGCGGAGAGGCGCCATCGAAAACTAAATACTCACACACAATTTTGGATATGGAACTGAAAGGATCGAAGACTGAAGAGAACCTGCGCACCGCATTCGCCGGTGAGAGCCAGGCCCACACCAAGTACCTTTACTATGCATCAAAGGCACGCAAGGACGGCTATGTCCAGATAGGTGACCTCTTCGAGGAGACGGCCAAGAACGAAAAGGAGCATGCCAAGATTTGGTTCAAGTTCCTGCACGGCGGCGCCGTCCCTTCCACCGAGGAGAATCTCCTTGATGCGGCCACCGGGGAAAACTATGAATGGACCGACATGTATGCTCACTTTGCGGAAGTGGCAAAGGAGGAGGGCTTCACCGAGATAGCCTTCCTGTTCAGCAAGGTGGGAGACATCGAGAAAACCCACGAGGAGCGCTACCGCAAGCTCCTCTCGAACATAGAAGGTGGATTGGTCTTTTCCCGCGAGCAGGACATGATATGGGAATGCTCCAACTGCGGGCACATCGTCATCGGGAAGAAAGCTCCCGAGGTCTGCCCCGTATGCAAGCACCCCAAGTCCTACTTCAAGCAGAGGGCGGAGAACTATTAGCTCCCCGTCCCGTACATCATGAAAGTAGTAAGCCGCCCTTCCCGCTTGCGGGGAGGACGGCTAAACATTTGTGCTGCGCTGGCTGAACCGGGAGCTGGGGTGGGGACTATTCCGTCGGGGTGCCCTCTTCCTTCTTCCTCTCCTCCGTCGCCGGGACATCGTCCCTGCAACCGCACATTGCCACGTTCACGAGCACGTAGCTCAGGAACACGAACAGGACTGCGGCTGAGAAGTTCAGTCCCAGGACCGCCGTCACGATGCACATGATGGCGGATATGGATATGAAGGCTGTCCTCTTGATCTTCAGGAGGGTGGTCTGCTTCTGGGCGGCCCCGATCTTTATCGAGAACATCGGGATCTCGCAGACAAGGAGGAAGCACATGAGGGCTGTCACGGCGGGGATGAACCACAGGCTTCCCGCAAGGCGTGCGAGGGTCCCGCTGTAGCCCGTGCTCTGGAGCCAGTACCCGAAGGAGGCGCATATGATGGCCACCGCGGTGGTGGGAAGCCCGATGAAGGAGGATTGCTGGCGGGGGTCGTTATTGAATTTCGCAAGCCTCAGGGCGGAGAACACGGCCAGGGCTATAGTTATGTAGCTAAGAAGAGCATTCCCACCGCTGAGTCTCATCGCCTGCAGGAGCGTCATCGAAGGCAGCACCCCGAAACTCACCATGTCTGACAGGGAGTCCAGGTCCGCCCCTATGACCGACTGGGCGTGGAGGAGCCTAGCGGCCAGCCCGTCCAGGAAATCGCACACCGAGGCGCACAGGAGGAAGACCGCACCCATCTGCAAATCGGCGTCCCCCACTACGGATATCACCCCAAGAACCCCGAAAACGAGGTTCATTGAGGTGATGGCGTTGGGTATATGTTTCTTGAGGCCCATTTATTTGATGCCCAGCTTTTTCTTCAGTTCCTTGGGGAGGGCGTCCTTGTGGACGATGAAGTCGATGGCCTTGGCCCTCGTGAAGGCGTCGGAGATGTACCACACACCGTCATATTTGCCGCTCACGCCCCAGGAGTTCTTGACCATGAAGTATTTGTTGCCGAACTGGTCCTTGGCGATGCCGAAAGCGTGCATTCCGTGGTCGTCGGTGGTCTTCTTGTTGTCGAACTCCTCCTGGCGGAGTTCCTGGGTCACCTGGATCTCCTTGGGAGCGCCAGCCTTGGCGGGGTCCGTCTTCGCTTCGTCAGCCTTGCCGACCCACCTCTCCTGGTCGGAGCCGGTGGTGGCCGCTACTGCGGTGTCGAGGAGCAGGGCGGTACCGTTGCGGGTGAAACCGGCCTCTGAGACATCCCCGCCCCAGGTGGTGGTGTATCCGTGCTCGATGGCGTAGTACATGGCATCCATGAACTCGTCCAGGGGAACGTTGTAGGCCTGGTCGGAGCGCCAGTTGTCGCAGACCTCGATGGCGAACTTGGTGTAGTAGGGATGATGGGTGAAGGAGGTCAGGGAGACGTAGTCCTCGGCGTTGAGTTTGTAGGAGTCCCTGTAGGACTGGGGAGTGTAGGTCACCCCGTTGTACTCGAAGGTGGTGGGGCACTCTCCGAAATATGCGTCCATGATTCCCTGGAAGCCCCTCTTCCAGGCGGTGGAAAGGGTGCGGTTGGGGTTCTTGTTGATGGCCTCGACGTATGCCTTGGCCACTGCGTCCACTTCCCCGTGGACGGGAAGCTCCGTTCCGTAGTTGGTCCCGGGCATGACGCTCTGGGGAACCAGCCCGTAGTCCGCCATGATATGCAGTGCGTCCTCGCTCTCGCTGCCGGCCCCGAAGGTCAGGTTGCCGTCCAGGCGGATGTACTTGTCAGCCCTCTCCTGGTAGGAGCGGGACACGACGAACATCTCGGAGAAGTCGGGATAGAGGTCCTTGTCGGTGATCTTGTTGATGCGGATGGCCTCCGACTCGAGGAAGGACATTGCCGAGAAGCACCAGCAGGTGCCGGAGCGGTTCTGGTTCTTGATGGAGGTGATGGGGTTCTCCTTCACTACCGTGAATTCGAGCTCGGTCTTGGGGGCTGCGCTGCGGGCAGGCTGGGAGAAGGCAGGGAAGGCGAGGGCCAGTGCAGCAGCCGTGAGGATCAGTGATTGAAGTTTCATGATATGTGTAAACTGTTTGTTGTATCTTGTGCTGTGTGTGTGCGGAGGGGTCTTCCCCCGTCCCGATGTCACAAATTTACAAATTCTTTTCTTATTGCCCCCATTTCGGTGAGGGGGCGAGCTAGGATTCAAGGGCGACCCTCAGGTATGGAAGGGCCCCTGAGAGGACCCCCCTGATGTTTTCCCGGGCCAGGTCGGGGTCGGTGAGCATTTCCTCGGGAGTGTCCCGTGCAGTGGCCTCAAGCACTTCGCAGAAGCCTTCCTCCATGAACCTCTCCCTTCCCTCGACCCTGCCCGAGAGCAGCACCACCTGTATCCTGCCCTCCATAAGGGCGGATGAGGTGGCGGGGTCCTTCCTGAGGTACTCGAGTATCCCGAGGGGAACCTTGCCGTCCAGGGTCTGCTCGTCCGATTTCCCCTCGCCCGTTATCACCAGCACCCTGCCGTCGTCCGCGAGGGCGTCCTCAAGTACTGAGGGGATCCCTACGAGGTCAAGGAAGGTCTCGAGCCCGGGGAGCATCCTGGCGTGGAGCACGCACCCGAGGGCTGCGCCGATCCCTCCTGCCGCCCCGGCGCCTCCCCCGTGAATGGCGTCCTGCCCGCTGTACATGGAGAATAGGGTCCCGATTCCGTACAGCCAGGAGTCCAGTTCGCTGGCGAGGGCGGGACTGGCCCCTTTCTGGGGGGAATAGCGAAGGGCCGCTCCGCCCCGTCCGCAAAGAGGAATTCTCCCGTCGTAAAGGGCGAGTATCTGCACTGAGGAGAGCATCCTGTGCCTTCTTCCCGGGTCAATTGTATGCACTGAGGAGAGAACGGGGAATGATATCTCACGTCCTAGAGGGTCCAGCAGCCTGTAGCCCAGGGCCTGCAGCATTCCGAGGCCACCGTCGCAGGTGGCGCTCCCGCCAAGTCCCACGACAATCCTCCCGACCCCCTGGTCCAGGGCGGCTCCAAGGAGTTCCCCGGTCCCGTAGGACGTGGTCCTGAGGGGACTTCGGAGGTTCGGAGGAACCAGGCCGAGCCCACCGGCGGAGGCAGTGTCCACAACGGCGGTCATCCCGTCTTCGGCTATTCCTATGGCGCTCTGTATAGGCATTCCCAGCGGGTCATGGCTTTGGACGGGAAGGATGTACCCGCCCAGGGAGCGGGTCAGGGCCTGCATGAACCCTTCCCCTCCGTCAGACACTTCCACCACCCTGACGTCATCCCCGGCACCGAATGCCCCGGCTGCGCTTGCCCCGGCCTCCGAGGAGGTCAGGCAGCCCTTGAAGGAATCCATGAGAATAAGAGCTTTCATTCTTCTTATCTGAAGGGGGAGGACAGGGGAGCGGAGGAGTCCCCGGGACACTGAAGGTAACTGGTAGGCAACTGACGGCGGAAACGGCCTAGAGCGTCCTTCCGGGGTAGGCGGCCAGACCCTGCCGGAGGATGTCTATGGCGACCCTCAGACAGGGAACTTCCAGCACGTAGGCCACCCTGACCTCGTTCCTGCCCTTGGAAGGGGTCTTGTAGAAGGAGGCCGCGGGGGTAACCATCGTGGTCTGGCCATCCACCCTGAATGTCTCGAGCATCCAGCGGGCGAACTTTTCCGCATCATCCACGGGAAGCTGGGCAATTGTGTAGAAGGCCCCCATGGGAAGGGGTGAGAATACCCCCGGTATCCGGTTCAGAAGTTCGACTGCCGTGTCGCGGCGGCGGATGTATTCCTCCCGGACAGCGTCGAAGTACTCCTGTGGGGTGTCTAGCGCCCCGATGGCGGCCATCTGTCCGTAGACGGGGGGACAGAGGCGTGCCTGGGCGTATTTGAGGGCGGCTGCCATTACGTCCTTGTTGTGGGAGAGAATGCATCCCACCCTGGCCCCGCAAAGGTTGTATCTCTTTGAGACCGAGTCCACAAGAATCACATTCTGCTCTATGCCGGGGATGTTCATTGCCGAGAAGTGACCCTCCTCGGTGTAGCAGAACTCCCTGTACACTTCATCTGAGATGAGGAACAGGTCGTGCCTTCTCACAATGTCACCCAGGGCGAGCATCGAGGCCTTGTCATAGACGGTCCCGGTGGGGTTGCCGGGGTTGCTTATGAGTATGGCACGGGTCCTGGGGGTTATGAGCTTCTCGACCTCGGAGGGGTCGGGCACGGCGAAGCCTTTCCTTATGTCCGTGGGCACGGCCTTGAGGGTGACCCCCGACATGAATGCGAAAGTGTTGTAGTTCGTGTAGAAAGGCTCCATCACGATGATCTCGTCGCCCTGGTCGCAGGTTATCTTGACAGCGAGGTCCACCGCCTCGCTTCCGGCGACGGTGACGATGAGTTCCTCGGGGGATGCGTCGATACCTATCCTGCGGTAGTATTTCTCGCACAGGCCGCGGCGAAGTTCCATCAGGCCTGCCGAGTGGGAATATGAAATGTGATGGGGGAGTTCCCCCTGGACTGAGCGAAGGGCGCACTCAGGGGACTGGATGTCGGGGGCGCCTATGTTCAGGTGGTAGACCTTGACGCCTTCCGATTTGGCTTTGTCGGAGAGGGGAACGAGCTTCCTGATGGCGGAAGCGGGCATCTGGGAGGCCTTTGCGGAGATTGTAGCCATATTTAAGCAGTCTAATTTGTAAAGTTGTCCTGACGTTGGGGAGGAAAATGGAAATTCTAAATCGTTTTTATCCAATTGATTCGATTTTGTGGGCCAAATTCATCCCAATCCCCGCAAAGATAGGTTTTTTTCTTTTTACCTTTGCAGGGGAAGGCAGGAAAAAGAGACCTTTTGTCTGCCTCTTTTCTTCAACTAAAGACTGCACACAATTATGGCTACACAGAGAATGATGGCTCTGGAGGATTCCTCCAAGCATGCCCCGGGAAGGTTCTACGAGCAGGACGGTCCCGTTTCTTCGTATTTCGGGAAGAATGTCTTCGACCTGAAGAAGATGCGCCGCTACATGTCGGCACCGGCCTACGACGCCATTCTCAAGGCCCGCCGCGAGGGCGGATCGGTGGACAGGGGAGTGGCTAACGAGATAGCCACCGCGATGAAGACCTGGGCCATGGAGATGGGGGCTACCCATTACACCCACCTCTTCCAGCCCCTTACGGGCACCACTGCCGAGAAGCATGAGGCTTTCGTGACCCTCAAGGACGGGCAGGCCTTCGAGAAGTTCTCCGGGACGGCCCTTGTGCAGCAGGAGCCCGACGCCTCCTCTTTCCCGAACGGGGGGCTTCGCAACACTTTCGAGGCCAGGGGCTACTCTGCGTGGGACCCCTCCTCGCCCGCTTTCCTCCTGGACGGGACCCTGTGCATCCCTTCGGTCTTCGTGTCCTACACGGGGGAGGCCCTGGATATGAAGGTCCCCAATCTCAAGTCCCTGCAGGCCCTGAGCCGTGCCGCCACCTCCGTTGCCACCCTCTTCAATCCCGACGTGACTTCGGTCGGGGTCAACTGCGGCCTGGAGCAGGAGTATTTCCTGGTGGATGACAGCCTCTTCGACGCAAGGCCCGACCTCCGCATCTGCGGAAGGACGGTCATCGGACATACGGCAGCCAGGGACCAGCAACTCTCCGACCATTACTTCGGGGAGATACCTTCCAGGGTCAGCGCCTTCATGAAGGATTTCGAGACGGAGGCCTACAAGCTCGGGATCGAGCTTTCCACCCGTCACAACGAGGTGGCACCCAACCAGTTCGAGTGCGCGCCGGTCTTCTCTGACGCCACTACGGCCATAGACCAGAACATGCTCCTGATGATAGTCATGAAGAAAGTGGCCGAGAAGCACCATTTCAAGGTCCTCTTCCATGAGAAGCCCTTCGATGGCATCAACGGCTCCGGCAAGCACTGCAACTGGTCACTTCGGACCGATACCGGGGTGAACCTCCTGTCCCCCGGGTCCACACCGATGAAGAACCTGAGGTTCCTCTCCTTCTACTCGGCGGTGCTCAAGGCCGTGTACAAGCACAACCTTCTCCTTATGACAAGCGTCTGTACCCTCAGCAACTCCTACCGCCTCGGCGGGCACGAGGCACCTCCCGCGGTGATGTCGGTTTTCTCGGGCTCCACTCTCTCGAAGGTGTTCGCCAACATTATGAGCGTGGACCCTGACAACTCCGAGGACCCTTCCATGAAACCCGACCCCATAAGGATGGTGTCCGTGATACCTGAGATATTCCCCGACAATACCGACCGAAACAGGACTTCCCCCTTCGCCTTCACCGGCAACCGCTTCGAGTTCAGGGCGGTGGGATCCTCGATGAATGCCGCTGCCGCCACCTATATCCTGAATACGATAGTGGCGGAGAGCCTCCTGGAGTTCAGGGCTGATGTCGATGCCCTCATGGCCAAGGGCGAGGACCTGGGGAGCGCCGTGCTACAGACGGTGCGTGACTTCCTGCTGACATCCAAGGACGTGATGTTCGAGGGGAACGGCTATTCCAGGGAGTGGCAGGAGGAAAGCCGCCGCAGGGGACTGGAGAGCGTGACCAATGTGCCGGACGCTTACAAGGTGTACCTGAGGAAGGAGAGCGTGGACCTCTTCAAGAACCTCGGGGTGCTTACCCCCGCCGAGGTCGAGGCCCGCTACGAGGTGCTCAACGAGACTTATGTGAAGAAGCTCCAGATAGAGGCCAGGGTGATGGGGGACATCTGTCTGAACCATGTCATTCCCGCCGCTGTCCTATACCAGAATACACTCATCAAGAGTATCCAGGGTGCGAAGGAGGTGTTCGGGGATGAGTACAAGACCCTGTGCCGCTCCGACATGGACACTTTCAGGAAGATTTCCCACTTCGTGAATTCCCTCTCCTCCGATGTCGAGGCCCTGGTCGAGGCCCGCAAGAAGGCCAACAGGGTGGAGGACATAGCCAAGAGGGCGAAGCTCTACTCCACCGAGGTCAAGGACCTGATGGAAAAGGTCAGGGACAGCGCCGACCACCTGGAAATGCTGGTGGACGACGAGCTGTGGCCCCTGCCGAAGTACAGGGAGCTGTTCCTGAGCTAGCACCAGGAGCGGGGTGCTTCATATCTAATATCGGGACGGACCTGTGCGGTATCTACTGCAGGTCCGTTTCGTCCGTTTCGTCCATTTCATCCCATTCGTCCATGTCATCCTCCGGGGTCGGGATGATGAAGTCGTAATTGCCTTCCCCGAGGTGCTTTTCCAGCTGTGGCTCCAACCGGAGGAACTCCGCCATGCTGTCGGCTACAAGCAGGTGCTTGCCGTCATGGCCGTTGGGGGTGTCGATGATGGGAATGCTCTCGTCCTCGTCATCCTCGAGCATGTACTTGGTGATGCCAAAGGACTTATGTGGGCTGAATCCGGCCTCCTCTCCGTATGCGATGCTGTTGAAGATCCAGTTGTGGGCGGTGACGTAGTCGACTTCATCGAGGGGGGGCTTGTCCTCGCACAGGTGGTCGAGGTAAGCCTTGTAGTCAATGGGTTCCAGCATGAGCATGTGGAATCCACCAGCCCCCTGCAGAAGGTGTCCAACAGGAAGGTGGCAACGCTCACTTTCCCACCCTTGTGTTCCCTCGCCACCACGACAACCCCCATTCCGCTCTCCTCGAGGTCGTCGAGGAGAGCGAGACATTCCTTGATTTGCCAGGTGCGTCCCCTCTGACGCAGTATATTCTCCTGTGAGAGGGCGGGGGAGCCCCCTTTGCGTGAGTTGTTCTTCATAATCTGCGATTGCTTTTCTTTTCGTTGTCCTCCCCTGTCCGCAGGGAGGGGCTGTCCCTGCAAGATAGGAATACTCCTGTATTTGTCAAAGATGTGCCCTGCTTTCGCATCGCGTCCAAGCCCAGGTTATTCTTCATTTTTCATCGAAAAACAGTAACTTTGCAGAAATTGGAGACACATGTGTCCCCTTCTTTTTGCATCGTGATATGAAAACAATAAATATATCCGGACTTTTTGCGCTGTGCTGCTCGGTGGGGGCCCTGCTCCTGTCGGGTGCCTCCTGCAAGAGAGTCCAGCCCACCCCTTTTTCCCCGACGCCCCTGGTGCAGGAGATCCTGTCCGACTCCCTGTCCTCCCCCCATGCCAGGCAGCTGAAGATGTATGACCGGGGCAATGTCCAAGGGAGGATCACCCTCCTCGGGGAGTCCCGCCAGGTCACCCGCTACAGCGAGGCCCTTCTGGGGGCGGACTATTTCAACAACATAGACGGCTCTTTCGGGAAAGGGGACGCTCTGCCCGATTTCAGCGGGGAAGTCTTCGCCATTGTCATGGACCAGGCCAACGAGCCCTATTCCAGCTACATAGGGGAGGAAGGCAAGGAGAGGCTCCTCAGGGAGACGGTGATCCGAAACTTCCTGATGGGGCTCGACACCCTGTATCTCAATAATCCCCACGACACCCTCACCCCGAGGGTGAAGGCGACTTCCAAGGCTTTCGTGCTGTGCTCCTCCATCGCCGGGGGGCTCACCAAGACCGAGCTCGACACCCTTCGTTCCTTCAGCGGGGAAATGGTCCCGATATATTCCGCGCCGGAGGCCATGCTGGAATACTCCTACGAGAGAAGGCGCGCTTGCCCCTCCTACGGGAGCGACGCCCCCGCCCGGGGGATGAACTTCCTGGTGTGGACAGACAAGGATGTGCAGGCGGCTGACGTCTACGGCAAACTTTTCCCCCGTGTGGCTGCCTCCCACTCGGACACCCAGTCCACCTATATGGTGTACAGCCCGGATTCGGTGGGGACGGTCCTTTCCTGCGTGAAGGCGATGCTCTCCGCTTTCAGGGAGAATGCTCCCACGGGAAGCAAGGTGAGCGCCCTCCTTCTTGACGACACCTCCGTGAACAAGGAGATGGTGGACAGCGCCCTGGTCTATCTCAAGGGGCTCGATCCCCTGTCCCCGGAAGGCTCGCTAGGGACTCTCCTTGAAGACGGGGTCGAGGTCGTGGATCCCTATGTGGCGGTCTCGTTCTGCCTGTACCGGGGGATGAGAAGGAGCAACTCTTTCACTCACAGGATCTACTACCCTGACCTGGAGACCTATGTGACCCTCCCGGGAAGCGGCCTGGGCGAGGATGCCTACGGCCCTGACGGACTGTTCTCCACCGTATACCGTTCCGCCCGCCTTCCCAGTTCCTCTCCCCGCGCCGATTACTGCCTGTGCCTGCTGAATGATGACTATCTGGATGAGGATTTCATGCAGTTCTTCGAGGAGGATTGCCCCCTCACGTTCGCCCTTTATGTCAAGTAATCCAGATGGCAACCCCTTTAATGGATAATACCGGGGATGTCCTCTCCCGCCTTCGCCCCTCCACCGGCGCCCCTTTCGTCCAGAGCGTGGAACCCTGGGAGATAGATACCCTGCCCTATGCCGCTTTTCCCGGCAAGATTATAGTTGTAGAAGACACGGGCCCCCTTTACGAGGAGGCCATACAGTATCTGTCCTCACAGACGGTGCTCGGGTTCGATACCGAGTCCAAGCCCACTTTCTCCCCCCGTCACCGCTCGCACGGAGTCGCCCTGCTGCAGCTCTCCGGCCCTGACAGGGCCTATCTTTTCAGGATAAAGAAAATGGGGATCCCCGACGCCCTCAAGGCCGTTCTTGCGGATGAGAGGATAACCAAGGTAGGGGCTGCTGTGCTCGACGATGTGCGGGGACTCCAGGAGAGCGAGAAATTCCGCCCGCTCGGGTTCGTAGACCTTCAGAGGATCGTCTGGAAATGGGGCATCACGGACAAGAGCGTCAAGAAGATGACTGCCATAATCCTCTCACTGAAGGTGAGCAAGACCCAGCAGCTCTCCAACTGGGAGGCCCCTGTCCTGTCCCCCTCGCAGCAGAAGTACGCAGCCACCGACGCCTGGGTCTGCAAGCAGATGTACGAGAAGCTCCTCTCCACCCCCGAGTGTCCGGTGGACGGGCGTCCAGGCGTACCCATCCCTCCTGTCGGACCTGACGGGAAGAGCCTGGAGGTGGAGGAGAAAAAGAGTGCCCATGCCACCAGGAGGAAAGTTGAGAACACTACCTCCCCATTCGTCTTCATTGACGGTGTGCTGACAGCCAAGAACTCATCCCCCAGGAAGAAAAAGAAGAAAGGGCCCGTGCCCCAGCAGGATGCCCCCGCAAGTGGCGCCAAAGCGGCGGAAGGGACCAAGAAAAAGAAGAAGAAAAGAAAGAAGAAGACCTCTTCATCAGAAGGAAGTGCGGCCCCCTCCCAGGTCCCTGCACCCAAGGAAGATGCATAGTGCCTAAACATTTACATAAGCAAGACGGAGAAATGGCGAAGATATATCTGAAGAAGGGCAGGGAGGACTCCCTGCTGAGATTCCATCCATGGGTGTTTTCCGGGGCCATAGCACAGGTGGTGGGTGAGCCTCTCGAGGGGGACATCGTGAAGGTGTACTCCTCCACGGGGGAATTCCTGGCGCTGGGGCACTACCAGATAGGCTCCATCGCGGTAAGGGTCCTCTCTTTCGGGAGCGAGTCCCTCCCTGCTGATTTCTGGGAGAGCTCCCTTCGCAGAGCCCTCCAGGTCAGGGTCGCAGCTTCTTTGACATCATCCTCCAGGACAAATTGCTACCGCCTGGTCCACGGGGAAGGGGACAACCTCCCCGGGCTCATAGTGGACTACTACGACGGGGTATGTGTGATGCAGGCGCATTCCGTGGGAATGTTCCGGAGCCGCCGCGCCATTGCGGACGGACTGCGTAAAGTCTACGGCGACTCCCTCAAGGCGGTCTACGACAAGAGCAGCGGTACCGCCCCCTTCAAGGCCGGCCTGGACCTGGTTGACGGGTACATCTATAGGAGGGAGGATTTCAGGGACGAGGAGCAGCTTGTCCTCGAGGGCGGGAACAAGTTCCTCGTGAACTGGACCGAGGGACAGAAGACCGGCTTCTTCCTGGACCAGAGGGAGAACAGGGCGCTGGTGGGAAGGTATTCCGCCGGGAGGAACGTCCTCAACCTGTTCTGCTACACGGGCGGGTTCTCGGTGTACGCCCTCTCTGGAGGAGCCGTGCACGTGGACTCCGTGGACTCCTCGAAGAAGGCCGTGGACATGGTGGGGAGGAACATGGAACTGAACGGTTTCGGAGCGGGTCTCCACACTGATTACTGCACCGACGCAATGGATTTCCTGCGGGAGATCCCCGAGGACCGCTATGACCTCATGATAGTGGACCCGCCGGCGTTCGCGAAGCACAGGGGGGCCCTGTCCAATGCGCTGAGGGCCTACCAGAGGCTCAACGCCTCGGCCATATCCAAGGTCGCCTCCGGCGGGCTGGTGTTCACTTTCAGCTGCTCCCAGGTAGTGGACAAGGAGGCTTTCGCCCTCGCGGTCTTCTCCGGTGCGGCCCAGACCGGGCGACGTGTCAGGATCCTCGACCGCCTGAACCAGCCCTGCGACCATTCAGTGAACATCTACCATCCTGAAGGGGAGTACCTCAAGGGACTGCTGCTGTACGTGGAATAGGAAGTCCCGAAACTCTGCGTAACTATAGTGAAAGCCTGGATTTTCCAGGCTTTTTTGTTCGGGGCAGCTGCCCCCTTCCGTCCCCGTATAGGGGACCGCTCAGAGGAGTTCCCACACTTCTTCGTCCCCGGATGTCCCCTCCCGCGAAGGGGTGCAGGCGCATGGGGCTTCACTGGCCTTGGCGGGCTTCCCTGGGTCTTGGACAGGCTTCCTGCTCGCATCGGAGAGTGCGGCCTGGGTGATGATACCTTTCCTCATGAGTTCGCAGACGGTGGATGCGGTGCATCCGAGCTCCCTGGAGAGCGACAGGATGCCGAAGAGGCAGCTGCCTACGGGCTGGCCGCTTTGGGAGGCGGCGTTCCTGAGTACATCGTCAATGAGGATGGCCAGGTCCAGGCCTGTCATCCGGACGACCCTCATCCCGAAGATGTTTTCAATGGGATTTACTGACATTGGATTTCAAGTATTAAAAGGAGTAGAGTGTTGTAGCGCATAGCTATAATAAGCAATGCAGATGCAAAGTAAAGGATAATACTTGGAATATGCAAATTGGAACTCTCTGGCAAGATAGTCACCCCAAAAGAAACAGTGCCCGCACAGATAGCTGTACGGGCACTACGGGGGAGGTGCCTAGCGGAATCGAACCGCTGTTCCAGGTTTTGCAGACCTGTGCCTAACCACTCGGCCAAAGCACCATTTTTCAAATGGACTGCAAAGATAGGCAAAAATTCCTTTCCTGCAAATATCCCCGTGAAAATTGACTGAAAATTTCATCCGTTCACATACCCAGGGCTCCCACATAGGGTAGGGGCGGGGGAAACAGAAAAAGGAGCCCACTTTCAGACATGGACTCCCTTAGACCGATGAGCGATGGCGCTTCACGCGTGATTGCTCATTCTAACCACATAATTAATAACACTAAAACTAATAACCAATTTGGAATTGATGATGTAGAGTTTCTCATCAACCCGGGTGCAAAGGTACAACAAAAAATTATATCTCCAAACAAATTTTTAAAAAATTTTCACTTTTTTCTTATTAAAACGTTTAATTGCTTATTTTTGAGACTTTTATGAACTTAGAAATCATAAGATGACGTTTAAATCGAAATATCGAAGTGCCCCTAAATCGGTTTGTAAGGGGCATTGGGGATTGCTAAATCATTTTAATTTTGTTTTTTCCTTTCAATTTGTAAGTATAAAGGGGGTTCCGCTTACAATTATGTCATAGGCTTTGAGCATAAGAATTCCTTGTGCAGTAGCCTTTTAACAAATTGTTATCGGTCGAAGTCCCCAGCAAAAGAAAAGTCGCCTTCCTTCAGGTAAAGGAGACGACGGTATTTTTGAAAGGAAAATGAGTGCTTGACGGAAGGAACCGCTCCTGGCTCATCCGTTCACGAACTCGCAGAGCAGTTCGTAGACCAGATGGACCGGAAGGCCCATTATCGTGAAGAAGGACCCCTCTATCCTCGGTATGCCGATGTACCCTATCCATTCCTGGATGCCGTAGGCCCCGGCCTTGTCGAAGGGGGAGCACTTATCTATATAATAGGATATCTCCTCCTCGGAGAGGGGCTTGAAAAGGACCCTGGCCTCGTCACTGAGGGTTTTGAGCCGGGAGGGGGACCGAAGGGTGACTGCCGTTATGACGGAGTGCCACTTGCCGCTGAGGAGGCGTAGCATCCTCTGTGCGTCCTGCATGCCGTGGGGCTTTCCGAGGATTTCCCGTCCGCAAAGGACCATGGTGTCGGAGGTGAGAAGCAGCTCGTCCTCTTCGAGAGGTCGGTGGAAATGGAGGGATTTCCCTTCCGACATCAGGGCCGGCACATCCTCGTGCGCCGTCCCGTCGGGGACGCTCTCCACGAAGGAGGTCCCGCTGTCCACCGTGAAATCCAGCAGCATCCCTTCCAGGAGTTCCCGGCGCCTGGGGGACTGGCTTCCCAGTATCAGTCTGTGGCCCTTGAGATCCATTGGCGTATTTCCTCCATGAATGTATCCATGAAAAGGGGACCGGGGGAGTCTTTCCCGTCCTTGCCTCCTTCTTTTTGCTTGAATTCCTCCTTGGTCCTGCGGTGAAGTGCGGGGTCGTAGTCCCAGCATCCCTGCGCCGACATGACTGTCTCGATGATTTCCCGGACGGCGCCCTTGCCACCGGGGCTCACGGTCACCCAGTCAGCGGCTTCCAGGCACTCGGGGACAGCATCCGCAGGAGCGGCGCCCACCCCGGAGGCGCGTATCATCTCCACGTCCGGGAGGTCATCCCCGCAGGAGAGGACCTCTTCGGGAGAGAGTCCTTCCCGCTGCATGAACTTTTCCAGGGCGGCCTTCTTGTCCAGGGACTGCAGGAATATGCACTCCCCGGGGACCCAGCAGGTAGCGAAGCGCTTCACTATGGAGACGGACTTCCCGCCGGTTATGACCGCGACCCTGTAGCCGTGGGCCACCGCGTTGCGGACGGAGAATGTGTCCTTGGCGTTGAAGGTTCGGTACAGTTCCCCTGTGTCATCGCACAGCAGGCCCCCGTCCGTGAACACCCCGTCCACGTCAAATACGAATGCCCGGATCTTTTCCAGGGCATCTACGGGTATCTCTTTTATCGGCATGGGAAGGGTTGAGGCGCTCTAGTTCTTTGCAGGGCCGCCGAAGGGACCGAAGCTGCCGAGGTCGAATGTTCCTCCTCCCTGGGGGGCGCCGCCGTCCC
The DNA here is from genome assembly GCA_905235445.1 of uncultured Bacteroidales bacterium. Taxonomy (GTDB): domain Bacteria; phylum Bacteroidota; class Bacteroidia; order Bacteroidales; family UBA932; genus Cryptobacteroides. The sequence continues at coordinate 77,997 of CAJOLJ010000003.1, forward strand.
GGCGGGGCATCTCGATGTCGATGATCCCGAAGTTGTTCTCGTACTTGATGATATTGTCCTGGAGGGCGTTAAGCAGCCTCTTAGCATGCTCCGGGGTCATGATGATGCGGTTGGATATCTCCGGCTTGGGAAGGCCGGGGAGCACTGTGGCGAAGTCCACTATGAACTCGCTGCGGGAGTGGGTTATGACTGCCAGATTGGAGTAGGAGCCACGGGCAACCTCCGGCTTGAGGTCGAGGCTCAGCTGTTGTTTCTTGTTCTCTTCCATTGCTGTTCGCTTTGCTTTCAGCTATTTAATATAAAATGGACGGCCGTGTGGCGGCTGGTGGGAGCAAGGGCTTCCGCACCCCTCCGTACGGCCATTGCAAATTTAGTCATTCCACGTCTTTTTGCAAAGGCGCGAGGGGAGTATTTCCCGAAGCGGCGGGGTGCGTCTTCACGGCGGCCAAATCAAAGGGAAAATCCGATTTTGGGAAGACAAATAAAAGTGGTAATTTTGCATATTGTGCCTATGTGTAGGCAGGGTGAACCCCTTTTCACCCCCAGAGTGCCCAACGATGGGCGAGACTACAGTATACGAGTAACGAAACATTTGCTTTTTATGGAAATTTCCGCCAAGTACGTTCCTTCTGCAGTGGAGGATAAGTGGTATGAATTCTGGATGGAGCACGGCCTTTTCCACTCCGAGCCGGACCCCTCCAAGGAACCTTATACCATTGTGATCCCCCCGCCCAATGTGACGGGCATCCTGCACATGGGACATATACTGAACAATACCATAAACGACGTGCTCATCCGCAAGGCCCGCATGGACGGCAAGAATGCCTGCTGGGTCCCCGGTACCGACCACGCCTCCATTGCCACCGAGAACAAGGTCATAGAGAAACTGGAGGCCATGGGCATCAAGAAGGAGTCCCTCACGAGGGAGGAGTTCCTCAGGTATGCCTGGGAGTGGAAGGAGGAGCACGGCGGGATCATCCTCAAGCAGCTCCGCAAGCTGGGGGCCTCCTGCGACTGGGACCGCACCCGCTTCACGATGGAGGACGAGCTCACCGAGGCAGTCATCGAGACCTTCGTGTATTTCTATGAGAAGGGGCTCATCTACAAGGGTGTCCGCATGGTGAACTGGGACCCCGAGCGCCAGACCGCCCTTTCCGATGAGGAAGTTGACCACATCGACACCAAGAGCCACCTCTATCACCTCAAGTACTATGTCTCCGACGGCAACGGCAACCCCACCGACAAGTACCTGGTCATCGCCACCACCCGTCCCGAGACCATCATGGCGGATGCCGCCATCTGCGTCAACCCCGCGGACGAGAGGCATACCTGGCTCCATGGCAAGAAGGTGCTCATCCCGCTCATCAACAAGGAGATACCGGTGCTGGAGGACAGCTACGTCGAGATGGACTTCGGTACAGGCTGCCTCAAGGTCACCCCGGCGCACGACGCGCATGACTACGAGATCGGTCTGCGTCACAACCTCCCCGTGCTCGATATCATAGATCCCGACGGGAAACTCAACGAGAAGGCCCGGATCCTTGTCGGTGAGGACCGCTTCGTGGCGAGGGAGAAGATAGTGAAGATGCTCAGGGAGGCAGGACACCTGGACAAGGTGGAGGAATACACCTCCCCCGTGGGGTATTCCCAGAGGAGCCACGCAGTCATAGAGCCCCGTCTGTCGGCCCAGTGGTTCCTGAAGATGGAATCCCTTGCCCAGAAGGCCATGGAGGCCGTGGACAGCGGCAAGGTGAGGCTCATCCCCGACAAGTACGTCAACACGTACCGCCACTGGATGGAGACCGTGAAGGACTGGTGCATCTCCCGCCAGCTGTGGTGGGGACAGAGGATTCCCGCGTACTACCTGCCTGACGGGAGGTACGTTGTGGCATCCAACCTCGAAAAGGCCTTCGGGAAGGCCCTCGAGCTCGATCCCTCGGTGAGGAAGGAGGACCTCCGCCAGGATCCCGATGTGCTGGATACCTGGTTCTCATCGTGGCTGTGGCCTATCAGCGTGTTCGATCCCAAGCGCCCCGGGCATCCCGAGCATGAGCCCAATGCGGACCTCGCTTACTACTACCCGACTTCCGACCTGGTGACCGGACCGGACATCATATTCTTCTGGGTCGCCAGGATGGTCATGGCGGGAACCGAGTTCATGGGAGAGGAGCCTTTCAGGAACGTGTATTTCACGGGCCTGGTGAGGGACAACCTCGGACGCAAGATGAGCAAGCAGCTCGGAAACTCCCCGAACCCCCTGGACCTCATAGCGGAATACGGCGCAGACGCTGTGCGCATCGGCATGCTCCTTTGCGCGAGCGCCGGGAACGACATCCTCTACGATATCTCCATGGTGGAGCAGGGCCGCAACTTCTGCGGGAAGATCTGGAACTCCTACCGCCTGGTGCAGATGTGGAAGGTGGACGACACCCTTCCACAGGACAAGGTGAACGAAACGGCAGTCGACTGGTTCTCCCAGAAACTCTCCAAGACCATCGAGACGGTGGAGGACCACTACTCCAAGTTCCGCATCTCAGACGCCCTGATGGCCATCTACAAGCTCTTCTGGGACGACTATTGCTCCTGGTACCTGGAGATGGTCAAACCCGCTTACGGACAGGCAATTGACAGGAAGACCTACGACAGCACACTCTCCTTCTTCGAGGACCTTCTGAAACTCATCCATCCCGTGATGCCTTTCATCACCGAGGAACTCTATCACTGCATAGCCGAGCGGGATGAAAATGACAGCATCATGTATGCCCGCACCCCCAAGGCCGGGCCCTACGACGACTCCTTCCTCTCTTCCTTCGAGATCGCGGCAGAGACCGTGGCACAGGTCCGCTCCATCCGCCAGGGGAAGAACATCGCCCCCCGCGAGGCTCTCACCCTCAGCATCAAGGGCGAGATGTCCGAGGGACTGTGCGCCGTTGTGGGGAAGCTCGCCAACATCTCCGGGATCACTTTCTCGCAGGAGGCCAAGCCCGGGTCGGTGACCTTCATGGTCAGGACCCTCGAAATGAGCATTCCGCTTGGCGGTCTCGTGGATACCGAGGCAGAGGTCAAGAGGATAAACGCAGAGCTCGAGCACCAGCGCTCCTTCCTCGCGGGGGTCCGCAGGAAACTCTCCAACGAGAGCTTCGTCTCCCATGCCCCCGCCAAGGTCGTGGAACTGGAGAGGAAGAAGGAGAGCGACTCCCTGTCCAAGATAGAGAGCCTCGAGAAGCAGCTCGCATCCCTTCTCGGGCAGTAGGACCACAATCACTAAGGACCGACAGACAATGTACAGTTTTGAAGTATCCTTTCCCGTCAGGTACTATGAGACGGACCAGATGGGGGTGGTCCATCACTCCAATTACATCAGGTATTTCGAGTGCGCGAGAAACGCCATGATGGACTCATGGGGCTATCCCATCTCCCAGTGCGAGGAGGACGGGATCACCATCCCGGTAGTCGGGGTGGAGTGCCGCTACAAGCACCCGGCCAGGATGGGGGACACCCTCAGTGTGATCGCCCGTATAGAGAAGCTGCCCCTCGCCAAGCTGGTCATCCACCAGGAAGTGTACGGCAGGGACGGCCTGTTGTGCGCACAGGGCCAGGTGACCCTGGGGTTCCTGAACAAGGAGACTGGAAGGCCGGTGGGCTGTCCGGGAAAACTCAGGGATATCCTCTCCGGGCTTCTCGCGGAAGGGGACAGGTAGCCCCTCCCGCCAATTTGCAGATACAACATACTTTAACCGATACTTTACTAATACCGCTTTTAACATGATGATTTATCCTCTTGGCGTAATAGGACCCTGGGAGATAGTGCTTATCGCCCTGGTTATCCTCCTCCTTTTCGGAGGAAAGAAGATCCCCGAACTGATGAAGGGGCTTGGCAAGGGAGTGAAGAGCTTCAAGGACGGAATGAAGGATGTCGAGGGTGAGCTCAAGGAGATCCAGGACGAAATGAATTCCGACTCGGGCAACGGCACTTCCTCCAAATAACAAATAACAGTACTGGAAAACCCTTCTAAGGCAATGTCCCAAGGCAAGGCACCTTCAGAGGAGATGTCTTTCTGGGACCATCTCGAAGTGTTGAGAGGAACCCTGTTCCGCTCACTTGTCGCGGTGGCCCTGTTTACCGTCGTGATATTCTGTCTGAAGGGCTTCGTGTTCGAGGGCATAATCCTCGCCCCGGCAAGGGCGGATTTCTTCCTGTACCGACTCCTCGGGATTGATTTCAGCATGCAGTTGGTCAATATCGACCTCACTGCGCAGTTCTTCATCCACCTCAAGACTTCAATAGCCCTGGGCTTCATACTCTCGTTCCCGTACATCTGCTACGAGGTGTGGAAGTTCATTGCCCCCGCACTGTACGACAATGAGAGGAAGACGGTGCGGGGAGCCTTCCTTTTCGCCGGTGGCCTCTTCTACCTTGGCGTGGCCGTGGGTTACGCCATAGTCCTCCCCGTGACCCTTAATTTCTTCGAGGGCTATTCGGTCAGCGACTCCGTCGCCAACACCATTTCCCTGCAGTCCTACATCTCCCTTTTCACTTCGATGGTGCTGATGTTCGGGATTGTGTTCGAGTTCCCCACGGTGATACTTGTGCTCTCGAAGTTCGGGCTCATTACCAAGCAGACCCTTCGCAAGTACCGCCGCCATGCGGTCGTGGTTATCCTCATCCTGGCCGCCATCATAACCCCGGCGGACCCGTTCTCGATGTTCGTGGCGGCCCTGCCCCTGTACCTGCTGTACGAGGGAAGCGTGCTGGTGTGCAAGAGCGGGGATGAGGAAGACGATGACGGTGACGGGGAAGCAGCGGCAAGGGCCCCGCGAGCTGAAGGCCGCACAGGAGGGAGAGCGAAGCGTAAAAACTGAAGTATCAAAAGATTGCAGACTATATGGTTTCTCTTGACGACATAACCGTTTCCTGGGGAGGGTTCACCCTCCTTGACAAAGTGTCATTCCACATAGACGACATGGACAAGATCGGCCTGGTGGGAAAGAACGGAGCCGGCAAGACCACACTCATGAGGATCATCTGCGGGGAGCAGCCTCCGACCTCCGGGAGGGTGGACCGTCCTCAGTCCATCCGCATAGGCTACCTTCCCCAGATAATGAAGCATTCCTCCGGCCGGACGGTCCTGGAGGAGGCCATGACCGCTTTCGAGGGCATTCACGGGATGGAAAGGGAGATGGAGGGCATCTCCGCCGCCCTCTCCGAGAGGACCGACTACGAAAGCAAGGAATACCTTTCCCTCATTGCCAGGTACAACGAACTTAGCGACCTCCTTTCCATGGAGGCCTCCGACCCTCCCGCGGTGCAGGCCCAGAAGACCCTCCTCGGGCTGGGATTTCGGGACAGCGACTTCGACAAGCCGACCAAGACTTTCTCGCAGGGCTGGAACATGAGGATAGAACTTGCGAAGATCCTGCTTTCCAAGCCGGACCTGATGCTCCTTGACGAGCCCACAAACCACCTCGACATAGAGTCCATAGAGTGGCTGGAGGATTATCTGAAGTCCTACAGGGGGGCGATTCTCCTGGTGTCCCATGACAGGCGCTTCCTGGACAACGTGACGGGAAGGACTGTCGAGATTCTCCTATCTCATATCCATGACTACAAGGTCCCTTACAGCAAGTACGTGGTACTTAGGGAGGAACGCATGGCCCAGCAGCTCTCCGCATACGAGAACCAGCAGAGGATGATAGAGAAGACGGAGGACTTCATCGCCCGCTTCAGGTACAAGCCCACGAAGTCCAACCAGGTCCAGTCCCGCATCAAGGCCCTCGAGCGGCTTGAACGCATCGAGGTGGACGAGACTCCGGGTGAAGTTCCCGCCGGCCCCGCGCTCCGGGGATGTCGTATTCGGTGCCAGGGACATAACCGTCGGCTATCCCGGCAAGGTGGTATTCTCTCATGCGGACATAGAACTGCGCCGAGGGGAGAAAGTCGCCCTCGTCGGGCGCAACGGGGAGGGAAAGACCACTCTTATGAGGGTCGTCATGGGGGAACTTGCCCCGTTCTCGGGCGAGGCGAAGGTAGGTTACAACGTATCCATAGGCTATTACGCACAGAATCAGGAGGATGTCCTGGACCCTGAGGAGACCGTGCTTTCCACCCTGGAGAGAATTGCGGTGGGGGATATCCGCATGAAACTGCGTGACATCCTGGCGCAGTTCCTCTTCCGGGGCACCGACATAGACAAGAAAGTGAAGGTCCTCAGCGGTGGGGAGAGGGCGCGCCTCGCAATGGCCCGCCTTATGCTCCAGCCCTACAACCTGCTTGCCCTTGACGAGCCCACGAACCACATGGACATCAAGTCCAAGGAGATCCTCAAGCAGGCCCTCCAGGCCTATGACGGCACCCTCCTGGTGGTATCCCATGACAGGGATTTCCTGGACGGGCTGGTAGGCAAACTCTACGAGTTCCGGGACGGGAAGGTAAAAGAGCAACTTGGGGGCGTAAGTGATTTTCTGGAAAGGAGAAAAATATTATCTTTGCAGGAACTGGAAAGGCGCTTCGGTGCCAATGTGAAGGCCCCAGTCAGCGCCGAGGCTCCCGCCGGGACAAAGGCAGGCGGGGTGGCTTCTTCCCCTGAGGCGAAGGCATCATCCTCCCCGCAGGACCCCAAGGCCTCCTTCGAGAAGAGGAAGGCCCAGTCCAGGGAGGAAAGGAAAACGAGGCTGAGAGTAGAGTACCTGGAAAAGGAGATCGGCAAGCTGGAAAAGCGGCAAGGGGAAATAGAGAAGATCCTCTCCGGTCCCGCCCCCGGGGATGATGTCATGGAACTCACCAGGGAGTACCTCGAGAACAAGAGGGCCCTTGACTCCATGACGGACGAATGGGGGAGCCTCATATAGCAACTAAAACGCTGTCAACGAATTAAAACACATAAACACACTTAGCACCATGGTGAAAAAGATCATGTCCTCGCTTCTTGCGGTCCTTTGCACGGGGGTCCTGTCCTGCGGGATCGTCTCGGCCCAGACCACACAGAAGCACCTGAATTCAGCATCCGGATTCGACTCGGTCGTGGCTTCCGGGGATTTCGACCTGACATTCCGCTACAATGAGAAATGCTCCGTCGACTGGACGGTGGATGAGGCTCTTGCTGATTATGTAGAGGTCTATGTAAGGGGAAGCAGCCTGAACTTCGCATACAACTCAAAGAACCTTCCCAAGGAAATCAAGAACCTCTACAAGGGCAAGAATGCCCGGAAGGCGGTTTTCAGGGCGATAATCTATGGCCCTTCGCTTTCCAGCATCACCCTCACGGACAACACCTCCCTCGATGCCTCCGGCGCCACCATCACCACGGAGTCCTTCGGACTGGACCTGAGCGCCAACGCCAAGGTCAACAATCTTTCCGTCTCCGCCCAGAGGGCCACAGTCACCATGTCGAAGAATTCAACTGCAGTGCTCGATTTCGGGGCGGACGAGATTTCGCTGAACCTCAAGGAAAAGGCTGTCGTGAATCTGAAGCATGACTCCGACCGCATGGACATCATTGCCGATGGCAATTCCTCAGTGAAGGCCCAGGGTGACACCAAGGATGCGGTCGTTACCCTCACCAAGAACGCCAAGGCGACCATCCTGGGAAATGCCGAGACCCTGACTACCAACACTTCCAACAACTCCGAGTTCGACGGAGTCGCTTTCAGGGTGAATTCCGCATCCGTGGTCGCCAACAACTCCGACGTCTACGTGAATGCCGCGGACAGCCTGGCCCTCGACATCAAGAGCGGTGCGAAGATCTATTTCATGGAGAATCCGAGCGTGAAGATTGTGGGAGTCACTTCCTCAACCATCCTTCCTTTCTCCGGGGTCAAGTAGCATTCCCTTATTGATTCAGGCATAGTGACCATTCTTCCCGCCCTCTTTCGGGGACAGGGAGGAATGGCTTGCCGTTTATACATCCATAACTGCCCAGTTTATGCTCATAGTGGATTCCCATATGGATACCCCGACGCAGGTCGTGGCTTTCGGAAGGGACCTTTCGCAGGAGGGGGACTCCCTCACCCAGGTATCTTTCCCGAAACTTCTCGGCGGGGGGATAGGCGCTGCATTCTTCGCCCTGTTCGTCCCCAACGGCAAGGTGGGTGGGGAGGCCACTGATTATGCCATGAGGATGCTGGAAGAGTCCTCTGCGCAGATTGCAGCCCAACACGGACGCTTCGTCCTAGCCCGCAGTGCGCAGGAAATAAGGCGCAACCATGCCCAGGGGAAGGTTTCCGTCCTTTTCGGGATGGAGAATTCCAACCCGCTTGACTGTTCCCTGGAGCTCTTGCGCTCTTTCCACAGCCGTGGGGTCAGCTACGTCACCCTTACCCACAATGGCTCCAACGCTGTAGCAGACAGTGCCGTGGGGCTTCGCATCTGGGGCGGACTGAGTCCCTTCGGCAGGACTCTCGTGAAGGAAATGAACCGTCTGGGGGTCATTGTGGACACGGCGCACTGCTCGGATGAGGCATTTTACGATTGCCTGGCTCTCTCTGACTCTCCCATTGTGTCAACTCACTCCTCCTGCAGGGCGCTTTGCTCCCATCCTCGCAACATGACGGACGATATGATCCGGAAAATGGCGGACAAAGGTGGAGTCATCCAGATAAACTTCTATCCGGCCTTCCTTTCGGACGCTTTCGGGGAGAATCCCGAGGTGCGGAAGTGCCTTGAGGCCATCGATGAGATGCAGGAGGGGCTGGAAAAGGGCGACCCCAGCCAGAAAGACTCCTTCCTCTCACTTTATGGGAGCTACCTAGAGAGGCTCTCCAGGATGCCCCGCCCCTCTGTCGGGGACGTAGTGGACCATATCGAGCATGCCATCGATGTCGGGGGAATTGACCACGTAGGGATAGGAAGCGATTTCGATGGTATAGCGGTAGCCCCTCAGGGACTTGAGGATATCTCCAGGATGGGGGCTCTCTTTGATGAAATGAGGTCCAGGGGCTATGGCGAGGATGATATGGAAAAAGTCGCGGGAGGGAATTTCCTGCGGGTCATGGAAGAGGTCCAGAAGGTGTCGGATAGCCTTGGGAAGGCTTGAACCTGACAGGAGCAGGGGAGTATAGGCATACATAATTGCATGCTCAGTTCAATATTTTCAGATATACCCAAAGAAATATTTCTTTTGATACGTTTGTACTCCCATATGGCAATCTTTATTCCCATACACTTTCCATTCTTTATTGCAATACTGATATCATCAAGGATGGACCATATTTGTTTATGTAAGTGGAGTAAAAGAATATCTGCCTAAGGAACTGCGCAAAAGTGCAAAAAAATGCCCCCGCAAGGTCCCAAAAAGAGTCCGGCGGGGGATATTCGCTTTCAATTGTTTGTATTTCAGTGTGATTGCGTGTCTGTGTATGGTGCTGTAAGAGTTATTATTGTGGCTTGACAGTCCCTGCGAGATAGCTATAACAAAAATGTTATTTCTATCAACATTTTTGTTTTATTATCTGATATTAAGGCTCTAACTCCTTTTGAAGCAAATTGAGCAACATGAAGAGGGCAGAGGCTGCGAATCTCTCGATATTGCGCTTTCTGTCATTTCGGAAATTGAACTTTTTCGAGATGGTTTCTTTTGCTGAGCAAACTGCAATCCATACTGTTCCTTCAGGATTGAATTCATCTCCGCCAGGACCTGCCAGTCCCGTAGTGGAAACGGAATAGTCGCTTCCGGTGAGCTTTCTCACCCCTTCGGCCATGGCCTTGGCTACTTCGGAGCTTACGACGCCATTTTCCTTGATGACCTCAGGTGGCACGCCCAGTACGCTTTCCTTGACGGCTATGGCGTAGGAGGTCACGCTGCCCAGGTAATAGGCCGAGGAGCCGGGGACCGTCGTAATCAGGTGGGATATCTCCCCGCCGGTGCAGGACTCCGCTGCGCTGAGGGTCTTTCCGTGCGCCTTGAGGATGCTTCCTATGGCGTGCTCGAGGCTGTCCTCCTCCTTGGAGTAGACGTTCTCCCCGATTATGTCCATCAGTTTGGCGATTTCCCCGTCGAGGATGCGCTCATTCGAGCTTTCCTCGCCACCGTAGATGGATAGGCGGAGCTTCACCCCGACGAGGGGGTCGGGAAGGTATGCCAGGTGGACCTGTGAAGGGAGTGCATCCTCCCAGGGGGCTATCTTTTTTGCGAGGGCGGACTCGGCTATCCCGAAGGTCATCACGTTGCGATGGGTGATGACTTCCGACAGCTCTCCCCGGTGGTGTTCCCTGATGTCGCTCACGACGTCAGGAATGGCCCCTACAGCCTCGAACGGCACTCCCGGCAGGGCATATAGCGTGCAAGGGTGTCCGAAGCGTCCTGGGGCAATTCTGAAGGCCATTACGGGGGCTGTGCCGAGCTTGTTCTCTATTACCTCGCAGCTGGAGGGGACAAGTGCCTGGGCGCGGTTCACGTCCAGTACGTCGAGGCCCCTGGAACGGAGTATCCTGTGGATGATTTCGAGCTGTCCGGGGTGCTCGTACCAGCCGGCGCCGCCCGTCAGGTCGTAGAGGGCTCCCTTTGTGATGTCGTCCTTGGTGGGGCCCAGGCCTCCGGTAGTGATGACGATGTCGTTTTCCCTCAGAAGCGTGGAGAGGTTCGACAGGATGGCATCCCTGTCGTCACCTATGGACAGCATGCCGCTCACCTTGATCCCAAGTGACCCGAGGGCCCTGGATAGGGCGGAGGAGTTTGTGTCGACGATTTGTCCTATGAGGATCTCGTCGCCGATAGTGCAGATTGATGCTCTTAGCATTATGTGGGTGATTTAGTTCTGGTTCCCTTCTTCGGGGGTTTGGGCGGGAGCTGCGGGTATGCTGGGCGCCACAGGTTCAGGCAACCTACCCGCATCCGTGGACGGGGTCTCCTCCACGGTGGGAGAGGGATCTCTCTTTATTCGTCTTTCAGGTCTTCTGGGCGAGCCCTTGAGGGCCGCGGCCTCCTCTTTCTGGCGCTTGAGAATGGCGCGCAGGATCTTCTTCACGAAGGAAGGACCATGGTATATGAAGCCAGTGTACACTTCCACGAGGGAGGCCCCGCTGTCAAGCATTTCCATGGCCTGGGCGGGGGTCATTATCCCTCCGCAGCCTATCACGGGGAGGCTTCCCCCGGTCTTTTCGTGTATGTATTTCACAAGGGAGAGGGACCTTTCGTACAGGGGGGCGCCGGAAAGGCCTCCGGACCCCACCTCAGCGAGCTTCTGAGGGGGCGTGGAGAGGTTCTCACGCTTCCTGGTGGTGTTGCCCGCCACGAGGCCGTCAACGCCGTTACGGCGGCAATATTCGATGATGGCGTCGACCTGTTCGTTTTCCAGGTCGGGAGATATCTTGACGAGGACCGGCTTGCGCTCTTCCTGGATCATCCTGCGGTCCAGTATGGGGTCCATGAAGGAGGACAGGTAGGAGACGTCCTGGAGCGACGTGAGGCCCTCTACGTTGGGGCAGGAAACGTTCACGACAACCATGTCCACGAAGTCGTAGATAAGCGAGAATGCCTTTATGTAGTCGGCCTTTATCTCGCCCTCGGTCTTGGCGGTGGTTCGCTTGGAAATATTACCTACAAGGATGCAGCGGGGACGGTCCTCCCGTATGTGCTCGATGGCGTTTATGATGCCCTTGTTGTTTATCCCCATGTGGTTCACGAGGGCCTGGTCCTTGGGCAGGCGCCAAAGTCTCGGGGAGGGGTTCCCTTTCTGGGCCTCGGTGGTCAGGGAACCTATCTCGACGAAGGCGAATCCGAGGTCAGAGAGACTGTTGTAATGCTCCCCGTTCTTGTCCAGTCCGCCTGCCAGCCCGATGGGGTTGGGGAAGTCGATCCCGAATACCTCACGGTTGAGGGACGGGGCCTTCTTGGAGAAGAACAGCCGGGTCATCTGCCTTCCCAGGGGAATGCTTCTGAGGAAGGACAGGCAGCCGAGTGTGAAGTTGTGCGCCCTCTCCGGGGATAGGATAAAAAGCAGGGGCCGTATGATTCGTTCGTATAGCATGGAAGTGGGATGCCTGGGTTTCGTTTGCGAAGTTACGAAACTAATGCGAAATTATCCATATCCGCCCTTTTTTGGTGGAGGCAGCCGCCCCCTTGGCACCTTCCGGCCTGCAACATGGCCTTATGGAATCAACTCGGTGAAAGTGCCGTCGGAGAAGAACACGACAATTTTAGTTATAACTCTTTGGACAGCAGGGGAGTTAGGTGCATTTTTGGGCGCACTTTGCCCGCCTGAGAATCGCATATTCGCAGTGATTTCGGCCTCCCGGCTTGGAATATCGTCTTCTCGGGGCGTTTTGTCCTCATCCACGAGGGTGAAAAGGTTCTCCTCCCCGGGTTCCTCTTCGATCGGGGCGGGAGTCGCTGCGGGGACCGTGGTCCCTGCCGAAGTCTTGTACATTTTCCCTTTTCCGACCATGAGCCATTCGATGTTCAGGGTGGGGAATGTCCTCATCATCCCTATGATGAAGTCATAGCCGGGATTGTTCCTTCCGGAGAGTATGTGGGAGATGGAAGGGCGTCCGACACCCAGCATGTCGGCCAACTGGGACTGGTTGATGTTTTCGGCGTTCAGAAACTGTTGCAGGCGGTTCTTCATGGTGTAAACTGAATTTTTACAAAAGTAACGATTAAAATTGTAAACACCAAAGGGTTTCCAAAAGTAATTTCAAGATAGTCGAGGATAGGGGAGGGAACGATTGTGCTAACTCGCCTGTTCATTATACTAGCTCAATGTAACTTTTTGACTGGTTTTCAAGTGTTTAAATTTTAAATCCCTTTTTATATTTTCATCTTTGGGAAGCGTTACAAAAATGTTGGGGTGTGGTTACTTGGAAAAACATATCAGCTGACAAACAATTACTTTCTGATTCAGAATTTGTTATTATGTAATAAAAATCATTAACGATTTTTTCGATGTTTGGTTTTGTAACAACCTTGAGTTTGTAACGGCCATTAATGTAACGAATATTGAAGGGTTAGAGTTGTGAATGCAAAGGTTACAAAAGTAACTCGGTTACGGCTGTGAAATACGTGCATATAAAAGGGCCTCCAATGAGCTTAGCTTTCATGTTGGAGGGTTTCAGATGTAACGCAATTCGCAAGTATGGAGTTTTCGGATGTAACGCACGGTTTTATTGCTGGCGTGAGGGACAGCCCTGGAATATGATGATGCGTCGAGATTTCGGAATTTGCAGACGAATGAGTATTTTTGCGTCAATTTTAGATTCTCGTGGACCCTCCCCGGAATCTGCTTTGACACACACTCCAAGGGCAAGGGCACCCCTTTGCCCATAGATTTATCCTGATGATGGATCATAAAATACCTCAAATTCACATAGAGGACTACAATTATCCGCTGCCTGACGAAAGGATAGCGAAATACCCCCTTCCCGGCAGGGACTGCTCCAAGTTGCTCCGCTACAAGGACGGGGCCGTGGACCAGTGGATCTTCAGGGATCTCCCTTCTCTTCTCCCTAGCGGAAGCTTGATGGTTTTCAATGATACCAAGGTCGTCCCGGCGAGGCTGCATTTCCGGAAGCAGACAGGGGCCCACATAGAGATTTTCTGTCTGGAACCGGTGGAACCATGCGAGTACAACCTGTCCTTCGCAGCCACCTCCTCCTGTTCCTGGAAATGCGTCCTCGGCAATGCCAAGCGTTGGAAGGAGGGAAGCCTCTTCCTTGTGAACCCGCAGGACGAAGCGGTGGTGTCGCAGCTCGATCTGCGCGCCGATCTTCTCTCCCGTGACGGCCAGACCGGGGTTGTGCAGTTCACCTGGAAGGGCGCCATGCCCTTCTCCCGCGTCCTTGAAATCTGCGGGACCATCCCCATCCCTCCGTATCTCAACAGGGAATCCGAGGCAATAGACGTGGACCGCTACCAGACTCTGTACGCCAGGATCTGCGGCTCCGTGGCCGCCCCGACGGCTGGCCTTCATTTCACCCAGGAGGTTCTGGATGGAGTGGAGCGCAGGGGCATCGACATCCGAAAAGTCTGCCTACATGTAGGGGCCGGGACATTCCTTCCGGTGAAGACCTCGCTCGTTAGCGAGCACCCCATGCACAGGGAGCCGTTCTCGGTCGACAGGGCACTGCTGGAGAAACTGATCGAAGGCGGGACCACGATAGCCGTCGGGACCACTTCCGTACGTACGCTGGAGTCCCTCTATTATTGCGGGGTAAACATAATCCGTACCGGCAGGTGCGACGGAGTGGGGCAGTGGGCCCCCTATACGGAGGACTATCCCTATTCGACTCAGGAGGCCCTGCAGGCGATACTGGATTATATGGATTCCAGGGGGGAGGATACCTTCTCCACAGGGACCAGGATAATAATAGTGCCGTCATTCCGCTTCAGGATCGTGGATGTCCTGGTGACAAATTTCCATCAGCCGGAAAGCACCCTCATACTTCTCGTATCCGCCTTCGTGAACGGGGACTGGAGGAAGATTTATTCCTACGCCCTGGACAACGATTTCAGGTTCCTCAGCTACGGGGACAGTTCCCTGCTGTTCCGTCCGATGGTCAATGGGTGAGACGGTAGGGGGGAATCTCCCCCTTTGTGCCCTGTGAATGTATTCATTAGCACGGTTTTTGTGCGAAACTCAAGTAACTAATAGTTGCAACCTCATGAGCGCTGAAGTTAACGAATTCGAAAATATAAGACCATATACCGACGAGGAAGCGGTCGAGGCCCTCAAAATGTTGGCGGACCATCCCTACGTCCCCCTGATATCCAAGAGGATACTTCCCGACATGCCGGAAACCTTCCTCTCGGACATCCTTAAGAACCTCCACAGCATCGATGAGTTCCAGAGCCTCGTCATGTCCAAGGCTATCGCCTGGGTGATAGAGGACACGATGCATAACTTCTCGTATGACGGTTTCCAGAACATAACCGAAATCAAGGGGAAGTTCCTTGCGGTCTCCAATCACCGTGACATCATCCTCGACCCTGCCATCACCCAGTACGTGCTCTTCAAGAACAATCTACCCATGACACAGATAGCCGTGGGCGACAACCTTCTGATGAACAAGTACATCGAGGCTCTTATCCGCTCCAACAGGATGATCAAGGTCATCCGCGGGATAAGCGCAAGGTCCCTGTACGTTTGCTCCCAGCTCCTGAGCAAGTATATCCGTCAGACCATCGTTTCGGGTGAGAGCTCCGTATGGATTGCACAGAAGGAGGGCCGCGCCAAGAACGGCATAGACACCACCGAGCAGGGACTCCTCAAGATGTTTGACATGAGCGGCCAGGGCTCTTTCGTCGAGAACTTCATGGAACTGAACATAGTGCCCCTCAGCATATCCTACGAGTACGAGCCATGTGACATACTGAAGGCCAGGGAACTGCTGATTTCCAGGAGCAGGAAGTATGTGAAGGAAAAGTACGAGGACCTCAATTCCATCATAGTGGGCATCCGACAGCAGAAGGGCAATGTGCACCTCAACTTCGGGCATCCCCTGACCGAGGAGGAAATAGTGGCGGCCTCGCTCTGCCAGAAGAACGACCGCTACCAGTACATCCGTTCCGCCCTCGACTTCAGGATTCTCCAGGGTTACCGCATCTGGAAGAACAACTACATGGCCTATGACATGCTCCACCACTCCTACAAGTTCGCTGACCTCTACGACAATGGGGACATAGAGGCCTTCACCCAGTACATGGAGGGACAGTTGGACAAGGTGGAGAAGGAACTCAACCGAAACGATCTCAGGGAGATATTCCTCTCTATATACGCCAATCCGCTCTCGATCAAAATGGGGGAGAAATTGATTTTACCGTGACGGGATAGCGTAGACTTGGTCCACACATGCAATAAGCGGGCGGTTCCCTCGAAGGAGGAAGGCCGTCCGCTTTTCTCTGTCAGTGGTGCGAAAGACGCGCTTACTGTTTGTCGATGATGTGCACGTCCATCTGGGGGAAGGGGAACGATACGCCGGCGGGAGGGAGCTTGGTGTAGATTTCCTCGTTTATCTTGAAGAGCACCGGCCAGTAATCCTCGACCTTGACCCAGCCATAGACGATGATGTTGACGGAGCTGTCAGCCAGCTCTCTGACGTAGATTGCGGGGTCAGGGACCCCTTTCGTCTTGCTGTCCAGGATGCGGGGCTCGTTCTTTATAATCCCCTCAATTACTTCCTTGGCCTTCTTGAACTCGGTCCCGTATGGCACGCTCACCTTCCAGGCCTCCCTGTGGTAGGGCTTGTGCGAGAAATTGTCTATGGTCCCGTTGGATAGGGATCCGTTCGGGAGGACTATGAAGCTGTTGTCAAAGGTTCGCAGCTTGGTGTAGACCATGGTGACCTCCTCCACGTAGCCCTCGAATCCCTGGGCCTTGATATAGTCCCCGGCCTTGAAAGGCTTGAATAAGAGGATCATTATGCCTCCGGCAAAATTCTGGACTGTCCCGCTCAGGGCCATGCCTATGGCCATTCCTCCTGCTGCCAGCAAGGCGGCCAGGGATGTGGTGTTGATGCCGAGGGTGCTGATTACGATTACAATGAGAAGGACGGTCAGCGCAATGGTGACGAGGCTTGTCGTGAAAGTGACGAGGGTCTTTTCCGTCTTCCTTCGCTTGAAGGATTTCTCCATTATCTTCTTCACCTGCCTTATGAGCCAAGCTCCTATTATGTATATGAGCAGGGCTGCGAGGACCTTTATGCCGAAGCGTACGAAGTCATGCAAGACTTCAGAGAAGAAAGCGTTGGGGTCAGTGACAAGAAGTTCCGCTGCCTTGGTCATCGCTACCTTGGCTGAGTCGGCCATGGCGACGGCCTCCTCGGTGGGTTTGACTGCCTGCAGCGGCAGGAGCAGAGATTGGATGATTGCTATGAGCATGTGTGTCTTTCGGTGTTGTACTTCCTAATATGTTAGTGTTGTACTTTCTATATTGTAATCCCGGCTGGCTATAGCTGTCTGAACAGGATGAAAAGGTAGAGGATTTCCATGAAGACCATCAGGAAGCCGTCCGCCCTGTCTATCTTGTCCTTTTCCCCGGTGAAGATTCCGGTGAGCACCAGGATGGAACTCAGGAGCAGGAACCCCCAGTCCCAGTTGGTTATGCTTCCCATCGATAACGGGGAAATAAGGGCCGAGCCACCAAGGATGAGCATTACGTTGAAGATGTTCGAACCGAGGATGTTTCCAAGGGCGAGCTGCCCCTTCTTCTTTGCGGCAGCGACGACGCAGGTGGCGAGTTCAGGCAGGGATGTGCCCCCGGCAAGGACGGTGATGGCTATGAACTTGTCGCTCACGCCTATCGCATGGGCTATCTTGGTGGCGGAGTTCACGAAGAAATTCCCTCCCGCAACCAGGCCGGCGAGGCCGAGCAGCACCAGGAGTATCGAGACGAAGAGGGATTTCTGCTTGCCTTCGGGGGCGGACTTCACTTCTGCCGCCCCTTGTTTCTTCCCTTCTATGAAGGCGACGATCATGTACGCTATGAAGCAGGCCACGAGGATGCCACCGTCTATCCTGCCCAGGGTGTCGCTCTCGCCAAGGCCGAAGATTTTCTTATTGAGGCTCAGCACTATGAGCAGCAGGGTTATCGCTATATTGACGGGAATGTCCTTGCGCCTGTTGTCGCGGGTCACGTCCATCGGGAGGATGAGCGCTGTTATGCCAAGGATGAGAAGGGTGTTGAATATGTTGGACCCCAGGATATTTCCGATGGCGATGTCCCCGCTTCCCTGGATGGCTCCGGTAAAGCTTACCACCATCTCGGGGGCCGAGGTGCCCATCCCCACTATCGTGAGTCCGATGACGAACTCACTGAGTCCGGCCTTCCTGGCTATCGTGGAAGCTCCGTCCACCAGCCAATGGGCTCCGAACACAACCAGGGCCAGGCCGAATAATAGTAACAGTATGTCAATTGTCATGATAAATAGAGGACTGCCGGTGTGGCCTCCATGGGGCTCGGGCAGTCATAGTCAAAAATATTATTTGGCGGTTGTCTCTTTTCTTTCAAGGGCGCAGACGTTCTCCACATGCTGGGTATGGGGGAACATGTCCACAGGCTGCACCTTGGTTATCGCATAGTCCCTGCAAAGTATGGCAAGGTCCCGAGCCTGTGAGGCCGGGTTGCAGCTTACATATACTATCCTCTTCGGGGAGGCGGAGAGGATTACCTCCGCCACGTCGGGATGGATCCCGGCACGGGGAGGGTCCAGGATTATGACATCCGGCTTTCCGTGTTCCCCGATGAACCCTTCGGTGAGTATGTCCTTCATGTCCCCGGCAAAGAACTCGCAGTTGGAGATTTTGTTCCTGCGGGCATTGTCCTTCGCGTCCTCTATGGCCTCTGGCACATATTCTATGCCAATCACCTTGCTGGCCCTTCCTGAAACGAACTGCGCTATGGTGCCGGTCCCGGTGTACAGGTCGTAGACCACCTCGTTTCCGCTCAGCTGCGCAAAATCCCTGGCTACGCAGTACAGACGGTATGCCTGGCGGGAATTCGTCTGGTAGAAGGACTTCGGCCCTATCCTGAAAGAGAGGTCCTCCATGTGCTCGTATATGGAATCCTCGCCCCTGTACAGTATGCACTCCTGGTCAGTGATGGAATCATTGACCTTGGGATTCACTATATAATATAGGGAGGTAATCTGGGGGAACTTCTCGGCTACGGCGTCCAGGATCCGCGGGATCCAGACCTTGTCGTCATGGAAGAAGCAAACTATGAGCATCACCGCACCGTCCTGGGTGGTCCTTATGAACATGGTGCGAAGGAAGCCCCGCTTCTCCCTGAGGTCAAAGAACTCAAGGCCGTTACGGAGTGCGAAGTCTTTCATGAAGAGACGGATCTCATTGGAAGGGGAGGCCTGGAGATAGCAATGCTGGATATCCAGGACCTTGTCGAAGAACTTCCCGACATGGAACCCGACCCCGCACATCTGCTCGGGAGTGAGGGAAGATGGGTCCTCATCGTTGAGTATCCACCTTTTCTGTGAAAAGGAGAACTCCAGTTTATTGCGGTAGTATGTCGTGTTCTCCGAAGGGAGGATCGGGGTAATCTCCGGAACATCCAGATGGCCGATTCTCACCAACTGGTCATAGACCTGCTGCTGCTTGGCCTTCAGCTGCATGCCGTAGGGGAGCGGCTGCCACTTGCATCCGCCGCATACCCCGAAATGGGAGCAGAAAGGCTCAAGCCTGTCGGGGGATGGCTTCACTATCCTCTGGACAGTGCCTTCCATGTAGTTCTTCTTTTTCCTGTAGACGTGAATGTCGATGACATCACCCGGGACAGCCAGCGGCACGAATACCACTGTGCCGTCAACCCTGGCGAGAGCCTTGCCTTCGGCGGCTACGGCCTCAATCGTCACGTTCTCAAGTGTGAAGTCTACTCTTTTTCTTGTCATTTCAATCGGGGTGGTGTGCCCGGCTTATCTTTTCTTAATCTTGTTCTCTACTTTCATCAGTGCCTGGGAGACATTGATAATGAAGTCGCCCATGGTCTCGAGGTTCTCAATGAGGTCGAGGAAGTAGTTCATCGACTGATAGTTGGAGTCTGTCTGATGTTCGATTGTGACAATGGCTTCCTCCCTCATGCGGTTGCGGGCGGAATTGATGTCATCCTCAGCGAGTTCCGCATTCTCAATGTTGTCAAGGTTGCCGGAAAGGGCGGACTTCAGGTTGAAGTTCATGACGCAGAAGGCGGAGTCCACCTTGCGGAGCATCTGCTGCAGCTGGGCCTTGGTTTCCTCGGAGAAGGCCTGGTTGTGGACCTTCTCCCTCTCTAGGATGCGACTGAAGTTCTCGCCGCTGTCGCCCAGGCTCTCGAGCTCCCCGATGATGCGGTACAGCCCCTTCATTTCCAAGGACTCCTCTGTGTTGAGCTCGGAGGAATTGATACCTGACAGGAAATTTGCGATGGTGTACTCCATCTTGTCGGTAATCTGCTCGTATTCAACGAGTTTTGCCCTTTCAGCCTCGAAGGTGTCGTCATCCTTGGCATTGAGCATACCTGCACAGTGCCGGAAGCCCTCGTAAGCGATTTCCCCGAAATTCACCACTTCGTTGAAAGCCTGAAGGATGGATATTGCAGGGGTACGGAGCAGTCCGGAGGAAATGTACTTTATGTGGGCGTCTTTCACAGGAGGTTCGCCGGGGATGATTTTCTCGGATAATTTGGCGAGCTGCTCGCACAGGAAAGCCAATCCGATTGTCGGAATCAGATAGAACAGGGTGTGGAAGGTGCACACACCGTACAGTGCTGAAACCTGTAGGGGAGTGCCGGGTACGAATGTCGCTGTGGCGGGGTTCTCCGCTCCGAAAAGCGATATGATCCAACCGGTGAAGTTCACCAGCGGATGGAACAGTATGAGGGCCAGGACAGCGATGAATGTATTGGTCAGCGTCCTTATGACTCCGGCCCTCTTTGCCATCACATTACCTCTCTTGGATGCTACGAAGGTATTGATGGTGGTTCCCACATTGGCACCGATTACCATGGCGCAGGCCATCTGGTAGGGGACCCATCCGAAACTGAGGAACACCAGCGCCAGGACGATTGTCGCACTGGATGACATGAACACTGTAGCTATCACGATGCCAATCAGCACGAAAAGCAGCACGGACCCGAACCCATGGCTTGCAGTGGTCTCCAGGAAGGAAGTCAGGGCATAGGAGGAATTGAGGGTATTGAGAGATGTGCCGATGAAGTTAAGGGCCAGGAACATGATGGAAAGTGCCATCAGTATCGTTCCTATGAGCTTGAGGCGTGGCAACTTCTTTATCATCGTGCAGAGGTATCCTGCGAAGAATACGATATAGCATATAGCCCCAAGGTGCAGTGAGAATCCGAAAATCGTTATCACCCATGGAATTACCGTTGAGCCGATGTTCGCTCCCAATATGACTCCTACAGCCTGTGGAAGGGTGAGCAAAGCGTTGTTCACACTGGTCACTGCCATGAGGGTCGTCGCTCCCGAGGACATGACCGCTGTCGTGAAGGCCGCACCGGCGAGGATCCTGCGTGGAACCGCTGAAGTCATCCATGGGTACATAGACCTGAGGGAAGAACTGAATGTTTTCTGAAGGGCGTTGCTGAGCATGTTCATCGAGTAGAGGAACAGACAGACAGCGCCGAGAAGAGTCAGGACTGTAAGTAGCATATGCTATATTGTTGTGTGTATGATCAAAAACGGATGGGGGAGAATGGAACTTGGCCGTATTCCCACATTTTGCAAATTTAACAATTTCCGGTGGGATTTTGAGGGAAAACCGTGTGCTTTTGTTGCCCCGGGCATAATAGAAAGGTAACGTGACAGCCAAATTTGAATTCGTTGCACACGGTTGGCAGCTAATATTGCAGTTGCACGGTTGTCCGCTAACGTTGGCCGCGCACAGTTGTCCGCTAATATGACTGCACGGGCAAATGGCGGCCAAATTCGGGTTTAGAGGCCCTAGGGGACTGAAAACGTATACACAACTTAACATAATATAAATTGTGTAACAAAATTACAAAAAAGCGAGGGGAGTGCTACCCAGGCTTTTGCGGCCCTCTTCGGGCTCATTTACACCTATTATCTATTGTTAGTATACGGCAGCTGCAGGCGTACATGCATGAGCTGCTGCAATTGTCCTTCGCTGATGCTTTACGCCTTACCGATTTCCTTTCCGTCTAACTGATTCCTTTCCGTCTGACCGATTGGACGTTTTTCTCCCGCTGTGAGATTTGGGAATTTAGGTCCCCTGACCGATTGCCTTTGCAATTTCCGGATTCTGGCATGGTTTCCCTCTCCCCATGCCAATGTTCGCCCGGTCGTTGGATAAGGTTCAATCGGCTGTGCATTCTCAAGAGAAATGTCACGGATGAGCCGTAGTGGCGAAGTGTATGGTTCACATATAATTAAATATGTGTGTATCTGTGTGTAATATATTAATTTATAGGATAATATAGTCCATAGTCCTGTGCTCAAGTCGAATTGATGTCGTTAGTGTCTGGAGACTTCCACATAGTGTCTTTTTCATTCCTGCAACTGTTGTAAGCAAGCACACTACACACCCGACACCCCGATCAAAGGATCGGCCCAGGCAGCCGGATTCCTCCGGGAAGACCTCCGGGCCCTCGACCACGAGGAGTCCTGGATCCTCCTTCTCAACTCGGCCAACCTTCCGCTGGCCAAGAAGATGATCACCGTCGGGACCATCAAGTCGACCCCGGTCGACCACCGCCGAATCATCAAGGAAGCGCTGCTGACGAATGCCACCGCAATCATCCTCTTCCACAACCACCCGAGCGGGACACCCGCCCCGAGCGTGGCCGACATCAACGAGACGAACAAGCTCCGCAAAGCTTGCGACATCTTCGACATCTCGCTCCTCGATCACATCATCCTCACGGATGAATCTTACTATTCCTTCGCAGAATGTAACAATAATTGATTATCAATTAGTTATAGATTCCGTGGTTCAAATGTGGTTCAGAAAAAAGGGCGTTTATTTGCTAGTAAACCGGACTTGGTTTTCGGCATTTTCGCCGAGGGAAAGTTCTGGAAAATGTTTCCGAGAACTTCGTGTGTAGTCACTTCGTCGGTGTTATCCATAACGGTTCACTCTCCCAGTTGGGATTGAATCCCATCGCGTTAAGATCCACTTCGGGGAAGGCGGCAAACAGCGCCAGCAGTTTCTCCTTAAAGTCATTGCTCGGGGAGATGATGTCAAGGAAGTACTTGATGATACAGATATTGTAGTACGCCCTGCGTTTGTCCGTGGCGGGGTC
>CAJOLJ010000004.1 GCA_905235445.1 uncultured Bacteroidales bacterium
CGTGGTTGAGGGCTGGGTCTACGCTCCCCGCTACGATAAGAGGCAGTACCTGCGTCAGGTGGAGGCCATAGTCTACTCTTTCGAGTGGGATGACAAGGCCACCGAAGGGGAGGCCACGAAAAAGTAATGGTGAGGGATAGAAGAAGTACAGACCCCAGGACCGGATAAGGAACGGGCCGGGAAAAAGAAAATCCACAGGGCCTGCCCGAAAGGGAGGGAACCCTGTGGAACACTTTTACGGCCAATGCCGGCAGCCTGCCTGTCACTTTCCCTACTGAAGCTTCCTTACCGGGAAAGTGAAATAAGTGTCGGGGAACGGCTCGTCCTTGAGGGTGAAGTGCCACCACTCGGAGTCCAGGGCGCGGAACCCGTGTGCCTCCATGGCACGCCTAAGTATCATCCTGTGCTCGAACTGCTCGGCAGTGATGCTCCTCTTGGGGTTGGATGGACTCTTGCTGTTGTCGCCGGTGTATTCCCCGGTGAGGGGATTCCCGCAGAAATCGGGATGGCTCTCGGGACCGAACCAGTCGAAAGTGCCTCCCATGTCCAGCTCCTTCTCCGTCTCCATGTCGAAGAGGGTGATGTCCAAGGTGGAACCGCGGGTGTGTCCGCTCTTTTCCATGATGTACTCCTGGTCGAAGAGGACGCTTTTGTCGAGGTCCGGGTAGAAGTAGGGCTTCATTTTGGTGTCCTGGATATCGGCAGCCCACCTCACGAAGTGGTCCACGCCTTTCTGGGGACGATAGGCATCGTAGATTTTCAGGCGGTAGCCCTGGGCGATCACGTCATCGCTCACAGCCTTCAGTGCCTCGGCGGCCTTCCTCGTAAGCAGGGCGGTAGGCTCCTCGTAGCCATCGATGCGTGCACCCACGAAGTTGTAGGTCCCGTAGTACCTTATTTCCAGGATTGCATCGGGAACTACGTCCGTGAGGTTCACGAACTCACTGCTGTCCTCGGTGGGGAGGACATCATTGTCTTTGTAGCTGCAGGATGCCCAGAAGGCAATTCCGATGATAAGGATTATGGGCAGCAGCGCCCATGCGATTTTTTTATTCATAATGAAAGTTCTGGTTTTCCGCAGGTGTATGGCATGCGGGATGAATCTTGTTTATTTTAGAGTCTTTATAGTCTTCTTCTTTGTCAGTTCCAGGCAACTGCCACGGGTTGGACCTCGTTTCTGCCTGGGGGGATACGCTGGGTTCTTGCCCCCTGGGAGTCAATTCCCCGCCAGGGCATCGGGTGCAGAAGGTTTTCACTTTTTGAAGAATTTCATGAGGGAGTGTGCCTGCAGCCGGAAAAACAGTTTGCGGATGAAGGAAGGGCGTTGGTATACAGTCCTCATAGCTATGTCCACGGCACCGAAACGGGCAGCCTCCAGGTCAAAGTCACTGTGGTCCTGCGAGCCTGTATAAGCCTTTGCGAAAGAGTCCCAGAAGTGCCGGAGCTGCTGCTCCTCCATATGGAAGATCTCCTGGGCCTGCTTCATCTTGCCGTACACTACGCATGATAGATAGAGGTGACCGATGTCGAACATGGGGTCTCCCCAGGCGAAACGCCCCAGGTCAATCCAGTAGGGCTTGCCCCCGGATATGATGATGTTCCCCGGCTGGAAGTCCCCGTGGACGCAGTGAATGTCCTCGGGAATCCCCTCTATGAATGAGCGCAGTGTGTCGCAGGTCTTTTTCCCCAGGAAGGACGAAAGGTCCAGACCGCGAAGGGCCATCTGCTTGCGGGAAGGGAAGAAATCGGTGTTGCAGGGCGTTGAGAAAAGTTTCTTGCCTTCCTCGGCGAAGAGCACCGCCATCTCATCTATCCTCCCGGGCTCGTCGTGACAGATGCGGAAAATGGATTTCTTGTCCTTTATCCTCTCTGAGAGGATGCCATAGCCATTCCCCACACGCACTATCCCTAACATTCCGGGAGTGGGGATCCCGAGTCGTGCGACCTCGGCGGAGGGAGAGAACTCCTCCTGGACGGTCTTGAGGTCATTCAGCCCATCCTTGTTCACTTTGAGAAGCACGTCAGGGCGCTCGGGGTTCTGGTAGGTGCTGCCGTTCCCGCCCTCTCCTGTCTTGGTCCAGGACGAGAGGTCAATGGTAGGATAGTGGGGCTGTTCGTTCATAGTAACCGGGAGTTTAAGATTGCTTCAGTACTGCAAAGGTAGAATCTTTATCTGAACATTTTTGCCAAAGCGGCGGGAAAAATAATGTTTTTGGGGGGCAGTCTGTAGCGACATTCCCCAATTCTTTTGGAAATGAAAAGAAGAGCGTTCCTCCAAAAATGCTAAATTTGCCAAAATCTTGTCAAAACCATGAACAAGCAAGAACCGTTCGTCATAACAATTAGCCGCGAAGTCGGCTCCGGCGGGCATACCGTAGGACGAATCCTCTCCGAGAAACTCGCCGTCCGATACTGCGACAAGCAACTCCTTGAGTCTCTTCAAAAGGAGCTCAACCTCAGTGCCCAGGCCATTGAGAGACTGAAGGCCGAGAAGAAAAACTGGCTCAAGGACATCCTCGGTGCCGTTTCCCCCCTCAATATGCTATCCCCGATGCCTGCGGCACGGGTCATGGACCTGGGTCAGGGCTATACGAGGGAGCTTCATTCCGAAGTCACTTCGGATGAAATCTTTGCCGCCGAGGTGCAGATCCTTCAGGGCTTCGCACAGATGGGTTCCTGTGTCATTGCAGGACGTTCCGGCTTCTATGTTTTTGCAAATCACCCCAACAGCCTCCATGTGCTTATCACTGCGTCCATGCCCTACCGCATCGACAGGATCATGAAGAAGCAGGCCCTGAGCGAGAAAGAGGCGAAGGACCTCATCGACAGAATTGACAAGGGACGCGAGACTTATATCCGTCGCTACGCCGGTGTGAGCCGCTACGATGCCCGCAACTACAACCTCACCATCAAGGCGGACGGCCATAGTGCAGAGGAGATGGCGAATCTCATTCTATCCTATATGTAATCCCTGTCCCATCCTTTTATGGAGGGGGATGTGCCCAGCAAAGGAGCGCCGGACTTTCAGAACAGAATATCCATGTACACAAAAATCAATCTCGACGACTACAACCAGTCGGGGGCCGGCAGCACTGCCATCACCTACGACAGCAAGGATGGCCGCACTCTCGCCAAGCTCTTCACGAAAGGCTTAGATGCCGAGACATCCGAACATGAGTTCCACATGTGCCAGTTTGTATACGAGGCGGGTATCCCGACCCCGAGGCCCATTCGCCTGGTAACCGATGGGGAACGTTACGGTGCAGAGTATGAACGCATACCTGGCAAACGTTCCTACGCCAGGATTATTTCCCAGGAACCTGACAAGATGGTTCCCCTGACAGAGAAGTTCGCCGCCCTTGCCCGCCGGATCCATGATACTCCCGCCGATACGACTCGCCTTCCCGAAATGAAAGAGACGGCGAAGGAGTGGATCCTCAGGTACGAGTCCCTGCCGCAGACTTACAAGGACCGTTTCGTTCAGTTCCTTGACACGGTTCCCTCTCCTCCTTTCTGCCTTCACGGCGACCTTCATTTCGGCAATATCATATCTGACGGGAAGAAGGACCTCTGGATAGACGTGGGGGACTTCTCCTATGGAGTCCCCGAGTGGGACCTCGGTCTTATGTTCTTCGCGATGAACGTCTTGACCAGGGAGAAGGCTGACGAACTCTTCCATCTTGAACCCGCCACCCTGCAGCGTCACTGGCAGCTTTTCACCAGGGCTTACTGGAACACTGACTCCCAGGGCGAGATAGATGACCATGTCAGGCGTGTCTATCCCTTTGCCGCTGCGAAGTTTACCTTCATGTGCTCTAAGCTCACCAACGGCAAAGGACCACTTAAGGAATCGACTAGACAGCTCATTGACCGTTTCCTGATATTTTAATTCCATGAAACACATTATCCCCATCCTTTTTATCCTGATGATACTGCCATCTTGCACCAAGTCCGCAGAGGACCGTACGATACCTTTCGAGGGAATAGAGAACGCCAGGGACCTCGGAGGTCTGAAGGTGGCTGGCGGGAAGACCATAAAGCCAGCCATGCTCATCCGTTCCGGCCACCTTGGGGCCGCCACGGATGCGGACGTGGCGCTGCTCAAGGAGCGTTTCGCCCTGAGTGACGTATTTGACTTCAGATTTGACGCGGAAGCCGGGGCAGACCCGGACAGGGTCATCGAAGGGGTGAACAATACCCGTCTTTCGACTCTTCCCCAGGCCTTCATAGGGGGCTTCTCTTCGGGGAGGGCCGATACCGTCGAGACGAAAGCCTCCGATTTCGTAGCTAAACTCGTCCAGTACTCCTTCAATCCCCGGGCCCAGGAACTTGGCC
Source organism: uncultured Bacteroidales bacterium (assembly GCA_905235445.1). GTDB lineage: Bacteria > Bacteroidota > Bacteroidia > Bacteroidales > UBA932 > Cryptobacteroides. The sequence goes on from CAJOLJ010000004.1 coordinate 4,336, forward strand.
GCCGGATGTATCCCGCCATCGTAATGGACCCCACCTCCCAGAAGAGGTACGGGGAGTTCCTCCGTGGCGTACTTTCAGCCAAGGGCGGGGTGCTTTGGCACTGCTCCCAGGGGAAGGACCGTGCAGGGTGGGCCACTGCATTCGTACTTGCAGCCCTGGGCGCTGACCGCAGGACCATAGTCGATGACTTCAACCTCTCCAACGTCTCCTATGCCTCGGCTGTGGAAAAACTCTCGGAGCAGGTCACCGAGATGGGAGGAGGCGAAAATGAACTCTCCTTCATCCGTTCAATGATAGGGGTGAGTGTCGAGAATTTCGAGAGCGCCCTCGACCTCATTGACGAGAGTTACGGATCCATGGATGCATATCTTGAAAAGGCCCTTGGCTTCGGACCGGAGGACAGGGCCGCCCTGAGAAAGAAGCTTTGCAAGTAGTCTCTTCCCGCACCCTTCCCGATGAAACAAAAGACCCTTTTCCCCTGGATAGCCGCCGCACTCATTCTTGCCTGCGGGGTGTGTCTTTTCATTCGCTTCGTCCCTTGCGGGAAGGGAACTGCCGCCCTTCCCTCCCAGTTCATCCCCGCCCCTCCCGACTACACGGACCCCGTGATGTGGATTACCAGGGACGAGGATCCCGACAATACCGGGGCAGACGTGTTCTATGTCGTATCGACCTGGGAGGAGGACTGGAGTGCGGAAGACGGGACCACCTGCCACTATGCCGATGTCTGGAACCCGCGTCACCAGGCCGATATGGCCTCTGAAATCACCCGGGCGGCCTCTTACATGGCCCCCGGCAACCGCTTCTTCGCACCGTACTACCGCCACGCCACGATTGACGCATGGGTGACTCAGATAGAGGACACTGTCATGAGGCGGACAAGGCTCTCCATGGAGGACGTGAAGGCCGCATTCGACATTTTCCAGGAAAAGAGGGACACCTCCCGTCCTCTCATAATAGCCGGGTTCAGCCAGGGAGGACTTGCGGTAGTGGAGCTCCTCAAACATATGGACGAGCGGACCTACGGCCAGTTGGCAGCGGCCTATGTCCTTGGTTACAAAGTGACTGATAAGGATATGAAAGAATGCCCCCGCATCCGTCCCGCCAAGGGCGATAAGGATACCGGGGTCACGGTATGTTACAATACGGTGAAGGATGTCAGGTACATAAAGCCCATCATTGCGGGGTCCGATATCTGCATAAATCCCGTCAACTGGCGCACCGATGCCACCCCCGCCACTGTCCATGACACCATCACCATAACTCTCTCTCCCGAATACAAGGTCCTCGTGGCCACCGGTTACAGCGCCGATGAATATGCTCCCTACAAGGGAATCATAAACTCAGGGGACATCCATAGCTGCGAGCCATGGCTGTACAGCGAGTGCCTGAGGGAGAATTTCTCCGTCAGGGCAAGCGAATGGAGAAGGAAAGAATCTTTATAGCAGTAACTTATGAAAAGCCATATTGCAGCCGAAGTGTTGATATTCATCCTGGCTACCCTTACGCTCCCCTCATGCTCCGGGGTCAATAAAGAAGACGGCCCCTATGGCGGAGTGCCGCTTGTTATCCTCGATACCGATATGGTATCCTCCACCGATGACCTCTTCGCCCTGGAAATGCTCTACTCATACCAAAACGACGGCATGTGCGAATTTCTCGGGGTCATAGTGGACCGCCTAGGGGAGAGCGGGGCTGCGGTAGTGGACGTGATGAACAATTATTTCGGCTGTCCCCACCTTCCGATAGGACTCGTAAAGGAGGGCATAGCGGCCCCACGGGTGTGGATTGACTACTCTGCCCTTCCGACCTATGCCGACAAGGAGGGAAAGCCGCTCTTCGAGCGGTCTGTCAGGGACTACGCCTCCCTTCCTGACGGGTGGGAAGTGTATCGCCGCCTCCTCTCCTCGAGCCCGGACCATTCAGTGAGCATATGCTCGGTAGGATTCGTGACAGCGCTTTCCCAACTGCTCCTGTCCGAGGGGGACAAGTACTCGCCCCTCGGAGGCGTGGAACTGGTGCGTCGTAAAGTCAAGTGCCTGTACATCATGGGAGGGGTATTCGGGGAATCGGTTGAGCCGGACTTCAATTTCGCGCAGGGCCTCTCTTTTGCCCAGGACTTCTTCCGCCTCTGGCCAGAGGATGTCGACATGGTCTTCTCCCCCATGGAAGTGGGGCAGGGCATAGAGTACAAGCCGGACGTGGTCATCGCTGACGTTTCATGGACGGATGTCCATCCCATAAAGCAGGTCTACATGACATGTGACTGCAACACGGGACAGATGATGTGGGACCCCATGGCGGTAATCCAGGCAGTGGAAGGAGACTCCCTTTTCAACCTTTCGCAAAGAGGTACGATAAGCATTACATCTGGTGCCGAGACCATTTTCACTCCCTCCGCCGAAGGCAACTGCCGCTACCAGCTTCCGGGGGATGAAACGTGGAACTCTGGCATGCTGGAGAAAATAAGGCGGGTCAACCGCCGTAAGAGATAAGATCACAAGAGAATCTGAATTCGGGATATCGAGGAGGATCGTCTCCCACATGACCACCCTCTCATGGAAGGAGATCCCGCACATAGCTCTTAGGTACACTCCGGACGTGACCCTCTTTTGGGAGGAATACATCCGCCTGAGGGAGCTGCGTCAAACTCACAGCCGCCCGCCCTTACGCTCAATACGCTTCTTCTAAGGCTCATCACAGAAGGCCTCAAGGCCGCACCCTCCCTTAAGCCACCTTCCGTTTCAACCCCCGTACCGTCACCGGCACTCTCACTCCCTCGGCCTCTATCGACGTATCCATTCCCTGGGTACTTCCTTCCGGGAAGATGATGACGGTGACACTCAGAGGTATCGAAAACGACTCCCTGGATGCGATAGCCTCCAAGATGTCCACCCTCAGGGAGAAGATACGCTCAACGGACATGGACAGCGCCATGTATGAAGTGGCCCTTCGTCAGACCCTTGACGAAGTGAAGCATTTGCACCTGGGGGTGCTCTCCAGGATAGTAGGTGCGAGAGTGGGCAAGGGGCGCCTCATAAAACCTACCAGGAAGGACCTGAAGGCATACCGGGCCATTCCCCCGGAGGGGAAAATCACGGCGGAGGACCTTCGACAGGGGAGTGTGACGGTATCGAATATCGGTTCGGTGATGAAGGGGCTTCCCGTCGAGATGGAGCTTCTGGACATAGTCCCGCCTCAAGTGGCGGCAATAGGGATTGGGTCCATGAGGGAGGGACCGTCCGGTGAAAAGACCATCCCACTTGTCCTCTGCCTTGACCACAGGGCCCTGGACGGGGGCGGGGCCAAACCATTTTTCGATGCCCTCGAGGCGGTGTTCAAGGATCCCGGGGTCATCCGGGACTGGTAAAAAGGAGCCTCTACAGCACCTTCCCGCTTCTATCCCCGCTGCGTCACCGTAGGGACTGGCGAAACAGCCCCTTACGGGGACACCCTCACACTGTCCAGGTCCATTCCGTCCGAACGCGGACTACAGGGACTCGCAAAGTGACCGGACAAAGGATAGCAGCAGTTCCTCTGAGGATATGCCCTTTTCCTTGGTGGATGCGGCAGTTATATGGGTGGACACGCTGCTTGATGGCCTTGAAATGAGCCTGACCATGTCGGAAGTCTTCTCCACGTCCTTGAAGATGGAGGGGTCGAAAACGATGGCTGCCCCGATGGGGGAGGGTGAGGTGGAGACGTCTGCGGGGTGGACTCCCCAGACGCAGGCGTAGCCGTCCCCCACGGTGACGCTCTCCCCGGGATGGAAGTTTACCCCGGTAAGGAACCTCACTTTCTTTCCGCCAAGTTCCGTCGCAGTCACTTTCGCCACTCGGGAGCCTTCCGTCACGTCGACCCTCAGTGAAATGTCATAGAGGCGCCCATCGCACTGCACCCCGTAGGATATGACCTCCGCGAAGGAACCATGCTCAGTCTTTCCGACCCTGGCGGTCCTGCTTCGGGTGGCCCTGAGCTTCACTTCCTCTTTCCCGTCCCAGAGGGCGATGCCCCCGAGACCTACGGTCTTTCCGACCAGGTACTCATCGCACCCTGCACCTTCGGTCTCTTGCTGCTGTTCGGTAGGATACCATAGATACCTGCGAAGTTCCATTCCCTCCCCGCTCTTGGAGTATACGTCTATGGCTCCGCTGTCATTGTAGTAGAGGCGGTACATCGCCCCGGCATCCTCCACGGCGGGACCGTGGTGACCGACGTTGCGGTACTGGACGACTTCCCCGGAGGAGATTTCGGTGACCTGGAGGCTGTCTTTCCTGAAAAACAGGCTGGAGGCGGTAGGGGAGTATCCCCAAACCCCGACATCCCATACCTTGCAGCAGCGTCTCTGCCCTTGGGGGCCCTTGACAGTGAGGGTCACGGTGTACTGCACACCGTCGTTTTCATAGGTGTGGAAGGGAGAAGGGGAATCTGAGACGGTCCCGTCGCCGAAGTCCCAGTGCCAGGAGTCGATGTCCCCTTCGCTGAGGTCCGTAAAGCGGACCGTGCGGGTGCCGGGGATTACGTAGTGCTCCCATGCCGCGGTGAGGGTGTCCTTGTCCTCGAGGGGGCGAAGCACGAACTCACGCTCGAAGGAGGCATCCCCGTACATCTTATGTTCCGTGGAAAGGTTCCAGAAACCGTTGTTGGACTGCCCTCCGTCAAAATCGATGACCGCCCAGCTAAGGCCTATGGACTTGCCTTCGTACAGGGTGCTTGGGATGGACTTTCCTGCTCCGCCCGGGTCCGCCTTGTCGAAGAGGGTGATGTAGAATTCCAATCTCAGGGTCCCTCCCTCGCCGTGGGAGAAAGAATACCGGTAGGCCTGGTTGGCCCATGGGTAATCCTTGAGCCACTGCTGGGGTCCCCAGACCATGGCCCAGCTCTTTCCCGGAGCGGGAGGGGTGAAGATATGGTAGTTCTGGGCATGCACATTCTGGAAGGTGAAGTAGGACTCCATCTCGGAGGAGTGCTCGGGGTCCGGACGGAAACGGGCTATGTGAGGACCTCCCGAGCGGTCCCCGTCCACGACGACTTCCAGTACGTCCCCCCTGAGGCCCAGTGTGCTGAAATCCCAGTAGTCGTCCTTGGCCTCGTACATGAAGTACAGGCGGCTTTCCCCCTCTACCCATCCCACTTTCATCCGCATGTCCAGGTTCCCGGGGTCGGGGGCGGTGTGGTATCCGTTATCCTCCCTCATTTGGTCCATTCCGATGACATAACTCTCGGGGACCATGTCCCAGTCGGAGAAGTCCCCGTCTATGCGGGGGACGGCACTGTGGGGAAATTTGAAGACAGGAAGCGCCGGAAGGTCCCCCTTCGGGCCGTCGGAGGGATGCCCGATGGGGGAGGAGTCCTGCGAAAGTGCGGGAAGGGCGCTCCAGGCGCCTGCAAGGAGCGTGGCTAGAAAAAGGTTGCGTGTTCTCATGATCCGTTTGAAAGGTCATCTTCCCGGGGCAAAGCCGGAGAGATTGGGAATCTTGGCCCCGGGGGCGTACTCATCGATTGTTATATTCTTGACTGATAAGTTCTTCACGAACTCCGTATTGTTGAGAAATCCCGAGAGGCTCTTCACATGGATATTCTCGATTGTGACCCCTTCGATGGGGTCCCTGGAGTCTCCCCGCAGTTCGTACACGGCCTCGGACTGCTCTGCGGTTGCATTACGGATAGTGATATTTCGGATGCGGGTAATCTTAGTCTCAAAAGTCGGGACAATGTCCCTCCACTGGTACAGGACGTCGGTGTCGATTTCAAAGACACGGAGCATATCGGTCGCGGATACATTCTCCACCGTTATGTCCTCGATGAAGCCGCCCCGACGGTGGTTTGTCTTGATGTAGAAAAGCCGGTACACCCTGTCACCCGAATGACAGTCATGCATGTACACCCGTCTTACCCCGCCGGACATCTCGCTGCCGATTCCAAGGAGGCAGTGCCCCTGGACTATCTCGCAGTTGCGCACCACAATGTCCTGCGTCGGCATGTCCAGTGCCCACCCGTCCTGGTTGCGCCCGGCCTTCAGGACGACCGCGTCATCCCCCTGGTCGAAGGAGCACCCCTCGACTAGAGCATGCTGGGTCATTTCCAGGTCTATGCCGTCATTGTTGTGCCCGTGGGCGTACACGTCGAGCCCATGTACCCAGACGTCCCGGCACATGAAGGTGTGGATGGTCCAGAATGGGCTCTCTCGGATCTTGAAGCCATCCAGCTGGATATTGGTGCATCTGTTGAAATGAATCAGATGGGGACGCATCTGCACTCCTTCCCTCTCCATGTGGCGGTCCTCGGCGGGAACCTGGGTGGAACACATGGCGTAGAGTTGCCTCGTAGCCTGGATGTGGGAATGGGGGCGGTCGAACCAAGTGCGCCAGAAATCCATTTTGGGAGCGATCGTGCCAGGACCCGAGATGGCGATGTTCTCGCACCCGTAGGCGTACAGGAGGGGAGAGATGTTCATGCACTCGGCCCCTTCCCATGAACATTTCACGGCGGGATAGTACAGGCTGAGGTCATCGTCGAAGACGAGGGTCGCGCCCTCGCTGAGATAGAGGTTGCAGCAGCTCATGAAATGAACCGGACCTGTGAGCCATTCGCCCTTTGGCACCACGACCCTTCCGCCTCCCGCTTTGTTGCATGCTGCCATGGCCCTTCGGAAAGCCTCGCTTGTAGCTTTCACGTCACCTTGCCTGGCTCCGTACCTGGTGATGGGGAAGTCCTTTGCGGGGAAATGGAACATCTGAAGCGGCTCGAAGGCAAAGGGTGCCTCGGGTGCCTCCACTATTGTCCTCTCCTGGGAGAGGAGGGAGGGAGCGGCAACGGTGAGGAGAACTGCAAGAAGTGCGGGGAAAGGTGCTTTTCTCATGGTGAACGCTAGTATGTGGTTATCCTGTGGACGGTCCCCTGGGACAGGGCTCCGCCTGACAAATTTAACACAATGCTCCCACACCTCCAACCGACGCTGCGGCCCCCTTGCAAAAGGAATGGCACTCCAGGGCCAATGTGACCATTCTTGGTAACGGATTACTCAATGATGCTTTTGTGTCAGTTCCGGGAAGGAATGACGGGAGGTCCAATTGTTCGACAAATGTGTTCATTATTTTCGGAAACGGGGTTTCTCCTGCCTGTCGGGTGGGGTAAAAAGCAGGATTTTTTGGATACTTACTGCCTATAATAAAAATAGTTACAGATAATAAAGATAGTTACAGAAAAATGACGGTCCTCTTTCACTGAAAGCCCCCCCCTTGGACATGGGGTCTGCTTCCGAAGGTGGGAAATGCCCTGCTGGGACGTTTCCGAAATGGTCTCCAATTGTACTATAATATCAAAGTTTGATACTTTTTAAACATTGTCTTTTATTGATGACAAAGGCGCTTCCTATTTTATTTTTTTATTTGTTATCTTTGGTCCGAATTCGCATTCGGTCGGAAGCCCGGATGACTAAGACCCAATTTGACTAAACGTTTTTTTTATTACCCATATTCCCAACCAACAAACCACTACATGAAAAGCAAAATTCTTGCGTCCGTGGCACTTATGCTCCTGGGAGTGGCTGCAATGGCTCAGACCATCCGGATTTCCGGAACGGTTTTCGACGCCGTTGGACCCCTTATCGGAGCCAGTGTCATTGAAAGCGGCACCCAGAACGGTGCCATCACTGGTGTGGACGGTGATTTCGTGCTTCAGGTCAGACCTGGCGCAACCATCGAAATTTCGTCCATTGGTTACAAGACCCAAGCTATCGCAGTCGGAAGCCAGACGGTTTTCAATGTGATTCTTGTGGAAGACTCCGAGTTTCTTGAGGAAGTCGTGGTCGTCGGCTACGGTGTCCAGAAGAAGAAACTCGTTACCGGTTCCACCGTTCAGGTGAAAGGCGAGGAACTGACGAAGATCAACGCCACCTCAGCCCTCGGTGCAATGCAGGCCTCCACTCCCGGTGTGAGCATCATGTCCTCTTCCGGTCAGCCCGGTTCAGGTTACAATGTGAACATCCGCGGTATGGGTACCACCGGTTCCTATGCACCTCTGTATGTCATCGACGGAGTTGCGGGCGGCGACATCAATTCCCTCAACCCTTCCGACATCGAGAGTATCGACGTCCTCAAGGACGCTGCATCCTGCGCCATCTATGGTGCACGTGGCGCCAACGGAGTTATCCTCATCACTACCAAGCAGGGTAAATCCGGCAAGATGACTGTCACCTATGACGGTTTCTACGGCGTGCAGAACGTCCAGAAGATGCCTGAGTTCCTCACTGCACAGCAGTACATGGACATCCAGGACCAGGTAAGTTTCAACATGGGCAAGGAGCCCATCGACTGGGAGGGCACTCTCAGCAGGGAGCTGTACTCCAGCATCAAGAACGGCACCTTCACCGGAACGAATTGGCTGGATGAGATCCGCAACGTCAATGCCCCCAACCAGAACCACGCCGTCAACATCGTCGGAGGTAACGAGATGTCCAAGTTCTCCATGGGTGTGAGCTACACTGACAAGGAAGGTATCTTCGGAAAGCCCGTGGCTTCCAACTACAAGCGTCTGACCGTCCGTGTGAACTCCGACCATGTCATCCTCAAGAATGACGAGTTCGACGTGATCTCCTTCGGTGAGAACATTACTTTCAGCACCTCCGAGAGCGGCGGTATCGGTACAGGCAACCACTACTGGAACGATGTGTACAACATGATGTCCGCCAACCCGCTCGTCCCCGTGCGTCAGGAAGATGGTTCCTACACTGAGTATGACTGGCTGAGCAACAGCGGTATATGGAATCTGGACAGCTACACTTCCAACCCCATCGCCGCAATGGTCTACTCTTCCCGCGGTAACAACAACTCCCACGGCTACGGTCTCACCCTGTCCGGCAACCTCCGTGTCCAGCCCATCAAGGGCCTCATCTGGAAGAGCCAGATCAACTACAGGATGAGCGCCAGCACCTACCGTCAGTACGGTTTGTCCTACAGGCTCACCAACTATGCCTTCTCGGATGTTGACAATGTAAGTCAGAGCGCATCCGCCGGCTGGAACTGGTCCTGGGAGAATACCGTCAACTACGTGTTCGACCTCCCCGGGGGTCATCACATCGATGCCCTCATCGGTAATACCCTTGAGCACAGCGGTTTCGGTGAGAGCGTAGGTGCCGCCAACAGCGGTGTCCTGTGGCCCAACATGTGGAAGTACGCTTACGTCAGCAATACTTCCGGCGATCCTTCGCTGACTGATGTCTCCGGTTCCACCTGGGGCGACAGCGGCCTGGTTTCCTTCTTCGGCAGGATCAACTACGACTATGCCGAGAAGTACATGATGTCCCTGATCCTTCGCCGTGACGGTTCCTCCAACTTCATGACCGGTCACCGCTGGGGAACATTCCCTTCGGTCTCCGCAGGTTGGGTGGTCTCCAACGAGGACTTCTGGAATGACAACAACATCGTGAACTTCCTCAAGCTTCGCGGTAGCTGGGGCCAGAACGGTAACTGCAACATCTCCAACTTCCAGTACCTGTCCACCGTATCCGTAGGTGCCGCTGACGGAGGTTACTCCTTCTACACGGGTCCCACCGCCACCACTTCCGGTACAGGAGCCTATGCTGACAAGCTTGCGAACCCCGACATCACTTGGGAGACTTCCCAGCAGCTTGACCTCGGTTTCGACGCACGCCTGTTCTCGAATCGCCTCAACGTAGCCTTCGACTGGTACCAGAAAGATACCAAGGACTGGCTGGTCAACGCCCCCATCATGGGTCACTTCGGTGCCAATGCACCTTATATCAATGGTGGTGACGTGCGCAACACCGGTGTCGAGCTCTCCCTCAACTGGAGCGACGCCATCGGCAAGGACTTCTCCTACAGCATCGGCGTGAACGGCGCATACAACAAGAACCGCGTCACCCGCATCGCCAACGATGAGGGCATCATCCACGGTCAGGGCAGCGTCGTCCAGGGTATTGCTGAAATGTACCGCGCCCAGGTAGGCTATCCTATCGGTTACTTCTGGACTTATGAGAGCGCAGGTGTGTTCCAGAACCAGCAGGAAATCGATGACTGGAAGGCACAGGGCCTCGGAACCATCGTCGCAGGCGTTGTCCCCGGTGACCTCAAGTTCGTGGACCAGAACAAGGATGGCATTATCGACGACAGCGATAAGACCATGACCGGCGACCCGAACCCGGACTTCAACCTCGGTCTGAACTTCTCCATCTACTACAAGGGCTTCGACTTCGCCGTGAGCGGTTACGGTATGTTCGGCCAGCAGGTGTTCAGGGCTTACCGCCGCTACACCGACAGCCAGTGGAACAACTACACCACCGAGGTGTACGAGTACTGGCACGGTGAAGGAACCTCCAACCACTTCCCTCGCCTGGTTGCAGGAACCAACTACAACTTCATGAACAACTCCGACATCTTCATCGAGGATGCTGACTTCTTCCGTATCCAGACCATTACGCTGGGTTACGACTTCTCCAAACTCTGGAAGAATTGTCCCTTCGGCACCCTCCATGCTTATGTCCAGACCCAGAACCCCTTCTGCTTCACCAAGTTCAAGGGTATGGATCCTGAGGTGGGTACTTCCTCCGGCTTCGACGGCTGGGCAAAGGGTATCGACCTGGGTTACTATCCTCAGGCAAAGAGCCTCATATTCGGTCTGAACCTCAAATTCTAATTGGATGACTGAGATGAAAAAGATATTTACCATTGCAGCAATTGCCGCTCTCGCCCTTTCCTTTGCTTCGTGTGAGTCATTCCTCGACACTACCAACTATTGGTCAAAGGACAGCAGCAACTTCCCGGTGAATGCCACCGATGCCGACCAGATGCTTTCAGGTATCTACAACAACCTGAATGTTTCCATCGGATCAAACGTGCACGTGAACCACTTCCTGTGGAGCGTGGCCGCTTCTGACGATGCCCTCGGCGGCGGCGGACAGAACGACCAGACCATGCAGGCTGAGGACCTCCTGCTGAACTTCGGTACCGATATGTACAACGATTTCTACGTGAACCGTTACAAAGGTATCGCCAGGGCCAATGCCGCCATCGAGGCCATGCCCAATTGCGGTGTAGCCGACAAACTGAACCAGTACATGGGAGAGGCTTTCTTCCTTCGTGCATGGTTCTACTATGAGCTTGCTTCCATGTTCGGAAACATCCCTTGCCCCATTACCACGACTGCTGACCCCACCCTGCCCCAGATAAGCGGCGAGGCCCTTTGGGGACAGATCATCGAGGACTGCAAGATTGCGGCTGACATCATGCCTGCCACCCAGTCCATCGGGGACGGCCACGTGGATAAGTATGCCGCCGAGGCCCTCCTTGGCCGTGCATACCTCTTCGCCAGCGGTTTCTACGGCCTTAGCGACATCACCCTCCCCGCCTATGAGAATGAGGCCATCGGGGTGAGCATCGCAGAGGGGACCAAGATCACCAAGAGCGACGTCGGCAAATACATCACCGACTGCGTCAACAACTCCGGTTACTCCCTCGTGGGAGACTACCACAACCTGTGGGCCTACACCAACAGGTGCTCCATCGAGGATCCCAAGAACCCCTGGAACGGAAAAGGTTACAAGTGGGTCGAGGACGACGGTGCCCGCAACCCCGAGGCCATGTTCGTCATCAAGTTCAACACCCAGCCTTCATGGGGTACGACCATCGGCTACTCCAACCAGACCTGCCTGTTCATGGGAGTTCGCGGCCAGAGCCTCGACAACGGTGAGTGCATGCCTTTCGGTACCGGCTGGGGCATGTGCCCTGTCTCCCCGAAACTCGTGGATGACTGGAAGGCCATCGAGCCCAACGATCCCCGTCTGGATGCCAGTATCATTTCCGTCGACAAATGGGCAAGCTACAAGTTCGGCGGTGACTCCAACATCCAGGAGAGCGGTTACTACCAGACCAAGAACATGCCTGTCATAGCCTACAGCGAGGAGAACGAAAAGTACATGAAGTCCTTCACCAATGTCATGTTCCCCGGTCTTACCTGGTCCAGCGGCAACGAGGATAATTTCCAGCTCAACTGCGTGAACGATATGGTCATGATCCGTTTTGCTGAGGTTCTTCTTATGGATGCCGAGATCAATGGCAACGCCGATTCCTTCAACAGGGTGCGTTCCCGTGCGGGACTTCCCACCAAGCCGCTCAACGATGAGAACCTGCGCAACGAGCGTCGTTGGGAGCTCGCCTTCGAGGGCGTTCGCTTCAACGACCTGCGCCGTTACGGCGAGGACTATGCAGTCGCTGCCCTTGACAAACAGGAGGGCGGAAAGGTATGGAACAACGGAGTTGAGGGAACCAACAACGCCTCCAAGTACAATGGCGGCTATGGTAACCGATACAAAGCCACCAAGGGATTCGTCTCCATCCCCAGCAGCCAGATTTCCCTGTCCGCCGGAGCCGGAGAAGAGTACAAGTTTACCCAGAACGAAGGCTGGGGGGCCTCATTTGACTTCCCCGGCTGGTAGCAGTCACTTATCTTTTTAAACGAAAGGAATCATGAAGAAAACATTATATTTCGCTGTTGCTGCCATCGTTTGCGCCTTCGCTGCTTCCTGCGAGCCCGCCTTGATTAGCGGCCCCCAGGCAGATGCCGCAAAGACTTCTGGAGACATTCAGAACGCCTTCAAGATTGTGGGTCAGTATGCCGATGCCGCCTGCACGACTCCGCAGAACGACGGTAACTTCATCAAGTTCACGACGGAACCTTCGGTTACCGTACAGGTATACACCCAGAAGGAAGACGGCACCAAGAGCGTCCTTGCTACCGGTGCATCCGGAGTATTCAATATCACCCCTCGCCGCGGTGCCAGCTCAACCCAGCCATTCTATGTCTCGACCATGAACCAGGACGCCACTGTCGTCTCTTTCCAGAGTTCTGTGGACGTTTTTGTCCCCGCCGACCTCTCTCCCGAGATGAAGGTGCTCGCAGGCGAGTCCGGTTCCAAGGCATGGAAGTGGTACACAGTTGACGGCGCATGCTGGGGCAATGCAGGATACAACGCCGGCAAGGCAGCTTCCGCTGTCGATGTCCCCGGCAAATGGTGGGGTTGTCCCCCTGAGGATCTGGAGGACAGCCAGATCGCACATGCCGGTAACGTAGCCTATGGTTATGGCGATCCCGATGCCTATATGATTTTCAATGAGGACGGGGATTGCATCTCCTACAAGTCCGACGGTACCCAGATTGCCAAGGGTTCCTATACCTTCGAGAACTATACTGCAGACGGCAGTGGTTCCGGCTATGGCTACGGTATCCTCAAGACTACCGATGCTCCCATCCTGTTCCCCTTTGATATCAATACGGGCGGTAGCCGTACCAACGAGTTCCAGGTTGCATACGTGGACCCGAACGTCCTCGCACTCATAAGCGACAAGGGCGCAGGTGACTGGGGCGAGTGCACATGGTGGCGCTTCAAGAATGCCTCCGATGCAGATGCTGCCCTCGCCGGAAGCGGCGAGAGGGCATGGACCTACTATACAATCGACGGCGCATGCTGGGGCAATGCCGGTTACAACGGCGGTCTTGCCAATTCCGATGGTGAAATCCCCGGCAAGTGGTGGGGCTGTACACCTGAGGATCTGGAGGACAGCCAGATTGCACATTCCGGCAACGTAGCCTATGGTTATGGCGATTCCGGTGCCTACATGGTATTCAACAACGCCGACGGCACGGTCACATCCTACAAGGCTGACGGAAGCAAGATCGCCTCTTCGCCTTACACTGTCGAGAGCTTTGTGATGGACAACTCCCTCTTCAGCAAGGGTACCCTCACCACCGGTGGTGAAGGTTCCGGTATCCTCTTCCCGTTCGCCATCAACCAGGGCGGAAAGGTGGCTACCAGCTACGAGATTGTCTATCTTGACGCTACCATCCTGTCCCTTATCAGCAACTATGCCGGTAACGGTGACTGGGGCGAGTGCACTTGGTGGAGATTCCAGCCGGTGAACTAGTCCTGTTCTATAAGTGATGAGGCAGCCGCCTGCAAAGGGGGCTGCCTTGTCTTCAATTATTGAGGATCTTACATGGACAAACTCTTCAGGATTTCAGTGACGGCACTTTTCGGTGCGGCCATTTTCGCATTTTGGATGTGGCTGTATCCGCAGGCTCTCAGTTACCATGAGCAGTACCAGCTGTTCCTTTTCACGTGGGACTACCTTGCACAGAGGCTCTCTGTGAGCGGCGGTCTGGCAGACTGGCTGTCGGAATTCCTGGTGCAGTTCTTTTTCCTGCGCTGGTCCGGTGCCCTGGTCCTGGCCATTGTTGCCATCTGCCTGCAGCTTGCAGTGTGGCATGCATCACGAAGCGTCCGTCCCGACGGCTCCCGTTTCCTGTATGCGCTGAGTTTTGTCCCCTCCCTTCTGATTCTCATTTACATGGGCAATACCGAGGTTCTTGTAAGCTTTCCTGTTGCGCTGACCCTCTCGGTTGCCCTGTGCCCTCTTTTCGCGAGGGCGGGATGGCACACTCTTTGGCTCATCCCCCTCGCTTGGTGGCTGCTGGGCCCCGTAGCCTTAGTGCCGGTCCTCTTCGCAGTACTCCTGGGACGTAGGCCCCTCCACTGGGCGCTTCTAATCTACACCTCTATCGTGGTTTACGCCCTGTACCGGCTGTTCCTTTCCCAGTATACTCCCAGGGATGTCCTCTTCGGGATCAATTACGGGAGACTGCGGGAGATGCTCCCAGCCCTGCAGGTGATTATCCCCGTAGTGACACTTCTTTGCATCTTCGCCTGTGCAGTCCCCGTACGCTTAAGGCAGATGGCCTTGGCGGAAGGGGCCCTTCTGTTCCTTCTTGCCGCAGGTACGCTACTGGGGGTAAAGGCCTCCTATGACAGGGATACCTATGAGATGATAGCCTACGACGACCTCATCCGCCATGGGAAGTACAAGGAGGTGATTGAGAGGGCGGAACACTATCAGCCCCATAGCCCCATCAGCTCCTGCTCGGTCAATTTCTGCCTCTTCATGGAAGGGCAGCTCTCCCGAAGGCTTACGGAGTTCTACCAGTGCGGGACAGGGGGCCTAGTGCTTCCCTCAATCAGGGACTCTTTCTCGGACCTCACCTCGGCTGAGATCTTTTTCATGATGGGCATGCCCAATACCGCGCTCCAGTACTACTTCGACTGTATGGAGTCCATCCAGAACTGCCGCCTCAGCGGTCGCTTCCTTTCGAGGATGGCGGACTGCAACCTCATAAACGGCTGGTGGGGAAGTGCGGACAAGTACCTGGACATCCTCTCGAAGTCCCTTTTCTACAGGAAGGATGCCCTCAGGCGCAAAAAGATGGTAGGCAGCGACCAGGCCGTGTCCGCTGATCCCGTCTATGCCTATGTCAGGGCAGTTCGTTTCAAGGAGGACTTCATCTCCTCGTATGAGGCCCTGGACCTTATGATGGCATTGCTATACAATCAGGACAATAACAATTTCATGGCGGGGGAATATTATTCAGTATGGCAACGCCTGAAAAAGAAGGAGGGAGGAGCGCAATGAGAAGGTTCCTGACTGCACTCTCGGCGGTACTGCTTCTTGCCGCCTGTTCAGGGAAGACAACTTTCGTGGAGCAGCTTCCTGACATCTATCCCGATTACATCGGTGTGACCATCCCTGCGGGAATAGCCCCGATGAACTTCAACATCCCGCAGGAATATGACCAGGTGTTCGTCAAGGTTACGGGAAGCGGGGGAGGCGAACTGAAAGCCCGTGGCAAGTGGGCGGATTTTCCCCGCCGAAAATGGGATGCCCTTACAAAGCGGAATGTCGGTGGGACACTCACGTTCACCGTCCTCGGACGCAAGGGAGGGGAGTGGACGCAGTGGCGGGACTTCATCATGTATGTAAGCGATGCCCCGCTCACCGATTACGGCGTAACCTACCGCAAGATAGCTCCCGGCTACACCACCTACAGCCACATCGGCCTCTATCAGAGGGACCTTCACTCCTTCCGTGAGGATCCCATCATCGAGAGTACCCTCACCCCGGGCCAGTGCATGAACTGCCATACCGCCAATGCGACCGACCCCGCCCAGTATCTTTTCCACCTCCGAGGAAAGAATGGGGGCACCTACATCCAGAAGGATGGCCATGGGGAGTGGGTGAACACAAAGACGGAGGAGACCATAGGCAACATTGCCTACTCCTATTGGCATCCAGACGGAAGGTGGCTCGTGGCCTCGATCAACCCTGTCCGCCAGTCCTTCTGGGTCTCTGACCATCAGCCCATAGAAGTCTTTGACGTAGCGTCCGACCTTGTGGTGATGGACCTGGATGACCACTCCCTCGTGGTGGATCCCCGCCTCACGACAGAAGACTTCCTGGAGTCGTCCCCTTCATTCACCCCGGACGGGAAGATGATATATTTCTGCAAGGCCAAGGCCTATCCCGTCCCCCGGCAGGTGGACAGCATCCGCTATGACCTCATGCGTGTGCCCTTCGATGCCTCGACCGGCCTTCTCGGGGAAATACAGACAGTTATCCCGGCCAGCCAGGAGGGGCACAGCATCTCGTTCCCCCGCCCTTCCTACGATGGCCGTTGGCTCATGTACAACCAGGCGGATTTCAGTGTATTCCCGATAGACCGCAAGGAAGCCGACCTGTGGCTGATGGACCTGCAAACGGGCCGCACCCGTCCCATTGACGAAGTGAACAGCCCCCTGTCGGAGAGTTTCCATAACTGGAGCTCGGACAGCCGCTGGTTCCTCTTCTCCAGCCGTAGGGATGACGGCTGGTACGTGCAGATATATTTCGCATCGATTGACAGCGACGGCCACTGCACCAAGCCCTTCGTGCTTCCCCAGAAGAATCCACGCAAGTACTACCACAATACCATCTATTCCTTCAACGTCCCTGACTTCACCAAGTCCAAGGTGGACTTCGATACCCGCCATGTGTATCGTGACGTGTTCTCGGGTCAGCGTGTACAAACTAGCGTAAAGCCATGAAAAGAATCCTGATTTGGGCCGCCCTGCTCCTTATCCTCGCATCCTGCGGCAACGACCATTACCGCATACATGGGAGGGTCACTTCCAATGAGCTGGAAGGCATCCAGATTTTCCTGGTCCCGCTCGGGCACGAGACGGCTGCCGACGTGGACTCCGTCCATATCCATAACCACGAATTCCAGTTCGAGGGAAAGGAGCACTGGATGTGCGAACTTCGCCTCAGCAAGTATCACCGGGACAAGGGCCAGAATCTTCTCGTGGCAACGGAGAGCGGGGACATCTATGTGACCATCGGCCCCGACAGCAGCGGTGGCGGCACTCCCCAGAATGATTCCCTCCAGGTTTGGAAGGAACTGACCATCCGCCAGAACAAGCTGGACAACCAGTTGCGGGGTGCGGGACTCAGGGCTGAGCTTGACTCTTCCTGGACCGCCTACAAGGTGCGCACCCGCCAGATGGCCTATGCCCTGGGGGAGGAAAGCATCGTGGGAGCCTTCCTGCTTGGGCTTTATCCCGAACCGAAGAAGGACGCCGGCACCGATGAATAGGAAAGGGCGTCGCATACTGTGGATTTGCCTTGCTGTGGTGGTCCTTGCCGCTGCGGTGAGCCAGTTCCTATTCTTCTTTCGATATCCTTATTTCCGTAGGTACGCAGCGGAGAACGGAGTGACCCTGCTGGAGGCCCGCAGGGCCTGGGGCCATCCTTCGGAAATCTCGGAAGTCGCCATGGGACTTGCAGTGGAGGCTGCCAGGGAGAACTGGGACAGGGTGGCGCAGATTGCGTCCGTAGACAGGAAATCCGAAGTCGGCACTTACTATTACAACCTCTCCAATGCCATGCGGGGGACTCTTCCCGACAGGCTCATGGACTATTACCAGCCCTTCGAGAGGGGACTCTTCCTCCCTGTCGGAGAGAAATCCACTCCCTTTATCATAGCCTGCGCCTCCGACGTATGGTTCGCCCTCGGGGACATGTCCATGGCCGAGAGGGATGCCATGCTGGGGATGCTTTTCTCCCCCTCGCATACGGGACCGAGGTATCTGAGACGTCTGGCGGAGACAAATCTCGTGAAAGGTGATACGCAGGCGGCATCAAAGTACCTTCGCATCCTTCTTAACGTTCCCTCCCACAGAAGATGGGCCCACTCACGCATTCCCGGTTCCTGGAGTCCCGCTGTCCAGAGCAGGATCGAGGCCAAGAGGGCCCTTCTGCCCCGGACTGACGTGGTCCACGGGATGGACCAGACGCAGATAATCCTGCGCGTCCTGCTGAATTCGAACCCATCCAACAAGATGGCCCTTGACTACCTTCTTTGCTATGACCTCCTCACCAAGGACCTCGATGCCTTCGTTGCCGATTTCGCACCGAACCTGACCTCCTCCGTCCTGTATGAGGAGGCCATCCTGATCTTCCTTGCCTCCAAGGGAGGCATGTCGGAGGATAACTGGGATCATTATCACGTCTCTCCCTCAACCTTGGAGCGATTCAACCGCTTTGTCACCTTGTACAAGCAAAATGACGGGGCGATGTCCAGCCTGGAGGAATTCAGGAAAACTTATTGGTTCTACTTTTATTTTGCCTCTCACAATGAAAAGAAGTAAGGTTATATCATCACTGGCCATTGTCGTGGCAGCGGTTGCTTTTGCGCTTCTTTCCTGCGGGAGGGAAGTGGACGTGCGTCCTGCAGGGGCAGGTACTGACAGACCGGCGGAAGTATTCCCGGATTACAGGGAAGTCACCATTCCCTGCAACATAGCTCCGCTTAATTTCTACTATACGGACCCGGAGGGGAGGGCTTTCGTGACGACTTTCACTGCCCCCGGCGTGTCCGTCAAGATAAGAGGCCGGGAAATCAAGTGGAAGGAAAAGCAGTGGAAAAAGCTGCTTTCCGCTGCCACCGGAAGCGATATCAAGGTATCTTCCAGTTACCGTTCCGCCAGAGAGGAAGTGGTGCTGGACTGGCTTATGCATGTAAGTGCGGACAAGATAGATCCTTTCCTTACATACCGTCTCATCGAGCCCGGTTTCGAGGTCTGGGATGACCTGGAAATCAGGGAGAGGAACCTGGAAAGTTTCGAGGAGAGGGCTATTTCAGACTGGAAGCACACACAGAACAAGTGCATGAACTGCCACATCCACTCCCATGCCAGGGGGGACCTTTCCATGTTCTACCTCAGGGGTCAGGGAGGGGGAGCCATCCTGAACAGGGGCGGCACCCTGCGAAAGCTTACCCTGAAGGACTCTGAAATGATATCCCCGACGGTTTACGGGGAGATTCATCCGGGGGGACGATACGGCGTCTTCTCAACCAATATCATCATCCCTGCGATGCATTCCTTCGGCCCCAACAGGATGGAAGTCTTCGATACGGGTTCCGACCTGTGCGTCGCCGACTTCGACCAGAACCATATGTTCACTTTCCCGCAGTTCGCCCGGGAGGACGTCTTCGAGACTTTCCCCGTTTTCTCAGCTGAGGGAGACTACGTTTATTTCTGCACGGCGCCCTCAAAAAAACTTCCTGCCGAGATAGATAAAATGATGTACTCCCTCGTGAGGGTCCCTTTCGATGCCAAGACAGGGGAGCTGGGAACCCAGGTGGATACGGTGTGGAACGCCAGGACCCGCGCTAAATCGGTCTGTCACCCGAAAACTTCCCCTGACGGACGCTATATCCTTTTCACGATAGCGGATTACGGGACCTTCCCCATCAACCACAGTGAATGCGACCTTTGCATGATGGACCTCAGAAGCGGGGAACTGGTCCCCATGGATGAGGTGAATGCCGATAAATCGGATACCTACCATAGCTGGTCGTCCTCTTCCAGATGGTTCGTGTTCGCTTCAAAGAGGGGGGACGGCATGTTCGGGAAGCCCTATTTCAGCCATATAGGTGAAGACGGGACCGTGACCAGGCCCTTCCTTCTTCCACAGAAGGACCCTCATTTCTACGACAATATGCTTCGCTCCTTCAATGTCCCCGACCTGGGGGATGCCCCGGTGGGATTCGATGCCCAGGAGATCGGCAGGATTTGGAGGGAAATGCCCGCGGAACAGTTCGATTGATAGGCTCAAGCATAATCGAATAGGACAGCCTCTTCAGTGTGGGGCTGTCCCTTTTTCAGTATTGAATGAAAATGGAACGGGCCTCCTATGGCACGCACTCTCTTTGTCCCCATGGGGTATTGGAATACGATGAAGCATGGTTCCGCTGGGTTTGGACGGTAAAACTCATCCCGCCTACTTGACTGGCCTTTCTGTAAAATCCCTTCGCCTCCGTGATGCTATGGACGAACTCACTTTTTGTTCAACATTATAGGCGAGTCGCTTGGCAAAGCCAACGAATGTGGCTAAATTTGTGCAGTCAAGAAGGCGAGTAGTTCAATACCATTTTGGGGACTATTATCGTGTCTTTTCCAAAGAGCTTTGGAATGCTATTCCTGAAAGAAGTGATCTTTGGGCGTTTTGCATCGGAGGTTGTTGCCTAAGTTCGATCCATAACCTCTGATTCCGTAAGTTTCGTAAATGAGTATTTCTGGGATTAGCTTTAGTTTTTCTTAACAACATCCTGCCATTATGCCGAAAATAAAGGAATCTTTGTACATAAAGGATATTGGACCCATTCAGGAGGCTAATATTGATGATATTACCCCAATGACGGTCTTAATTGGAAAGTCCGGTTGTGGCAAGAGTACAATCATGAAGGTGCTCTCCATTTGTCGCTGGGTAAACAAGATGGTATATCTGCGTCAGTATTTGCAGAAGGGTAACATTAAAGAGTCTCCTTTCAAGTTCGACTTTAAGAGTTATTTCAAGACGAGCGGTGTGCCACTTTCCAATGATAGTGTCATTAAGTATATTTACGATGGCAATACAATTCTCTATGATAAAGACGGACTGGATATCAACACTGAAGGTGGTGATTTCCTAAGTCTGGAGAAGATATGTTTCATCACGGAAAAGAGGAATATGATTGCAGATCTTGCATCGCTTCGCACCAACCGGAAGGATGCAGGATTCTACTTAAGGGAAATGCTTGACGACTTTCTGTTGGCCATGCACAACTATGATGCCCTTGAAATCGACTACCTCGGCATAAGACTGCGCCGAACAACTTCAAGGGGAATTGACACCTATCATGTGGAGGGCCTCGGAATGGATGAAAAGCCCTATGACATTCATCTCGACCAGGCTTCATCCGGTATCCAGACACTTCTTCCCCTTGTGGCCGTGATGTCTTACTACACCGATAAATTCGATATAGTAAAGCGTTTCAACCAGTCAATTTTCAAGATGCTCTCAGAGACGGACAGCCTCAAGGATTTTCGTCCACAGATGAACATTGGTGAGATAAAACACAGAAGGGTCAACTTCCTTATCGAGGAACCGGAGTTGAGTCTGGACCCTGATAGCCAGACGTACTTGATAGATTTCATGGTTAACCGCTGCTTTGAATCTCACAAGTCTGGTACGAGTGAGTACTCATTGATGCTAGCAACTCACAGCCCTTATATTGTGAACTATCTGAACCTACTCATTGCAAGAAGCAAAAAAGGAGTTGAAGGAGGTGTCGCTTTTGAGGATATCAATGCATATTCCGTAGAACACGGGAGATGTTACTCCTTAAGGATTGCAGATGGGTACAACATCATTGATGCTTCATCCATGTCTCAGACCATCAGTCATATATATACGGAATATAATAAGTTGAATGATGGAAGGACTACTGAAGAGTGAGATAGATAAGTTGCTTCAGGCTCGTCAGGCGAGAAATAAGTCAATAGGGGCTTTCCCGCAGGTATCTATCAAAGGGTTCTCAGTCCAGGACCCAACATTTGACTTGGTAGATGCCAAGAAATTCGACACTCCTGTCGTGCCAAAAGGTACCGGCACTGTAACTTATGTAAATAGCAATGGCTATGACCTTCACTTCGTGGATTATGATTTCTATCTATCAGCATTTGACTCATCCAGATATTCACGGAACCTCGGCAGATGCGACTATGTGGCATTTGATGTAGATGGACGATGTGACTATTTTATTTTAGATGAGCTTTGTGAGGGTGCATTACAGAACAAAAAACAGGAAGGGATTAACCAACTTGCCGTTACCTTGCAGTTCTTAAGAGGCTCAACTAGCCTGACAACTGCCATGGACTCGTATAAGAACCGGGTTTGTTATCTTTCGGTAAAGGAAAGGTTAATAGCATCACCCCAGGGAATGGCAGATGCCTTCAACAACCCCTTACAGATTATCCCTCCAATTTACACTCTGAATGATAGAAGAATCGGAAATTGTGGCTTCGACGCTTATGCTGCTTGCAGGATTGTACTCGATGGGAATACTGTGAATGCCCAACCTTTGCCAAAGAGGAAGCAGAATCTTTGAAGAAAGTTTCCCTGATGAGGGGTTTTCCTCTTTCATCTCTCTTCGAACTACTCTTTCCCGTCATATTTCTGGTGGGCTCCGGCCTGTGCACTGCCCGTGGTGGCGCTCTCGACCATCCTGCTGCCTATCCTCGCCTTCCGCAGGAAGGACACGCCTTATGGATTTGCACAGTACCAGGCCGATGATTTCGAAGTCAGGGGTGGAGTTGCCTCATTGTTCCGGAGGGGGCGGCAATAAGTCAGAAGGTCGCCTCGCTCGTTTTCAAGGCAACCTTCCCCAAATCGGGATTGCAGGTTTCAGTCGGACCACCGGAAGCCGAACGGCACCCTATCCTTGGAATCTATGGCCTTCTGGGCCCGGATCCTGTCGAAGGGTACGGGGGAAGTGACGAACTCGGGGACGTTATATGAACGGAAAAGGTTCTCGTAGTAGTTCCCGGGGTCCCGCTGCGGCAGCATGAAAGGTTTTCCTGCCACTCCGTTCTCATCGAAATGGGCAATGTAGAGCCGGGTGAAAAGACCGTCGTCCCGACGGCTGGAGAAGACGAACCACCGGCCATTGGAGCTCCAATTGTGGTAGCTGTCCGTATCTTCGCTGTTCACCTCGTCCAGCGGCCTTGTCTGTCCCGTTTCCAGGTCCAGGAGCCAGAGGTCCGACTCGTGGTGCCAGATGGGGAAGGTGCCGTAGTCGCAGAGGGTGTACATGATGTACCGCCCGTCATAGGAGGGCTTGGGGAAACTTATGCTTTTTCCGATGGATGCGGCATCGACCAGCATTTCCATGTCCTTTCCGATGGTCCCGGTGTCGGGATCGAAACTCACTTTGAGTAGATTGTACTTGGACTGGGGCAGTTCGCCCGGAATCTCAATCTGGATGGCGGAAGTGAAAAACAGCGTCCGTCCGTCGGGGGAGAAGGCCGGGAAACTCTCCCAGATGCCCTTTTGCTTGATCTGCGGGGCGGTGATGACCACATTATTCTCGATATCGTACACCTGCAGGTCGGAATCCAGGTCGAAGACCTCGATGAGTTTGTCCTCCTGTACATGGAATCCCTGGCGGGTGTTGTTGGTCGAGTAGGCTATGTACTTGCCGGAAGGATGCCAGTAGGGATATACGCAGAAGCCGAGAGTGGAATCCGTCTTGGTGTTGTATGCGGTTATTTCCCTCTCTTCGGTAAGCAGGGTCGCACCATGCGAGCCTCTTATGTGGAGGCTCATCCTCCTTGGGTCGTTGTGATTGAAGGAGTGGCAGTTCACGCACCCGTCGAACTGGGTGTTCTCGAGAATGGCCCTCTGGCCATAGGAGGAGAGTTCCCGCTCGTAGATTCCCATGTGGCTGTAGATTTCGTAGCCGGGTTCAAGAAGGCGGTATGTCAGGCCATAGTCGATCCCGTCCTTGGAAACATGGATGGGGAAGGACTTGAAAGCCTTCCACTTTCCCTCAAAAAGGCCACATACGCTCACTTTGAGGGAGTCTCCCGCCGCCTTTTCAAGCATGGTGGCCCAGCGCCTCTCGCTGAAGCGGGTAGCCCCTTTGCCACGGCTTTCCAGGATGGTCCCGTCCGGGGCCTCCACCTTTACGTCCAGCCCCTGGGCTCCGTTCAGGACAAAGTCCAGGGGAGCGATGCCCACGGGGATGGTAACGCTTATGTAATCCGGATAGATGTCCGGCAGCTCACTGCACTGCAGGGGGTCTTTGGCTTTTGGACTACAGGCCGCCAGAATAAGGACGGCCGTAAGTATCGGAAGCATTCTTTTCATTGTCACGGGCGAGGTCATTGAGGGACCTGTATCTGAAATAATAGTAGAACCAGTAGGTGTCCCCATAGTTCTTCTGCATGTATTCACTGGACTTATTTGCCTGGAAGTCGGAGATGAAAGAGGAGATCCGCCTGGCATGGACGGGACTTATGTACGAGGGAAGTCCCTCGAAATCGCTGTGGGTCAGAACCCATCTGAGAAGGAGGGCCTCCTGGTAGGCCTTTGGCATGGAGGGGGCGTCAATAAGGGGGATGCACTGAACGAAGCGGTCCAGGTCCTTTCTCAGGAGGCACCATGCCATCAGGTAATCAAGCGCCATCCTGTTCTCGGGGTGTTCCACCTTGAGAAGCCCGAGCATGGAGTCCATTTCGGTGTCGCTGAAAAGGAAGCTGTGCTCCCGAAGGCGACGGTCCCTGGCGGAGCGCAGATCCTCCCTCTTTTCGAAAATGCTGTTCCCGTCCATGAGGGACAGGGTCTCGTCAGCCCACTTGCGGTAGTAGAGGGTGTTCTGGAGGGCTTTTAGGTATTTTCGGGCCACTGCCCAGTCACCGTTCACGATATTGGTCTCAGCGAGACGCTTGTAGCAGCGGGCGCTCTTCTGGAAATCGGGTATTGCCTCCTGCGTCTCGAAAGCATAGCGCTGGGCGGTATTGACCATCCCGAGATGCCAGAATATCTCTCCCGTGGCAATGGGGTTGGTGTAGTCTCCGCGGAATTCCGGGATCAACCCTTCAGGACCGTTCTGGTAGTATTCGAACTGGCTGTCCGCCATGCGGTTCGCCTTGGAAAGGGCCAGGTTCAGGCAGGATACTGTCTTGGGATTGTCGGGATTGCGGTGGTCGGCGCTGTACATTATCCTGTTCCACATCTGCATCCTGACCATGAAATCGTACTTCATCCATTCTTCCTTGACGTTGTCCGCGGACCTGAGGACAAGGAAGCAGCCAAGGCCCGCAAGGAGGACGTATGTGCAGATCCCGGGGATAAGGTTTTTCTTCAGCTTGACCCCTGAAAGAAGGGCGGGGACAAGAGAGAGTGCGGCAGAAATCCAAAGCAGGCCGGGAACGATGTTATGATAGCGGTAATAATGGACCCCGGTGTACAGTCTCCCGAGCGGGTAGGGGACAAGAAGGCTGGCTATATAGGGTGAAATGGCGAGAAGAAGCAGCATCCCGCAAGTCCAGGGGAGACCCTTCCTCCCTTCACGTATGGCTACCGCCAGGACGTAAACCAGTGCAATGGGGCCGCAGATAAGGTACACGATAGGGACCAGGACCAGTTCCAGGACAAAGCGTTTCCGCCCCAGGAAAGAGAGTGCTGCAGCACCTAGCGCCAGTGCGATGGCAACAGCGGCACCGCCCAGGGCGTTCTCGTCGCAGTAGAAGAGGGCAAGGGCGATGGATGGAAGGAAACTCAGTGCATAGGCGGGAAGGGATCTCCTGTCCTTGCAAACGATGCAGAAGGAAAGAAGCTGTACCACACCCAGCAGCAGCGCCATCAGCACCGATCCCAGCGGGGCGTAGTAGAAGAACTGCGTAAGGAAGCGCCCAAGGTAGTCCGAGAGTCCTCCAGGTACGGAGCTTATGCTCAGGAAATAGTCCCAGGTGAACTCAAAAAGCTGGTACTGTTCCTGGAAATGGATGTGGTATGGGTATTTGAATGCGAAGAAACAATAGACGGCAACTCCCCAGAGCGCTGTCATTGCAACTGCGGCAATCTTCTCTGATTTTGACATCGGTAAATCATCTTGGTCCTGCCATGCAAATATAAATATTTTTTAACAATGGAGAGTGCCCGGGGAGCCCCATTTGATTATTCACCCAAGAATCCCTAATTTTGCATCCGTATGAAAACCATTAGCCAAATCGCGGCTTTCGCTCCCTCACAGAGTGCAACGGCCGAATACCACATCCTCCTATCAGTCACAGATCCATCCCTTCCATATGCAGCTCAGTTGGAAGAAATCCTTCATGCCTATATTCAGTCAACCAAGGGGAAGATGGTGCATTTCCGCCGCTTTTTCCTCAGTGACGCTGCCAACCAGGCCCCCTCTCTCACAGAGGCCCTCCGAAGCCTTCCTTCCGTCCCTACATCCGTCGTGCAGCAGGCACCCCTGGACGGTACCCGGATAGCTATGTGGGTCTACTGCACTTCGGGTATGGATTGCCCGGGAGGCGTACCTACCCACGGCGGCTACTCCCACCACTGGACGGGTTCACTGGTGAGTCCCGGGAAAGACTCCTACGAGCAGATGGGAGGCATATTCAGGGCCTTGGAGGGAGAACTCGGAAAAGTAGGGCTCTCGGTAGCGTCTGACACTGTCCGAACATGGATTTTCGTGCGTGATGTGGACGCCAATTACGGTGGCGTCGTAGTGGGACGAAGGGAGTATTTCAACACCATCGGCCTGACCCCGTCCACGCATTTCATCGCAAGTACCGGGATAGAAGGGCGCAACCCCGATTTCAGGAACATCGTGGAAATGGATGCATACAGCGTCGGAGGTCTTGAGGATGGTCAGAAGAGGTATCTGTACGCACTTGACCACCTGAGCCCCACTGCGGACTATGGTGTCACTTTCGAGAGGGGTACCTGCATACAGTACGGGGACCGCTCCCACATCTTCATAAGCGGCACCGCCAGCATAGATTCCAAGGGGCAGGTTCTGTATCCCGGGGACGTGTCCTCACAGACAGGGAGGCTTCTGGAAAATGTCGAAGCCCTGCTGCGGGAGGCTGACGCAGGATTGGAAGACATCGCCATGGCAATTGTCTATCTCCGAGAAGCGGCGGATTACTCTATCGTCAGGAAAGTCATCGAGGGGACATGCCCCTCCCTCCATGCACTCTACGTGCTTGGACCTGTCTGCCGTCCCGCCTGGCTGGTGGAAATGGAATGCCTCGCCCTCACTCCCTCGGGAAATCCCTCATTCAGGGCATTCTGACCCTGGGGTATCCAAGGTCACTGATACTCTGAGGGGGAGACCCCGAACTTTTTCTTGAAGACCTTGGAGAAATGGGCCAGGGAACTGAATCCGGTCAAGTCAGCAACTTCCGATACGTTGTGTTTCCCTTCCCGCAACAGGGCGGCAGCCTTGTTCAGCTTGTAAGTCTTGAAGAGTTCCGAAGGCGTCGTCCCGGTCAGGCCCTTGACTTTGTAGATGAACTTCGAATGGGAGATGTGGAGCTTGTCCACGATGACTCCGATATTGAAGTCGGGATTGGACAGTTCGGCCTCCATCAGGGCGTACAGTTCTCCCAGGAACGATTTGTCCTGGGGGGACAGGGTCCCGTCGGATGGGATCTCCAGCCCGGCATTGTCCATGAGGGCCCTGCGCATGCGCTCCCGTCCTTTCAGGAGATTGTCGAGGAGTGAGAGAAGGTACTCCGCATTGAAGGGTTTTGTCACATAGGCGTCCGCCCCGGCTTTCATGCCGTCTATCTGGTCTTTGACACTGTCTTTGGCAGTGAGGAGGACCACGGGGATGTGGCAGTACTGCAGGTCGCCCTTGAGGAAGTCGCAGAAGTCATACCCGCTCCGTCCGTTCATCATGATGTCGCTTAGGATAATGTCGGGAACCCTCTTTTCCAGTTGCTTCTGGGCTGATTCCACATCATAGCAGCAGCTGACCTGATAGGAGGGGGACAGGAGCGTCCTGAGGTAGTAGGTGATGTCGGTATCGTCGTCAACGACAAGGACGAAAGGCTTGGTCTGCGGCAGCTCATTGTCCGGTGCGGGTGGAACATCCCCGGTGAGAGGTTGCTCCTGCAGGGGGACTTGGGGGGCGGGGCCGCTGTCCCTCTCCTCCGGTTTATAATGCTCTTCGCCGGAAGGGAAAGACAGGGTGAAGCAAACGCCGTTCCCGTCTTCAGCATTGGCGCAGGTGAGGGTCCCGTGATGCAGTCCGGCCAGTTTCCTGGCGTAATACAGGCCAACGCCCGACCCCCAGTTGTATCTCCCGTGCTGGGTCGTCCCGTCTATCTGATAGTAGCGTTCAAAGATCCTCTCCAGTTTGTTCTGGGGGATGGTAGGTCCGCTGTTGGATACCTTCAGGACCGCATTCCCGCCTATGTCAGAGAATGAAACGGAGATGAACCCTCCGGAGGGGGTATACTTGATTGCATTGGACAGCAGGTTGTCCAGGATGTTGATCACTTTGTCCGCATCCGCATGGATGAAGGAGTTCCCCTCCAGGCCGTCGGTCAGGAACCGGATTCCCTTTTCTTCCGCATTGAGTTGATAGATGTCAAGGGCCATGCGAAGGATGGGGACTATATCCACACGTTTCACTTTCAAGGCGAGGGCATCGGTCTCCAGGGCATTGAAATCCATGATCTGGTTCACCAGGTGCAGCATCCGGTCGGTGTTGTGACGAACTATTCCCAGCAGGGTCCTGTTGTTCCCCTTGATGGCATCGGACTCGCAAAGCGTGCCGATGGGACCGGATATCATGGTGAGAGGGGTACGGAGCTGGTGGGCGACATTCGCGAAATACCGCTTGTTGATTTCATTGGTCTTCTGTTCCTGCTCCTTCTCCATCTTCGCCATTCTCGTCTCCTCCTGTTTCCTCTGATGCCGTAGCCAGGTAAGGACGATGCCACAGAGCAAGCCGCCCAGCAGGACCAGGTAAATGGTCCGGGCCCACCAAGTGGCCCAGGGGGCCGCCTTGACATGGAGGGTGGTGCTGACCGTCTCGCAGAGAGGGACGCCTTTGGCATCCGTCAGGCGGACGGAAAAAGTATAATTCCCGGCCGGGACATTGGAATAGAAAGCCTCGTGGGAGTTCCCGGCATCAATCCAATATGAATCCAGCCCATCCAGCATGTACTGGTAATTCATTTCCGAAGCATTGCCGTAGGCCAAGGCCGCATAACTGATGGAAAAGTTGTTCTCCCGATAATTGAGCGTAATGTCCGGGGCATAGTTCAGGGACATGCGTACAGGGGCCCCGTTCCCGGGTTGGACCGGTCGGTTCTGGACCTTAAGCTCCTCAAGCAGCAGGGGGATGGCCTCCCGGGGCTCTTCCCCGGAGGCGAAGCGAGGGACAATTCCCTGCATGGTCCCGAAAAGAAGGACACCGTCGCTCAGGCAGCAGGCGGCCCCTTCCGTGAAAGCATTGCCGGGGATGCCGCTACCCTCCATGTACATCGTCAGGAACTCTCCCGACAGGGTATACTCGTTCAGCCCGTACTGCGTGCCGATCCAGATATGACCGGCCTTGTCTTCCAGGATGCTGGAGATTTCCTCGCAGCTGATCCGCTCGATCTTCCGGATTTCCTTCCTGTCCTCGGCAATGTGCAGCACCCCGTCGCTTTGGGTGCCTATCCAGATGGCCTTTGCGCTGTCCTCGAACAGAACCTCGGGAACGAAGTGCTGGCTCCCCGTAGCTGCGCTGAGGTGCCGCACAGGGATGGTCATATGCTCTCCTTGCCTGGAGAAGACCAGGTCCTTGTCATACCCGGTTGAAAGGGTCCAGCCGTCGGAAAGGGCCAGTTCAATGTCCTTTCCCAGCCCTGGCTTGGCGGGGGTGGGGGAGGGGGAGAGGGGCCTTTCATGTATGGTCCCTGATGCCAGGTCATAATGGTACCGCTGCCCCTTGCCTGCGATGATATCCAGGGTGCCGTCCTCATAGGTCAGGGAGGAAATGTATTTGTTCCTGAAAAACTCCAGAAGGGGATGAAGCCCTGCATGCGTTTTCCCGTATCCTACCCTTTGCACCCCGCCACCGTTCAGCCCGAGCCAAAGGTTCCCGCCGGAATCCTTGAACAGGCAGTTGATATCGTAGTCGCCGGTATAGTAGGGGGATGCGGGATTTGCGGATACGGTACGGTTTCCCACTTTGGGGTCATATTGGACCAGGGCGCTTCTTGTGTTGAAAAGGAGGGCCCCGTTATCCAGGTCGACAATGTCCAGCAACCGCCCCTTGCTGATTTCCGTTTTCAGGGACGGGGGAGCATCCACGGGCTTAAAGGTGGACATGTCCATGCACATCAGTCCGCCGAAACCGGATAGCCACAGCATCCCGTCAGGGGCTACCTGGGCATTCTTGAACTCCAGCGGCAGGGCGACCTCTTCCATCAGGGAGAATCCGATGCCGTCATACAGGCGGATTTTCCCGGGATAGACCACTGCCAACCTTCCCGAAGGGGCAGCGAAGCATCCGATGTTCTCTTCCGTATTGTGGATGACCTGCTCCATGCGGCGGTCCTCCTCGTTGAAACGGAAAATCTGGCGTTCCGTATTGCACAGGATAGTGCCCTGGGGCATTTCAATGAGATTGGGATGCGAGATGCCCTTGAAAGGAATCGGGATGGAGGCGAAGGTCTCTTCCTGGGTGAACTGATAAACGCTTCCGTCAAGAGTCAGGACCCAAAGGCGCTTCTTGCTGTCACAATACAGGGAGGCGATGTGGTTGTCGTGCAGGGACAGGGAATCCCCGGCGGCGAAGAAGTGTCTGTAACCGTAGCCCAGATTCTTGTTCAGCCCATGTGCCGTGCCGACCCAGATATGCCCGAAGGCATCCTCCGCTATGGTCGTCACCCTTGGGTGGGAGAGGTCTCGGGACAGTATCTCATGAGAGGATGGTACGGCTTCGGAAGGGGTCCCGTTTCCCCGTGAACAAGACGCCATGGACAGGGATGCGGCAAGCATCCCCAGGACAAGAAGGTATTTATTATGATGTGTCATCATGGCAAAGGTAAGAAAAAAAGGCTCCTCGGGCACCCTCTGTGGCCGATTTACAAGTTTTGACAAACATTTGCGAATACAGACAAGTCCCTTGACAACCCGAAAACAAACAGACGCAAGCCCTTGGAGGAACGAACGGCTACTTTTGCACCACTAACACTAAAAACGTTTAACATGCACAACAAATTCCTTTTCCTGACCGCCCTCCTTCTCCTTGGGTCATGGTCAGCATTTGCCGTGGTGTCGAATCCCCTAAAGGGAGTGACTGCCATCACGGAAGTCTTCGGCGACGGCCAGCAGGTCACCGCTGTGGCTTTGCATTATAACCGGGTTATGGACGGAAACAAGCTGAAACCCTCAGCCTTCTCCGTCCGGGAGGTAGTCCCTCCCGAAATGCGTCAGCACGGGCGCGAAGCCTTGACCGAACCCGTTTATGAGGACCGGCAGATAGCGCGCGTGTATACTAATACTGAGGCAGCCCTCTCGCAAAGTGGCGTCAAAGGAGAGTATGTCATCATCGAGCTTGTTAAGACCTATCACTACCTGCCGACTTTCGGCGGTGGCCCAACAGGAGGACAGCGTCCCCAGCCTTCCGGAACTGACCGCGTGGGCAACATGCAGCGCGGGGAAAGGCCCCAGGGCGGCGTGTCCAAGACCATGCCCCAGCGCGATGAGATACTGGGTTCCTACAAGGGCATAACCCGGATCGATGATTTCAAGGCCGAAGTTACCCAGGTCTCCAAAATAAAGGATGCCGCAGGCAAGGCCATAGCCGCATTTTCTCCCGTCGTAAGCGACAAGACCGTCAATCTGATAGTCGATGATTTCGTCCAGCTCGAGTACAAGGATGAGGTGACAGGCATTCCCCTGGCCTATAATTTATTCATTCCCAAGAATTACGATCCTTCAATTAAGTATCCGCTCGTCCTCTTCATGCCGGACGCTACCGTGACCGGAAAGGAGACCACCCGCACCCTCACCCAGGGAATAGGCGCCACCATCTGGGCCTCCCCCGAGGAGCAGGCGAAGCATCCCTGCTTTGTGCTGGCCCCCGACTATACCCAGCAGATCATGAGCGACAACTGGGTCACGAATGACTACCTGGATGCAACGGTCGGGCTTGTCAACTACCTGGCCGGCAAATACTCCGTGGATACTGACCGTATGTACACGACCGGACAGTCCGGCGGCTGCATGCTCTCTTTCGCTATTGACAACAAATACCCTGAACTCTTCGCAGCCTCCCTTCTGATGGCAGGGAAGTGGGACAATTCCAGGGTGTCCCGTTTCGTCGGACAGAAGATGTGGATGATGTGCGGTGAAGGCGACCTTGGTGCCCTTCCGAGCATGACGGGAATCGTCACGGAACTCAGGAAACTGGGTGTGAAGGTTAGCGAGGCAGTCTGGAACGGGCGCAGTACCCCACAGGAGTTCGATGCCCTGTGCCGCGCCATCGACGAGGAGGGAGCCGACATCCGCTTTGTCCATTTCCCCCAGTATACCGTTTTCCCCGATGACGACCATATCGACGGGATGGAACATCTCCAGACCTGGCGCTTGACCTATGCGATCGAAGGGGTACGCGACTGGCTTTTCAGGCAATCGAAGTAAAAGCGTTACGCAATGAGAAAGATATTCATTGATTTGTTGGTAATGATTTTGGTGTCTGCCCTGGCCCCTGCCTCCTTTGCGCAGGGGCCCCAAAGGCAGCAGCCCCAGGAAGCCGCCACTCCCGCCAACCCTCTTTCATCCAAGAACATCCGTAGCGTAACCGGAATCGGGAAAGTGTACGGTGACGGTATGAAACTGAAGGCCGCGGCCATTGAAATGACGGAACCTGTCGTAAGCCGGAAGCTGAAAGTCTCCGATTTCGACATCGACGTCAGCGGCAATACCCTTTATGCCTCCGGCAAGGTGACCCGCATTTATGCCAACACCGAGCCCTCCATCGCCGACGGTGGCAAGGACGGGAACTTCGTTATCGTGGAATTCGATACGGAAGAGTGGCTGCCGGTATCGGAACAGACCCCCGAGCGCAGGATGCTGGAAGCTAACAGGGCCGGAAGGCGCCCTCCCCAGCGCAAGCAGGAAGACACCCCCGCTGATTTCAAGGCGGACGTCTCCTTCCGCGGAAATCCTCCAGCCCATCCCTCCATCATGCTCTCCAACCGCCACGGCGGCCAGGGCTATGCCCTCGCCGTGAGGCAGGCCTCTCCCGTCAAGGCAGTCTCCGGCAAGATGCTGGCTTCAGATAGCCAGTGGGTGGATAATGAGAAGAACATCACCCTTGTCATAGACGGATTCGCAAAGCCGGATTTCCATGACGACAAGAGCGGAAGCACAATGAAATTCGACCTCTTCGTCCCTTATGGCTACGACGAGGGCAAGGCTTATCCTTTGGTGGTTTACCTTCACGACGAATATGCCTGCTGGAACCGCCACGATGAGCCCCTGACAACGGGACTTGGGGCGGCCGTCTGGGCCTCTTCCGAGTGGCAGGCAGGGAATCCATGCTTCGTGCTCGTACCCATTTACCACAGGACATTCCTCACGACCAGTGACCTGCACGAGGCGAGCCTCGACGTGACCGTCAATCTGATAGATAAGGTTTGTGCTGAGTTCAGTATCGACAGGGACCGCCTTTACCTGGTGGGACAGGGTGTCAGCGCCGGAGCTGCTATGGCTCTGGAGGAGCAGTATCCCTCCACTTTCGCCGGTGCGGTCTGCCTGTCCGGGGCCTGGAATGAGGCCAAATCCTATGAAACCCTCAAGGGGGAGAACCTTCTTTTCATAGCTACCGAAGGCGACGTGGACGGAGTATCGGCCATTGAAAGCTGCCTTGAGAAGCTGGGAGGAACCGGCGGGAATATCTCCTATTGGAAATCCAAGGCCAGTGACGTAGTCCCCGCCTCCGTCGAGCCCACCGCCCTCAACTGCCGGGCCTACACTTGGCGCAGGGCCTATGACAACGACGCCATCGGAAGGTGGCTGTTCGCTCAGCGCCGTCCTTCGCCTGCCGTCGTGCGCAGACGTGGGGCACAAGTGAAGCCCCTTACAATCAACGCAAACGGTACGGTTACCATCCGTTACCAGGCTCCCTCCTCAGTCAAGGAAGTCCTCCTTAGCGGGGATATGCTTCCCATGACGGTTTCCCACGACGAGCGTTGGGGAGATCACGAAGTCTTCGAACCGGTCAAAATGTCCAAGGCCATAGGCGGCTGGTGGGAGTATACTACGGGAAAACTTTCCCCGGACATGTATAAGTACTCCTTCATAGTGGACGGGGTGAAGACCGTCGACATGAACAATCTGTACGTCATCAGGGGCAGCCGCTCTGACAACGCAAACTATTTCATCATCAACTCAGGCGAGAGCGCTGACTTCATTACGCAGGATGTAGCGCACGGAAGCGTCACAGCGCGGTGGTATCATAGCGGGCATTTCGCCCAGGACCGCCGCATGCTGGTCTACACTCCCGCAGGGTACGAACACTCAGGCTCCGACTACCCGGTCCTGTATCTGCTCCACGGCTCTTCCGAGGACGAGACCGCCTGGCTTACGCAGGGGCGTTTCGTGGAGATCATGGACAACCTCATTGCCCAGGGCCGGTGCAAACCGATGATAGTGGTCGCTCCGGATGGCGGCCTGGAGACCCAGGCTGGGTATTACGCCCTTAACTTCGACTCCTCCAACCAGCCCCACATGGATGATGTCCAGGTCCGTTCCAGGGGGAAGAAGGATTTTGACTACTACGAATACGAAAGGACATTCCCCGAAATCATATCCTTCATTGACGGCGAGTATCGTACGATTGCAGCCAAACAGGGGAGAGCCGTTTGCGGCGTTTCCATGGGTGGACGCAATTCCATGAATGTCTCCCGCATCAACCGCAACACATTCGACTATGTCGGGCTATTCTCCCCGGCACTGGAACCGGAAAACCATTTCCCCCTGAAGAAATACGATGACGAGATCATCTCCAGCCTCCGCACCCAGGCCCAGGACGGTGTCAGCCTCTACTGGATCGGTGTCGGAAACCATGACATCCAGTGGCAGAACAGTGTCCCTTTCAGGGCCATCCTGGATGAAGTGGGGATGAAATATGTCTTCTATCCCACAGGTGGGGCCCACACGTACAATAACTGGAGACGCTACCTGATCCAATTCGCAACACAAATATTCCAATAAAACAGTAATGAAAGCAATCACGTTCTTTGCGATGATCCTGGCCCTTGCCACTTCCTCAGCGTGCAAGGCCCCCGCTCAGGCAGGGCTGGATTTCTCCCAGGCCACTTACAAGGATGTTACGCTCAATTATAACGGGACTCCAATGAGTTTCCGTTATTATCAGGACATCTATTATGTCGCCTCTCCCGTGGATTCGGTGTACCAGAAGATGAATCTGTACATTCCGGCCGAATACTTCAGTGGTGCTTCCCTCAATGGCTACACTGCCGACACAGCACCTATTTTCCTGTACCACAAGATTGCGGGATATACCCCTGCAAAAGCCTCCACTCTCGCCGAAGCCGTCCGCAAGAAGGGCCCTCGTCCCGGAGGAGGTCCTGGCGGCCCCGGCGGTCCTGGCGGTCCTGGTGGCAGGGCCCCGATGGGGGGTCCCGGAAATGCTGGCGGTCCCGGGAATGCTGGCGCTCCCTCCGGCCCGATGGGCGGTCCTGGCAGCGATTCCTCCGATGAATCCCTCATCCCTTCCGAAATCAATGACAATCCCGACCATCCGTTCATGCCCCTCGCGGCCATGCTCCGCGGTTACGTCGTAGCGGCTCCCGGAGCCAGGGGACGTCTCAATGACAATGGACGCGCCCCTGCAGCCCTCATCGACCTCAAAGCCGCAGTCCGTTACCTGAAGTTCAACGACAAGGCCATGCCCGGGGATGCCTCCAAGATAATCTCCGACGGCACCTCTGCCGGTGGCGCCCTTTCAGCTCTGCTTGGAGCGACAGGCAACCATCCCGACTACGCACCCTACCTCGAGGCCCTTGGCGCAGCTCCCTCCACGGACGACATCTTCGCGACCCAATCATACTGTCCCATTACCAATCTGGAACATGCGGATGCAGCCTATGAATGGACCTACGGGTCCCTGGCAAAATCCCAGCATGGGGAAATCACCCCGGAAATGAAACAGATATCGGATGAACTCAAAGCCCAGTTCGCCCCTTATGTCAACAGCCTCTCCTTCAAGAGCCTCCGTGATGAAAACCTTTATCTGGAAGCTGACGGTACAGGAAGTTTCCTGGGTTGGGTCTGCCATTTCCTCAGGGAGGCCGCACAGGAGCAGTTGGACAGGGGAGTTGACCTCTCTGCCTATGACTGGGTGGAGGTCAAGGACGGAAAAGCGGGCGAGATTTACTTTGACAAGTATGTGAACTTCGCCGGCCGCAAAAAGGTCCCCGTTGCCTTTGACGCACTGGACCTGTCCGCCGCAGAGAACAACGAGTTCGGTACTGAAAGCATAGAGAAACAGCATTTCACCGCATTCTCTTTCGAGCATTCCCAGGTGGAGGGCAGCACTCTTGCCGACCCGAAACTCGTCCACATGATGAACCCGATGAATTACATCCCTGACGATCGGGCCGTCACTTCCCCCCATTGGCGCATCTGTCACGGGACAAAGGACAGCGACACCTCCCCGGCCATCCCTATCCTTCTTGGGACCTGTCTGCTGAACAATGGATTCGATACCATTATCCGTCTCACCTGGGATCAGCCCCATGGCGGAGACTATGATACGAACGAGCAGTTCGACTGGATCGACAGCATCTGCAAATGAAACACTCAACTCAATACCAAATTATGTCACTAAACAAGTATGTCAGGTTGCTGCTTGCAACCATGCTCCTCCTGCTTCCTTTCGGTGCCCAGGCACAGAGAGGCGATCGCCATCCGGATGGAGTGAAAGTCAACGGTGTCGTCGTTGACGAATCCGGTATTCCAGTCATAGGTGCATCCGTCATCGAAGTCGGAACCACCAATGGCGTCATTACAGATATGGACGGTAAATTCGAACTGCCCGTGAAACGGGGCGCCGTCCTGGAAATATCCTGCATCGGCTATGTCTCGGTCAAGGTCGCGGAAGCACCTGAACTGTCCATCGTCCTGACTGAAGACAGTGAGATGCTGGAGGAAACGGTGGTCGTCGGTTACGGAGTCCAGAAGAAAAGCTCCCTGACCGGAGCCATTTCCTCGGTGAAGTCCGAGGATATGGAACACAGGACCATCACCACCGCCCAGGAGGCCCTTGCCGGCAAGACCGCAGGCGTCCAGCTGGTCACGACTACCGCTGACCCCGGTTCCACCGGTAGCATCCGCATCCGCGGTATCTCCTCCAATGCTTCCACCGACCCCCTGTACGTCGTCGACGGAGTTCGCCTTAGCGATATCTCCGGGATCGACCCCAACGACATCGAGTCCATGGAGGTCCTGAAGGATGCCGCATCGGCCGCCATCTACGGTGCCGAGGCAGGTAACGGAGTGGTGCTCATCACCACCAAGAAAGGCTCCAAGGGTCAGGGCCATATCTCCTATGAGTTCCAGTACACCCTGCAGAGCCTCTCCCAGAAGCCCCAGCTGCTCAGTTCAGCTGAGTACATCGACTACATGACCACGGCAGGTTTCCTCTCCCAGGAAAAGATTGACTCCTACTGGGACGGCAAGACCTCGACCGACTGGGTCGGAGCCATCTTCGAGAACAGCACCATGCAGAAGCACGCCCTCAATTTCAGGGGCGGCAACGATAACGGGAACTACTATCTCTCGCTGGGCTATCTTGACAACAACGGTATCGTCGTGGGGAACAATGACACTTATTCCCGCCTGACCGCCACCATCAACGGTGAATACAAGATCACCTCCTGGCTCACCGTGGGTACGACCAACAATATCTCCCGTACCCAGAGGAACAATGTCCAGACCAATCGCGGCGTCAGCAACCTGCTCATTTCGGCAATTGCCTACGACCCGCTGACTCCCATCTCCTATGCCCCTGGCCAGGTGACCCCTTACATGCAGGGCCTGCTCGATGCCGGGCGTGTGCTTCCCGAGGATGCCGAGGGCAACTACTACGGCATTTCCGAACTGGTGGGCAATGTGGCCAACCCCTTCGCGCTGATTGACGGTACGGAGCGTCGTGCCAACGGTTTCAATGTCAACGGAAGCATCTACGGCAACCTTACCCCCATCAAGGGACTCACCCTCACCAGCCGCTTCGGCTACAGGCTCTCGGCTTCCAATGACAGGACCATCGAGCTGCCTACCTTCAGCTATTCCACCTCCTATCGCGACTTCCTCAACTACGAACAGAAGACCTCCACGTCCCTGTATTACCAGTGGGAGAACTTCGCGAATTACACTCACACCTGGAACCAGGCCCATACCCTGAACGCCATGGCAGGTTTCTCCTTCCAGGAGTCCTTCACCGATTATTCCCTCGGAGGGCTGACAGCCGTGGGAGAAAATGCACTC
Source organism: uncultured Bacteroidales bacterium (assembly GCA_905235445.1). Lineage (GTDB taxonomy): Bacteria > Bacteroidota > Bacteroidia > Bacteroidales > UBA932 > Cryptobacteroides. The sequence goes on from CAJOLJ010000004.1 coordinate 42,582, forward strand.
ATAGGCATGGGCGAACGCTTCTATCACCTTGATTACGCAACCGACTCTTCCTCCAAGAAAGTGGAGGGCGAGGCCGTAAGGACTGCGAAGATGAGCTGGTTCGGCCGTCTGGGATATGAATACAGGAACAAGTACATGGTCCAGGCCACTCTCCGTGCCGATGCGGCCGATACGGCATACCTGCCCCTGGAGCACCGTTGGGGTTTCTTCCCTTCCGTCTCCGCAGGCTGGGTGATCAGCAACGAGGATTTCTTCGAGTCCCTCAGGCAAAACGTAAACCATCTGAAAGTCCGTGCGTCCTGGGGACAGAACGGTAGCCTTGCGTCCCTGGGCTCGTATAAATACGACGGCAGCATCGTCACAGGGGTCAGCTACCCCTTGCTGGGTGATTCCACCACCCTCGGCAAATACCCCAACGCACTGGGCAACTACGGCCTGACGTGGGAGACTTCCGAGCAGGTTGACCTCGGTCTTGACGCCCGTATGCTCAACGACCGTCTCACCATCGGTATCGACTGGTTCAACAAGGTCACCAAGGACCTCCTGGTGGACGGTGCGGCTCCCTCCATTTCCATCGGCGGCTCGATGTCCCCTATCAATGGCGGCAACGTGCTCAACCGTGGCTGGGAATTCGAACTGGGCTGGAAGGATGTCATCGGAGACTTCCATTACAGCATAAACGGCAATCTTGCAACCCTGAAGAATGTGGTCACCTACGTTGACCCGTCCCTGGACTTCATCCCGGGTGCCACCAAGAATGATACCGCCCTCACCGCCCTGCAGGAAGGCTATCCCATCTACTATTTCCGCGGACATCATTTCCTGGGAGTAGACCAGGAGAGCGGCGATCCCATCTTTGAGGATGTGAGCGGCAACGGCACCGTGGGAGACGAGGATGTCACCTGCATCGGCGATGCAATTCCCGATTTCACCTACGGTATCACCCTGTCGGCCGACTACAAAGGCTTTGACGTGCGTATCTTCGGAACCGGCTCCCAGGGGAACGATATCTACTTCCTCATGGACGAGGCCAATACCAACAGCAACAAGGTGAAGAGCGTATTCTATGACGGAAGATGGACTCCCGGCAGTACGACTGCCACTCGTCCCCGTCCAAACAACAGCACGCCTTCGTACTACAACCGCAGTTCCGCCATGGTCTTCGACGGAAGCTATTTCAAGATCAAGCAGATCCAGCTGGGTTATACCCTTCCCAAGAGCCTGCTCGGAAAGATATCCCTCTCCAAGGCCCGCATTTACGCTTCGCTGGATGACTTCTTCATCTTTACCAAGTATCCTGGATACAGCCCCGATGCAGCCTCCAGCGCTGTGGAAGGAGTGGGTATCGACCATGGTGCCTACCCTGCCTCCAAGAAGATTGTCTTCGGTGTGAACGTTGAATTTTAATCCTTGAACTATCATGAATATCCATAAGACCTTTTTAGGAATTGCCATCTCTGTCCTCATGGTGGCAGGATGCTCCCAAAAGTTGGACATTCCCCAGAATGGAGCCTTCACACAGGAGGACTTCTATCAGACGGACGAGGATGCCCTCGCAGCCGTGGCTACGATCTACAACCACTGGCGTACCAGCTACGAAACCCGCATGTCAGTCCTGACGACCCTGAGCGACGAAGTGACCAAGGCCGGTGCCATGGCCAATTTCATGCCCGAATGGAAAGAGCGCAACAGCTTTACATACAATACCGCCAATGAGGGTGTCGGAAAATACTACAAGGCTGCATATGAGATGATTTACTACTGCAACCTGGTCATCGAAAAGGTATCCCCGGATACTGACGTGAAGAAGCAGTGCATCGCAGAGGCCAAGTTCTTCTGGGCCTATACTTACTTCCACCTGGCCGCCCTGTACGGGGAGACTGTCCCGCTGGTTGACCATCTGCTGGAGCCGGAGGAGTACCATGTCTCACGCAGTGAGAGCGGTGCGGTGTGGGCCAAAGTCGAGGAGTACCTCAAAGATGCCAGCCAGGTCCTTCCCAACAAGAGTTCCATGTCCGACAAGAGCAAGTACCGTGTGACCGGCGATGCCGCCAAGGTCATGCTCGGCAAGGCCTATCTCTGGCAGAAGAAATACGCCGAGAGCGCCAAAGTTCTGGACGAAGTCATAGGGAGCGGCCGCTACGGCCTGTGGGGCGTGGACGAGCCCGGTGAATACGACAAGCTCCTCCATGCCGAGGCCAATGACTGCTGCGAGAAGGTGCTCGACATCCGCATCCCGAATGATTATGCCAATTACGAGACCAACAACCTGAGCAATGTCACCAAATGGTGGGGATATTTCCAGTGGTCCTCCCGTCTGGTGAAGCAGGATGCAGAGGCCAACAACATCTTCTGCACGGGTGAGGGTTACCTGGCACCCCGCAGGGGCATCTACCAGGCTTTCGTGAAAGAGGAAGGCGTGGACGGGTACCGTCTCAATTCTTCCATCAGGACCGTCTGGCAGCTTGCCGAGGTGGGTGTGAGCGCAAGTTCCGACATGACCGACCACGACCTGTATTTCAACTGGAAATGCCGTGGCCTGAAGGAAGACCTGATGGTCGTCGCATCCGGTCGAGGATCCAATCATATCAGCTACATAAACATGCCGGTCATCCGCTACGCCGAGGTGCTGCTCCTCGCAGCCGAGGCACATGTGATGTCTGACGGTGTGAATGTGGACGAGTATGTGAACAAAGTCCGCCGTCGTGCCCGCCTTGCGGACAAGAGCGGGGTGACTCTTGCCGATATCCAGACCGAAAAGCAGCTGGAACTCTGTTTCGAGGGTGTCCGCTACATGGACATCATCCGCTGGGGAATCGCCTACGACCTCATGAAGGACCAGGGGAAGGTGGCTTACAAGCTGAAGGTCTCCAAAGAAGGCAGCGGCTACTCCTATTCCGTCATCGAGGATGCAACCCAGGCCAATCCCAACGCCGGCTTCAAGAAGGGCAAAAACGAGCTCTTGCCCATTCCCAAGGCTGAAATGGACGTGAATGGCGTGGAGCATGGCGGGAATATGACCCAGAATCCCGGATGGGATTAATACACTTATAAACTGTCGGGCCCCTGACCGGACCCGGCAGTTCCAAACTCATTCACAATGACCAAACACCTGTTAGCCGCAATGGCGGGAGCCTTGCTCTGCCTGGGAGTCCATGCCCAGGGGTGGATACCGGAACTGTCCACCTCAACGACCACGAATTTCTCCTACAGCGGGGAGAAGATCACCAATTTCACGCTTTCCTCGATGGATGCTGACTGGAGGAATCGGGGGAACGGGTTCTCAGGCCAGATTTCCTTCGATGTAGTCATGAAGCAGTTCATGGGACTGAATGCCGCCTGGCGTTTCGCCCCGTGGATACAACTGAAAGTAGGGGAGCAGAAGCATATGTACCTCAATGAATTGAGTACTTCCCCACGTACGCTCGAGGTATGCGGCTACTCTCTTGGAACCTCCTATCTGGGAGGTTATACCAAGGACCTCTGCGGCTTGAATACCAGGGCCCGGGACTGGGGAATAACGGCCAGCGGTGACCTCTTCAAGAAAGGGGACCGTTACCTTCTGTCCTATAATTTGGGTCTTTTCAACGGGAACGGTTTCAGTATAAAGGATGATAACGAGGCGAAGAACCTAACAGGCCTGCTCCTCGCGAGGCCAACCTCGACACTTACCCTTTCACTTGGCGGCATGCTCGGGAAATACACAGTGACGGGGACCGACGGAGCCTCTCACCTTGGAAGTCGCAACCGCGCTTCTGCGGGAGTGTGGTTCAGTAACGGGACTCTCATCCTCAAGAGCGAATGCGTCTGGGGGGATACGGACGGGATGCAAAGCGTGGGGGCTTTCCTTCTCGCCGGTTGGTGGTTCCGTCCGAATATGGCCCTTTCGGTAAGAGGTGACTCTTTCCTGAAAGACCTGGACATCTCCTCTTCCCGCATCTCCAAGACTGAAATCTGCCTGACCCATACCCTTGGCCCCGTCTTCCGTTATCGCATCCAATATGGTCACACTTTCAACGCCGATCCGAGCGTAAAAGACGTGAATACACTCACGGTGGCCATCTCAATGAAATTCAGTGATAAAATGCTTAAAAAATGAAACGTCTTCTCCTTTTGACAGGGCTTTTTGTCCTAGTCAATCTTTCTTTTGCCCAAACCAAGGGCAATGCCTGGGCGCTGATAGTCGAGAACCCGGACCGTGCAGCGTGCAATATGCATACTTACGAGTTCACCCCCATCGTGGACACTGAGGCTCCGCAGGGATTTGCACCATGTTATATTTCCCATTACGGGAGGCACGGGTCCAGGCACGATATTTCCTCTACCACCTTCGAGGAAGCCCTCTCGGTGCTTTCCAGGGCCGATTCTTTGGGTCAGCTCACACCGGAGGGAAGAAGCCTGATGTCCGCCGTTCGGGCAGTGGCCCGGGAACATGATGGCATGGGCGGCGAACTTACTTACAGGGGTGGACGCGAGCATCAGATGCTGGCTGAAAGGATGGCCGGTCGTTTCCCGTCAGTCTTCACGGACGGGAAGAAGGTCAGCGCCGTTGCCAGTACAGTCCAGCGCTGTGTCGTGAGCATGGGGAATTTCATGGCGGCCCTGAAAGGAGCAGTGCCGGGGCTCGAGGTCGAGATGACTACAGGTGAGCGTTATACGCCCATCGTCCGTCCCGGCGGCAGCGGGACCCCGGATCCGGGAAAACGCCCTTCCGGCGGGAACTCCTCCCAGAAAGGAGGAGGCCGCGGCCCTGGAAGAAGGGAGCCCCTCAGGGGGGATTATTCCGCCTTCCTGGCCAAAGTGTTTGTGAGCCCCGGGGCCTCCGCTTCTGAGGTGGATGCCCTTGTAAGGGGTGTATACAAAGCCGGCGGCATGTGCCAGAACCTGGACTTCCTGGGACTTGACATCTTCGGGAACTATTTCACCATGGATGAGTTGTACAGCCTCTGGGAGCAGGAGAACGAGTCCCTGTACAAGCGTTGGGGCAATTCGGTGGAGAGCGACGGCTCCTATGGGCAGAAAGCCCTCCCGCTGCTTCGTGACATCATCGACAAGGCCGATGCTGCACTGGACGGAGCGGGTGTGGCGGCAGACCTTCGCTTCGGCCACGACATGGGCTATATGGCGCTTTGCAACCTGCTGGGCATAGTCACCAGGGACGGTCTCGGTTACCCCCTCTCGGAAGCGTCCCAGCACTGGTTTTCCTTCGATATCGTCCCCATGGCGGCAAACCTCCAGTTCATTGTCTACCGCAATCAGTCCGGGGAGGCTCTCTTCAAAGTCCTCCGCAACGAGGAGGAAGTCCTCCTCCCGGGCCTCACTCCCGTCACCGGCCCCTACTACAGATGGGATGATTTCAGGAATCTAATGCAATGAAAACAAACCGCACTCTTCTAATTTTTGCGCTCTCACTCCTCACGGCAGTGGTCTCTTTCGCCCAGGAGAATGTGCAGAGAGCCCGTCACGGTGTACGCCAGGAGGTGAGGAAGACCCGCCTTGAGAGCGCGACTTATTCGTTGGACTTTGACCCTGACAATTTCATCACGCTTCGACAAAGGGTCCAGCTGCCCGACGGAAGCGGCGTCGATGTGGTCTACAAGGCTTATCTCCATATTCCGTATGTGGAGCGTCCCCTGGATAAGGACTATCAGTCCCTTTGCATCTTTGAACCCATCTTCATAGACGGCAGGGCCGTTGACGCCTCCTCCTCACCGATTCTCTTCTCCAACCGGGTGGGAGGATACATGCCGGTAGATGACAGCAGGACGGAGGATATCGGTGGACGCGGAGGGAACCAGCGGGAATCCTTGGCCCTGGCCAGGGGCATGGTGGTCGTCGTCCCCGGTTGCCGGGGGAGGGTTAACCAGACTGAGGAGGGTACCTACATCGGAAAGGCGCCTGCGGTGCTTGTGGACCTGAAAGCCGCGGTGCGGTATCTCCGTCACAACAGGGGTTCGGTACCCGGCGATACGGAACAGATCGTCTCCATGGGCTGCAGTGCAGGAGGGGCTATTTCAGCCGCCCTTGCAGCCTCCGGCAACAGTCCGCTGTTCGAGGGGTACCTTGAGCAGATCGGAGCGGCAAAAGAGCGTGACGACTTTTTCGCCGCAGGGGTCTTCTCTCCCATCATGGACATCCAGCACGGCGACATGGCGTATGAATGGGAATTCGGGCAGGTGCCTCTTTCCAGGACCGGGGAACTGGTCGACCAGGCTCTATCGGCCGAGCTGAAAGACCTTTTCACGGAATATGAAAAGTCCCTTTCCCTCGAGGGGATAGACGGCTTCGGACCTCTCAGGGCAGACAACCTCGGAGAGTACATCGCCAAGTATTGGCTGAATCCCGCTGCTACGCTCTATCTGGAGGGGCTTTCGAGGGAGGAGCGCACCGAATATCTGAAAGACAAGGCCTGGCTCGGGTGGGACGGAGCGGCAACGCACATGACCATGAAGGATTACAATGCCAACTACTCGGGGCGCTTCAAGACTCTTCCCGCCTTTGACAAGTTCGACCTTTCCGAGGCCGAGAACGGGCTCTTCGGGGATTCTTCTCACGATGCCCGTCATATGACCCCTTTCAGTGCCAATTACACCCAAGAGGGGAGTATAGATGCTGATTTCCAGCGTATTATTGATATGATGAATCCGCTCTACTATGTGGTTGGCACCCTGAATCCAGGTGCAGCCCCCCACTGGTGGATTCGTCATGGGACCACGGAAAGCGGTATTTCCCGGGCGGCTGTGGTGAACTTCTCCACGGCGCTTCTGGGCCACGGCCTGGACGTGGATTCCAAGTTCTACTGGGAGGCCATGCACTGTGTCGACAAGGATCCCAATGGTTTTGTCGACTGGATTGCGGATATTACCGGATGGAGCGTGAAATAAGGCCACTTGAGCGCAAGTAGGACAAAAAAGGGAAGACCCTGCGTTAGCAATGGCGCAGGGCCTTTTCATGATACATATCCGGATGGACTGCCGTACCCTGAAAGAAATACTCCCCCTTGTTCGGGTATGCCCGCTAAGGGCCTCTCCAAATCAAGGACATAGTGGCAGCAAAGACTCACTTCACCCGGTCTTCCCCTTTCCACTTGACCATTGGATGGCTTTGTTCATTCGTGGAAAACTCCGATATTTGTTCCTTGCAAGCCTTTGTTTTTGAACTTACAGAGCATGAACCGAATCGTTTCCTTTATCTGCGTTTTGTTCCTGGGTGCGGCCCTGCATGCCCAGGAATATGACTTCAAGTACATCTCCAGTCACATATTCCTGAGTGCGAAGGTAAATGGCGTGAGCGCCCGTCTCGCTTTCGATACTGGTTCTTCCGATGTGTACCTGGACAGTACCTGGCTCTGTGAAAGTAAACTGGATTTCCCGCAGAGGGGGCGTGTCATGCTACGGGGGGCGGGAAATGAACCTAGGCAAAGCACAATCATTTTCTTCGGGGTCGACATTGAGATGGGAGGGGGGCGGTATTCTCCCGCGATGGTCCCTGTCATGGACTTGCGCTCCATCCTCGGGGAGCACGCCGATGGCCTTTTCGGCCTGGGGGAATGGAAGGGGAAAGTCATATCCATTGACCATGACAACTGTAAACTTACGGTGTACGAAAAGCTTGATGCTGCCCTCACCGAGGGCTTTACCCGTGTCCCCATTGAAACCGATCCTGCCCATCCAGGGCAAATCCTCGTTCCCATTGAGGCTGGCGTGGCACCGGGAAAAGTGATATCCGGCAAGGCACTTCTGGATACAGGATCCGGTCAGGGTCTTGTCTTCACAAGCAAGGCTGCCCAACTATTCCAGCTTGACAAACTAAGTGACAGGAAGCCTTTCCATTATGAACATGGAGGGGCCTCGGGGGAGTCGGCCGGCTACGGGTTTGATGTCGAAAATGTGACACTCGGCACAGTCCCCTCATCCTTTACAAAGGCCCGCTACAGTACCGATAAGACAGGAACGATGGCCAGTGAGGCGTTTGTCGCCGTGGTCGGGAATGAATTATTGAGCCAGTATTCCATTATCATCGATCTGGGCACAGGAGCGCTTTATTTGAAAGAAAGGACTTCGTAGGTGGTTCCAGGACCCCCGGAGCTTTCACAGAGGCTAAAAAGAAACAATGAGATATCCCTGTATCATAATCCTTTTCCTGCTTTTGCCATTTCGTGGACTATCCTCGGAATCACCGCTCTTTCACAATGTCCCCATGCCAAGGGAGATGAATGTCTCCATGGTTGGGAGCATCGAACGTGATTCTTCAGGCATTGTATGGTTGGGGACGAACTGCGGAGTGTTCTCTTACGATGGCTACTCCATGAGCTGGCGCAGCCACAATGTGGCCGGTGGGCATGTCTACTGTATGAAAGACATTCCGGGGGACGCATTGTATGTGGGTGAAGAACATGGACTATGGGCCTACGACTACAAAGAAGCTGATTTCCGCAGTTGGCTGGAGGGGTCTCCCCGCGAAATCCGTTCCATTGTATGGGACGGGGATAAGTTATGGGTGGGCAGTTCCACGGGACTGTATACCTACGACCTTGGTAAGGGTGAATGGCGGAAAGTGGAAGGGGGAAGTTTGGGTAACGAGGTAATCTACTCTTTGATAAAGGCCTCCGATGGGAACGTCTACATCGGGACCTACAATGGACTGTATTATTACGAAAGGCAGCATGGTCACTTCCGCAATATTTCCCTGCCGCACCTTCCCCGTAGGGACAACGTCTTCGTCAATGTCCTGTTGGAGGATGAAAGCCGGGAATGCATCTGGGTGGGGACAAATGGCCGACTCTATCGTTATGGCACGAAAACCAATGTATTCTCCGATGTCGGGGAACTTGAGGGAAACTTCGTAAAGAGCCTTGCGATCGACGCCCAGGGCAGTCTTCTCATCGGAACGGACAACGGACTGTACATTCTCGATGAAAATGAGAACATCACTCACATCCAACACGATGCCAGAGATGGCGACACATCCCTGGCCAACGATGTCGTGTGGTGCATACTGCCCGACAAGGATGGCTTGACCTGGTTCGGAACGGACGAAGGCGTATCCATACTTGACAACGGGACGGGTATCCCTTTCACGTCCGTATCGGACATTACCGGCCTAAGCAGGGGAAATCACTTCAGCCGCCTTCTTTGCGACAGGAGTGGCCGCTTATGGTTGGGCGGCTCGGAAGGCCTGATATGCACATCGCCCGACCTGAAGGGGTCCGTGTGGTACAGTATGGATAATCCGTCTTCCAGGATAGAGCATAACCGAATCCGCCGGATCTATGAGGACCCGCAGGGGGTGCTCTGGATATGTACGGACGGCGGTGTCCATTTCAACGACGGACATGGCTGGAAGCATGTCAATCTGGTTGATCCTCTCACGGGCCGCAATGCCAACTGGGCATATGACATCTGCGAAGATGCATGGGGTCGGATGTGGGTGGCCAGTTATATGGGAGGACTGATGGTAGTTGGCAGGGAAAAGCTGCTGGAAAGTTCCGGGGAGTGCAAAGCCGACAGTTCCGTGGTCTTGTCGGATGGGGAGGGCCTCTCCCCGTTCCAGATTGCCTTTGACGGTCCCCAAACCATCTGGGTCGCCTATTACAATGAGGGGATACGGCGGATTAATCCACTCACTTTAGCCGTGGAGGAAGACCCCGTCGTAACGGAAAAACTCAGCGGTGAGCAGCCTAGCTGCATTTTCGTCGATTCCTCCTCACGTCTTTGGCTTGGACTGGGCGGAAGGGTCCTCTGCCGGGAGGGGACAGGGGTCCGGGAGTTCAGATTGAACAAGAGGTCCGGGGGCGTCGTCAACTGGATCATTGAAGTCGATGGCGGGATATGGTTCGGCGTTGATTCCGAGGTATGGCTTGTCGAGGAGGATGATGTGCGGTGCGTCTTAGAGCTTGGTTCCGCCGCCGACATCGCATATTATGACGGCATTGGCCCTACAGTGTATGTCGGGACCAATGACGGTGTGTACTGTGCCCCTCCCGAAAGGATTCTCGGACAAAGGGAATCCAAGCGCATTGTCCTCAGTGGCGTATCCGCCAACAACCGCCCCGTGGGGCATATGAGCGGCCATATGGTATTCTCTCCAGAAGAACGTCACCTGGATTTCATGGTCTCGGACCTTTCCTACATAGAAACGCGGAATATCCGCTTTCTTTATCGTCTCAGAGGAGTCGATTCGGACTGGTACGAATTACCTAAAGGGTCCAATACCGTAACATTCAACAACCTTCCTTTCGGGCGGTACATCCTTGACGTCACACGTCGGGGTTTCACCGACGATGAGGGGACGATGCTCAGCGTCCCATTCGTCATCCGCCATCCCTGGTATCTGACGGGATGGGCATATGTATCCTATGCAATCCTTCTCCTTGGCCTGGTCCTTTGGTGCATTGATTTCTTCCGTACCAGGAATCGCCTGCACTTCGAGAGAAGGGAAAAGGAACAGATACTGGAACAGATTGAGCTCAAAAAAGAATTCCTGACCACTCTTTCCAAGGACCTCCAGGGACCTCTCGGCAACATGCTTTCCCCGGTTAGCCAGATGCTTTCCGAAACCACCGATGCGGAGACGGCGGCCCAGATGAAGAATGTCCAGAAGGAGGCGGAAAACCTATCCTCGGTGATACGGAACATAGCGACATTCGGGCAGGATGATAAAGTGAAGGAAGATTCATCCCTTCCCGGGATGTCATCTTCCGACGAGCGCTTTTTGAAAGAGGTCAATGCCATTATGGAAGAACACCTCAGTGACGGGGATTTCAATGTCCAGTCCCTTTGTGAAAAAATGGGATATGGGAGCAAGTACGTTTACCGGAAACTCAAGCAACTGACGGGGAAGACCCCGGTTGATTACCTGAGGAGTTTCCGGCTTGGGAGGGCTGCATCACTTCTGGAACAGAAAAAGTTTACCGTCACCGAAGTGATGTACATGACCGGTTTCAACAGTCCTTCCTATTTTTCCAGATGCTTCCTCTCTGAGTACGGATGCACGCCCAGGGAGTATCCCGAGCGGGTGTAAGAGCGTCCTTCTGTCGTCCCGTATCGGCATTTTGTCTTTTTTGTTCTAGAGATTGTCCAATTAGTTCAGCCCCTTTAGAAGGGGGTTGCCTACTTTTGTGCCTACTGATAACCGGACATCTCTAAACCCATAATAAGTATGAATTTCAAATCTGGAGCAAGAGCATGTTTGCTCAAGCTTTTCCTCTTGGCCGGAGCACTGGCTTTGCCATCTGTGTCACTTGTCGCCCAGAACGCCGGAACCCTGACGGGAACAGTCCTGGATGAAAACGGTGAAGCCTTGTTCGGGGCTGCCGTCACCGAGGCCCTTTCGGCAAATGGCGTTATCACGGACATGGACGGGAACTTTTCCCTACAGGTAAGCCCCTCAGCCAAAACCGTGGAAGTCTCTTTCGTAGGTTACACCACCCAAACAGTTCAGATTCCCGCGTCGGGAAAAATCATCGTCCGCATGGAACCGGACCGTCAGATGCTGCAGGAAACCGTTGTCATCGGTTACGGCGTGCAGAGAAAAAGTGACCTGACTGGTTCGGTCTCCAACGTAAGGAGCGATGAGTTCAACCAGGGCGTGGTCAACTCCCCCGAGCAGCTCATCAACGGTAAGGTCAGTGGCGTACAAATCATCAACGGAGGTGGTTCCCCATCTGCCGGCAGCACCATCAGAATCAGGGGCGGCGCCTCGCTTAACGCTTCCAACGATCCACTGATCGTCCTTGACGGCGTACCTATGGAAGTGGGAGGATCCGTCAGCGGAAGCGGCAATTTCCTGGGTCTGATAAATCCCAGTGACATCGAAAGCATGACCATCCTGAAGGATGCTTCCTCAACAGCCATCTATGGCTCCCGTGCTTCCAATGGCGTCATCATCATCACTACCAAGAAGGGGACCGATTCAAAAAGGCCCAAAGTAACCTTTTCCTCCACCAATTCCCTTCAGAGCCCCACCAAAACTGCCGACATGATTACCCGCGACCAGATGTATGACCTGGTAAATACGCTGGGGACCGATCGCCAGAAATCGCTTCTGAACGATGACGTCAATACGGACTGGAACAAGGAAATCTTCAAGACCGCACTCGGGACGGACAACAATCTGGGCATATCCGGCCTTCTTGCCCTTGTCCCTTACCGCATCTCCCTGGGCTACAGCAACCAGGACGGCATTCTGAGGACGGACAACATGAAACGCTACACGGGAAGCCTCTCCCTGACGCCTTCCCTCCTGGATGGTCACCTCAAACTGAACGCCAACCTCAAGGGGACATACAGCGACACCCGTTTCGCAAATACCAATGCCATCTGGGGAGGAGCCACGCACAATCCCTGTTCTCCCATTTACTCGGGGAATGACTCCTTCCTCGGTTATTATGAGGCTGCGGATGCCAATGGTGTTCCCATAACGGGGGCCACCGGCAACCCCGTAGGCTTGCTCTACAACTACAACTCCACCTCTGCGGTGTACCGCGTGATCGGCAGTTTCGATGCCGACTACAGCATGCATTTCCTTCCGGAACTCCATGCGCACATCACCCTTGGCTATGATTATTCCCAGGGAGAGGGCAAGATTTATGTCCCTCACGAGGCTTACCAGTATTACAACACCGGCGGCCGGAACTATACCTATGGCCCGCAGAAGAATAACAACCGTCTCCTGACGGCATACCTCACCTACAACAAGTACTTTGACTCCATAAAGAGCAATCTTGAGGTGACTGCCGGTTACGATTACCAGTTCTGGAAATACACCAACGCCCCGTACATAGAACTGAACGACATGACTCCCGCCGAGCAGCAGGCAGCCGCTGCCGCAGACGACCAGCGTCACGTCCTCCTCTCTTACTACGGACGAATCAATTACAACTACGACTCCAGGTATTACCTCTCCGCAAGCTTCCGCCGGGACGGGTCCTCCCGTTTCAGCAAAGATAACCGCTGGGGGACTTTCCCTTCCGTGGCATTGGCATGGAAGGTGTCCGGGGAGGAATTCTTCAGCTCCCTGAAGCCCGTCTTCAGCAACCTGAAACTGAGGGCCAGCTACGGCATAACCGGCCAGCAGGACGGCATTGCCAACTACAGCTATCTTCCACTGTATACCGAGAGCCAGAGCGGAGCCCATTATATGTTCGGTGGGACACCCGTACACACCTATCGTCCCTCCGCCTATAACAGCTCCCTCACCTGGGAGACGACGAAGGCCTGGAATTTCGGTCTCGACCTTGGTTTCCTGGAAGACAGGGTCGCCCTTTACCTGGACTATTATGACCGTAAGACCGAAGACCTACTGGCCACTGTTCCCGTTGCCGCCGGCACCAATTTCAATAAGCAGATGCTCAGCAACGTCGGTAACATCAGCAGCCGTGGATTTGAACTGTCCATTAGTGCGACTCCCATCCAGGACAAGGTCTGGCAGTGGGATGTAAGCGCCAATGCCACTTATCAGAGCACCCGGATTACGAACCTGCGCCTGAATGACCTCTCACAGTCCCCCAACACTCCTGCGGGTGCCATCGAGTCTCACTACGTCCAGGTCCTTTCCGAAGGATATGAACCTTACAGTTACTATGTCTACAAACAGATCTACGATGAGAGCGGAATGCCCATCGAAGGTCTGTATGCGGACCTCAGCGGTGACGGGAAAGTGGATTCCAGGGACCTCTATCACTATCATTCGCCTTCGCCGGACTGGATACTGGGATTCTCTACGTCACTGCGATGGGAAAAGCTCACCCTGAGCACCGCACTGAGGGCGAACATCGGCAACTACCTGTATAACGGCATGGCCATGAATACCGGTGCCTGGGAGACTATGTCCTACAATGACTACCAGCTCAACCGTCTGCACAGCAGTTACCTCACGACCCATTTCAGGAAACGTCAACATGAGAGCGACCACTATGTGGAAAACGCATCTTTCCTGAAGATGGACAACCTGCAACTTTCCTACAACTTCGGAAAGATCGGGAACCTTTTTGCGCTGAACGCATCCCTTATGGTGCAGAATGTTTTCACCATTACCGCTTATTCCGGAGTGGATCCGGAGAACCAGGGCGGTATCGATATGACGGTATATCCCCGTCCCAGAATCTACTCTTTAACCCTCGGATTCGATTTCTAAAGACAGGAGACATGAAAAAGATATTAATTGCAACAATGATGGTCGCCTGCTTGGCAGCGTGCGTGAAGGACCTCGACCAGAAGCCCATGACCGATAGCCAGACTACGGCAGACACGGTGTACGGTTCGGAGCAGGGATACAGGATGGCCCTGGCAAAACTATATGCCTCATATGTAATTTGCGGACAGGAGCAGGGCGGAGGGAATGCCGACCTGTCCAGCAATAACGGATACGATTTCCTTCGCGGATACTTCAACTTGCAGGAATGCCCCACGGACGAGGTCGCAGGAACTTGGCTTTCCGGGGATAAGATAGAAGGACTCACCTACATGACCTGGGATGCCAACGACCCCTGGGTGGCCGATACCTATTACCGTGCCTATTATACAATTGCCCTGTGCAACGAATTCCTTTCCCATGCCAGCGCATCCTCGGTCAGCGGGAATCCCACCCTGGAGGCCTACCGGGCGGAGGCTCGTTTCCTCCGCGCCCTGGCCTACTACTATGTGCTTGACCTCTTCGGACAGGGTCCCTTCGTGGACGAGACAATGGGTGTGGGGGCCTATACTCCCCAAAGGTACAGCAATGCAGAGCTATTCGCTTTCGTGGAGGCGGAACTGAAGGAAATCTCGGAGGGCGGTCTTCAGGAGAATGTTGAATACGGCCGGGCATCAAAAGCAGCCGCCTGGGCCCTGCTGGCCAAAATGTACCTCAATGCCGAGACCTACGGGGCCGGAGGGCATTACACCGATTGCATCACCTATTGCAAGAAAATCATGGGAGGTGGCTTCAGCCTTGAGCCTTCCTACGGAGCCCTGTTCAATGCGGACAACTACAAGCGCACCAACGAAATCATCTTCCCGTTTGTCGTCGATGCGGTGAATACCGTCTCATGGGGTGCCACAACCTACATTGTCTGTGGCGAATGCGGAAACTCCAGTTCCCAGGACCCCGCCAAATACGGTCTGACGGGAGGCTGGGGCATGTTCCGGGTGAGGGGTGAACTTCCCGCCCTCTTCTCCGGCAACGAGGCTGAGGACAAACGTTTCATGTTCTATACCGACGGACAGGAGCAGTGGCTTGACAAAGCCATTGACGACCAGAGCCAGGGCTACTTCGGTGAAAAATTCTCAAACCTCACCGACGAAGGCGTTCCCGCATCCAACACAGGTGCTGTCGGAGCGGACATCGATTATCCCGTTTTCCGTCTGGCCGATGTGTATCTGATGCTATCTGAAAGTGTGCTCAGAGGCGGTGAGGGCTCATCGAAGGCCGAGGCCCTCACGCTTGTCAACAACCTCAGGCAAAGAGCTTTCGGCAGTACCGACGGCAATATCAATGAGGCCCAGCTGACACTTGAGTTCATCCTAGACGAGCGTGCCCGCGAGCTGTACTGGGAATCCACCCGCCGAACTGACCTTATCCGTTACGGACTGTTCACGGGCGGCAACTACAAATGGCAGTGGAAAGGCGGTGTGGTGGATGGACGTGCAACTGAAAGCAAGTACAACGTCTATCCCATTCCCACTGCGGAACTCTCGGCCAACCCCAACCTGAAGAACGAAAATTATTGATAATGATGAAAACAGTTCAATACATATTCTCGACACTGTTGGCGGCATGCAGCCTGTGTGCATGCCTCAAGGATGGCGACATCATAACGACAAGCGGCCCCCAAATTGTGGAGTTGAGCGGGTCCGGTGATGTGGTCATTGACAAAAACACCCCTGACGGTCTTGCCCTTACCCTAAACTGGACCGACAATAGCCGTCTCACTTCCAGTGATGAACGTGTCCAGTTGCCCATTGGGACCACAGTCAACACACTGCAGTTCAGTGCGTCTTCGGATTTTGCGGCCCCGCTCGAGATGCTCACTGAATCCGGGACCGTTTCCATGCAGTTCACGGCTGCGGACCTTAACTCACTGGTAGGTCGAGTTGGCCTGCCGAGCGATGTGGCATCCTCCCTGTTCATCCGGATGCGCTCGGTCCTTTCGAACAATACGTCACCTATGTACAGTAATGTATACACCATCCAGGTGACGCCTTACAGCATTGACATGACCGTGGGATTCGTGCTGGATGCGGGCAGGGTCGATACGGGGCTCACTCTCCATTCCCCGAATTCGGATGGCATATACCGGGGATTCCTCGGTGTGACAGGATGGTATAACTGGTGGCTTCTTGAGGGCAACGGCGTCCTTTGGGGCAATGTCGGGGACGACGGTGGCGGAAAGCCTTTCGTCATCAGCTCCAATGACCAGCACTGGAATTTCTGGTTTCCGGGACCTTCCGGTTGCTACTATACGGTGGTCAACACCATACGTCAGGAGTGGACCGCACTCCACATTCCGTCACTTTCCGTCAGCGGGGACCTTTCCGGGGAAATGACTTATGACCGGAAGACCAATAAGTGGTCGCTATCATCCAGTGCGACAAGTGCTGGAAGTGCCGTCATCCGGATATCCGGGACCGGCAGGCAGTACAACTCCCAGACCGGGACTGACGACAGCTCTGCCCTCGATACTCCAGTCGCATTCGCCGTGGAAGGGGACAAACTGGTACTTGGCACCGTTCCTTCTGACATAACCGTCAAC
Organism: uncultured Bacteroidales bacterium; assembly: GCA_905235445.1. Lineage (GTDB taxonomy): Bacteria > Bacteroidota > Bacteroidia > Bacteroidales > UBA932 > Cryptobacteroides. Next base: position 59,314 of record CAJOLJ010000004.1, read on the forward strand.
ATTCCCGTAGCGGGAGAAGTCACCCTTTCGCTTGACCTGGCAGACCCCCAGGACTGGAAGTGTGAAGTCAAGGAAGGCAGCGATACCCCCGTCGAGGTGCAAAAGATCCTCTATGTCCTTGGCAATGATGACACATGGAACTATGACCAGTATCTGACATTGTACGACGAGGACAATCTCTGTTATGCCGCAGCGGTAAACTTCAACTGTTCCTGGGGCTATTACTTCTCCAAGGAGTACCAGGGTTGGGACCATATCAACCAGGACCCCGGTACGACTGAGTGGAAGCTCATCCTTGACGGTACCGATGAGAACAACATACCCGGTCCCGGGAAGGGACTGTATGTGACCATCGCCTCTCTCGGATGGATGTCTTACTGGTATGGAATGAGCGACCCCATTTCAAGCGTTTCATGCACTGGATTCAACGACAATTGGGACCTTATCGACATGAGTGCCGTTCCTGACCAGGTGGGTGTGTATACGGCCAGTGTCACCGCGACCTCAGACACCCCTTGGGGAGTACAGGTCCTGCTTAACGGTTCCTGGGACAATATGTTCGGTACCTACCTGGACGGTTCGCTTCGCTGGAGCAAAAAGCAGGACGGCAACCCCCTGGGATGGGAAGTTGGAAAGACCTACACATTCACGGTGGATCTGTGCAAGTGCACCTATTCGTTGACTCAGTAAACAATGAGATTATGAATGACAAAATGTTGGGTGTCCTATTATGCCTTATGGTGGCTTTCTGTGTGCAGGTCTCCTGTACACAGGAAAGCCCTGTTACCGAGCCACGTCAGCAGGAAATCGTCCCTGGGGAGAGCGGGACTTTCGCCAAGGGAGCGGATGTAAGCTGGCTCACTCAAATGGAAAGCGAGGGACTTCAGTTCACGGATAAGAACGGTACGGTCACTGAATGCATGAAGCTGCTGAAGGAAGAGTGCAACGTGAACGCCATTCGCCTGCGTGTCTGGGTCAATCCTGCCGAGGGTTGGAACAATGCCGATGATGTCCTGGTCAAGGCCCGTCGTGCTGCTTCACTGGGCCTTCGTCTGATGATAGACTTCCATTTCAGCGACACATGGGCGGATCCCGCTCACCAGCAGACTCCTGCAGCGTGGGTGGATTACGACCTTCCTCAGATGAAAACGGCTCTCAGTTCCCATGTCAAAGACGTCCTCTCCAAATTGAAGAGTTTCGGAGTGACTCCGGAATGGGTCCAGATCGGGAATGAAACCCGTACCGGAATGCTTTGGCCACTGGGCAGCATTGACAATGGGGACAATTATGCCCAGCTCACAAATGCCGGGTACGACACCGTAAAGGATGTCTTCCCCGATGCGAAAGTAATCGTGCACATCGATAGCGGCAACAATCTTGGCCTTTACACCAAAGTGTTTGATTACATGAAAAACAAGGGAGGCAAATACGACTTGATCGGTATGTCCCTGTATCCCGAGACCGGTAAATCAAAGGATTATGTCAGGGAATGCGTCAGCAACATAACTTCCCTGTCCACCAAATACGGGAAGAGTGTTGTCATCTGTGAAATCGGCATGGACTACGACCAGCCCGAGGAATGCAGGGATTGCATCTCGTCCCTTATTGCCAAAGGACTGGAAACGGGTAAGCTGGAAGGTGTTTTTTACTGGGAGCCGGAGGCTCCTGCCGGTTACAACGAAGGATACGGAAAGGGCTGTTTCAGCAGTGGAACGCCAACCGTAGCCCTTGATGCGTTCAAGGACTGATGTAAGTTGTACATAAAGTGGCTTTCCGGAGGTGAATATGCAATAAAGCATCCTCGAATCTCCATCAGTATCATGATTCCCGGTCTCGGCCGGGAATCTCTTTTTCATTGACCCGTGCTTGCCGCTATTGCAGGAATCAGTCGGTTTGATTACATTTGTCTTGCCCCGGAGCTAAAGGACTGCTTTGTCGGGCATTAGTGATTTGAGCATGGATTATTCCCCTTCTTTATGGGCTGATTGCCCCATCCGGCATATCCAGGACCTGGAGCCGCAGATTCTGGGAATGGCCTCCCACCTCTCCAAAAGGGGACAGGATGCCTTTGGGGCGCTTTATGCCCAGTGTGAGGAAAGGGTCCCGACGCTACTGCGTACCCTTATTGATCCTCTTTTTTCCTGGATAGTCTGTCATGACCGACTGGGAGAGAAAACCCTCTCGGAGCTTGCGGCCTTTTCTTCGGATGTCCTTGCCTTGGTGGAAAAATACGGAGCCGTCCCCGGACTGGAGGATTGGGATATTTGCAAGAGGAAAGCGAGCCTCGCCAAGTACGGAATCCCTCCCGAAAGTCTGGAAGTCCTTTTTCAGCTGGAACAGTCCCTGGGCTATTTCCCCGTCTTGGCACTCGTCGGTGCATGGATTGATGCAAGGGAGGAAAGGGACAATTACATTTGCTGCCATGCTTTTGATTTCTGGCAGGATTCCCGGGGAGAGGTGCTCTCCGACATTGCCGAACATCTGGGCATCACGGCTGAGCGCACACGCCAGGTCCGTGTCGCCCTGTTCAGGGAATTGACTCTTTTCCTGCAAGGCCTCGCCCTTGATTCCCCGTGTCATTACGACCCCTTGAGTCTTGATCTGGCCGATACTGTAAGTAAGGCTGAGGGAACAACTTTCAATGCCAATTTCATACGCTTCATTCTTGGGGGCGCCTTCTCAAGCCTCACGGCAGTGGGCAGGGTCGAGGACAGCTTTGTCCTGAAGCTCAAGGGAGGTACAGATGATGCCTTTGTCGCAGCCGTTCCCATGTCCCTTTCCGGGACGTTTGATTTCAACGGCTATCTGATGGGACTTGAAGCCTTGAGGGCGCAAAAGAGAGTGGAACCTCACAGGGAACCTCTTCCGGAAGGTCCGTCCGGGCTAAAAGACTGCTGCGCAGCGCTTGCCTTTCTTCGATACAGGTGGGAAAGGGACGGGGATTTTCTCTTGCTTCCACCCAATGAGGAAAAGAATCGTCCCGGCATCATGGAAGACATCATCCGTGATGCGGGAAGACCGCTCACCGTGGATGAAATCCTGCAGGAATACAAGCGGCGTTACCCTGAGCGGAAGACGGACGTCCGGAAAATCAGAGGCAACATGCGTCTGAATCCAAGGATAGTTCCCATAGGACGTGAAGGCGTTTATTCCCTGGCCGAATGGACAGAAGGGAGCATCCGTGGCGGGACCATCCGTTCCTTCGTCCGGGAATGCCTGGACGCCAGCGGGAATCATATCGTGCCCACAAAGGAAGTGTGCGAATATGTCCGCACTTTCAGACCCACAACATCTGAACAAACCATCATCTCCAACCTTAAGCAGGAATCATCGAAATCCTTCCGCATCCTATGGAAAGACGGGGTCTCGTACTTGTCATATTCGTCTCAAGAGATTCCCGAAGGGTACACCCCCTACTTGAGGTCACAGACAGTGAGACGCTCGTTCCAGGAGAGTGTAGACCTTGTCGACGCTTTCATTTCCACCCATTGGCGTATGCCAAGTCTCGGAGGGGAGCCTTCGGAAGCACGTCTCGGCCGCTTCCTGTCCACCGCAAGGCGGCTTCGCCGTAGGGGGCTTCTCTCGGAGGAGGAGATGGCGGAACTGGACCGGTTGGAAACCAGACTGGATGGCGGGGTAATACAGCTTGAGTTGTTTTAATTTGATATTCAATAAAATGGATGACAGAATCGTAGAAATACTGAAGGGGTTGATTGAGAAAGAAGGCCCACAGTTCATTAACTCTCACCCATACGAGTCCTATAGGACTCTTGTGGAATATCAGGATGTCGACCCCAAGGTCGCCGGAGGAGTTCTTCTGTGCATTCTGAACGGGGTCATTCCAAAGGTGCAGTCCTCTCCCTCGGAGGAAGACCTCTCGGCCATAATCGCCGAGCAGTGCGCCCTCACGGAGAAGATGTCCTCAAGGTTGTCTTCGCTATTGCTTTCACTGTACTCTACGCCGAACAAGGCCAAATGGACGAAGGACAGACTGAAGGGGCTGGGGAAGTTCCTTTCTAAGGAAATGAGCTCCTCGTGGACTGGCTTCGCTACATGGGATGACAGGAACGTCTATGTGGATTGCCACTACGAAGCTTCATTCGAACTGAGGCCGTCTTCCTTGGTTGCGCAAGACAAGGAACTTCGCAAAATGCTGGATCGGAATCCGTTCCTGACAAGCGAGGAGATAGAGAAGTATTTCACGGAATCTTTGCGTGAGTATCTGGATGACGAGTTTGAGGATTATTGTACATCGGATGAATACTATGAACCTTGCGTAGAGGATTTTGGCTGCGAATACTATATTGAAGACTGGTGCAAGAACCACGGGTTTGAAATGGTTTCCTTCGAGGGGGGTGGCTATGATGACGGGTACGAATCTTTCCGGTAACTTGATCCTGCATATCCACTTCAAAAGTGCTCTCAAAATAGGTAACAATAATTATATCATATGATTAAAAGAATATTACTTGCCCTTTCGGCGGTCTTCATCGCCACCTTGCTTACGGCCCAGCCTCAAATCGTAGGCGGGACGCCGTATCTTCTGAACCAGGCGGTTGACGTGAGTTCCGATTTCCTGGACCCGTCCAATGCCCTTTTCCTGGCGGAGAGCCTGAGCTCATTCGATTCCGCGAAAGGGGAGGGTACTCTGAGGTGGGAGCGTTCCAGGATCGTGCCCAGGCAAGCGTTCAACACCAACGGTTGGTGGCCCCAGAAGCTCAGTATGCTGGATTTCCCGTATGAGGCCTATGACAACGACCCCGAACTGAGTTTCAAGATTGATTTCATAAGTCCGAGGACCGTGCGCATCCGTATGCTCACCACCCCTGTCGTCCCGAAGGAGGAGGAGTCCCTTATGCTCGTAGGGGAGCCCGGACATGATGACAGTTGGACGGTGGAGGAGAATTCCCGGAGCATCCGCTACTCGAATTCCTACGGGTCAGTGGAGATAATGAGGAAGCCTTGGCGGCTTGTGCTGCGGGACGCATCCGGAAAGGTGCTTACAAAGAGCGCAGCGGTAGGGGACAACGACTCCACCCAGGTCAAATACGTCCCCTTCTCGTTCATCAAGAGGGGCAGTGACAACACCAGGCGCATAGAGCCCGTGTTCCATCTGTCCCCGGGAGAGATGATTTTCGGTTGCGGGGAGTCCCCGACGGGACTGAACAAGGTCGGCCAGAAGGTGAATCTCTTCGTTACGGACCCCCAGGGACCCGAGACCGACCAGATGTACAAACCGGTCCCGTTCTTCATGTCCAGCCGCGGGTATGGGATGTTCATGCACACCTCCGCTCCGGTGACATGCGATTTCGGGGCATCATATATCGGACTGTCCAAGCTGTACATGGGGGATGAGAATCTTGACCTTTTCATTTTCCTCGGTGAGCCGAAGGACATTCTTGACGAATACACCTCCCTTACCGGCAAGGCCCAGATGCCTCCACTGTGGTCCTTCGGTACATGGATGAGCCGAATAACCTACACCTCCGAGAAGGAGGGACGGGACATTGCCAGGCATATCAGGGAAGGACAGTATCCCTGCGATGTGATTCATTTCGATACGGGTTGGTTCGACGTGGACTGGCAGTGCGACTATGAGTTCTCGAAGAGCCGTTTCGATGATCCGGGGAAGATGCTGAGGGACTTTTCGGAGGACGGTTTCCATGTATGTCTTTGGCAGCTGACGTATTTTACTCCCAAGAACCGATATTTCAAGGAACTGATTGACAAGAACCTTGTGGTTCGCAGTTGGGCAGGCAGCCTTCCTTACGAGGATGCGGTGCTCGATTTCTCGAACCCTCAGACAGTTAGGTGGTACCAGGAGAAACTAGGCGGCCTGCTGGACCTCGGTGTCGGTGCAATCAAGGCTGATTTCGGGGAGGGCGCACCGCTTAATGGCATTTATGCTTCCGGCAAAAGCGGCTGGTACGAACACAACCTTTATCCGCTGCGTTACAACAAAGCGGTCAGCGACATCACATTCCAGAAACACGGTGAAAGGATAATGTGGGCCCGTTCGGCATGGGCCGGGTCCCAGAGATATCCCCTCCATTGGGGCGGTGACGCCGCAACCACGAATACCGGTATGATGGGAACCCTGCGTGCGGGACTCTCCTTCGGTCTTTCCGGCTTCTCTTTCTGGAGCCATGACATGGGCGGTTTCGTGGTGTCGACCCCGGAGGAACTGTACTGCAGGTGGCTTCCTTTCGGCTTCCTGACATCGCATACCAGGGCCCACGGAGCCCCGCCTACGGAGCCTTGGCTCTATGACAGCGAGAAAGTCCAGGACACCTTCAGGAAGAGTGCCCAGATGAAGTATAAACTGATGCCTTACGTTTATTCACAGGCCGTGGAATGCACCAGGAAGGGACTTCCTATGCTGAGGGCCCTGTTTGTCGAGTTCCCCCACGACCTCGGGGCGTGGAAGGTGGAAGATGAATATATGTTCGGCTCCCAGATGCTGGTGGCACCCCTTTTTGAGAGTGGCATCACAGGGCGTAACGTATATCTGCCGGAAGGGAAGTGGATAGATTATCAGACGGGAAAAGTGTGGAACGGAGGCTGGCATTATATCGAGGCCGGGGAACTTCCCATTGTCGTGCTTGTGAGGGACGGAGCAGCTCTCCCGCATATTCCATTGGCACAGTCCACCTCGGATATGGACTGGACAAAAGTGACCTGGAAAGCCTACTGTGCGGATGCCAAGGAAGCGACAGGCCTCCTTTGCCTTCCATCCGACGGTATCCTGAAAACAGTGCAGGTGTCCCGCTCCGGCAAAGTCAGGGAATCCTCTCTGTACTAATAGTCTCGGGGAGGGGACTCGCTTTGACCCGTCGGCAGTGTCGGACTTCTCTTCACGGCTGGCAGGATGTTCCTTCCACGATGTTCCCCAATTGTCCAAGGAGGAGGAACCCCGTCATTGGAAATACGGGCCTTTTCGCTCCTGCGCACATGCATATGCGCACATCCGGGGCAGCTCTATTTTGAAAAAGAATAAAAATCGGCCATAGGCATAGGTCTGTGGCCGATTCTGGTATTCCCCCCACAGCAATATGGATATTAACTTTGATATCGGAAGTGTTCGTCCTTATCAGAAGCAACAGCGGGGAGGGATTTAAATCCGTATTGCAACCACTTTATCCCAAATTGTCAGGTCGTTTGTAGCTAGGTCCCGCCTTAGGAGGCAGGACCGGTAGCTTCGACCTTTTCTGGTGCCTATCTTGCCTGTGTTGACGACTTTGCCGTGACCTCGTCCTTCTTGTCGTTACAGCATCTTCCCCTTATGGCAGTAAGGTAAATTCAACAAGTCAAATATCAACCTCTGGTTCTTGGATGGCGTAGAATATGCCGCTTTTGTTTTGCCCTCAAAATGTGTTTCCGAGTAAGACGCGACCCGCCTGAGCATCTCTTTGTAGTTCATGTAACGTCTTTTGACGATGTCAATGTTCAGGACGGCGGTCCTAAGCGCTTGCCTGATGATTTGGGCGATGAACATTATGGACAGCTTTCCATCCGTCGATCCACCATTGTGGGTACGCAGGCGCTTTAAGTCGCTGGAGTTCTTGATGTCGTCAAAGGAGACTTCATCAAAG
>CAJOLJ010000005.1 GCA_905235445.1 uncultured Bacteroidales bacterium
TATCTCAAGGCCCTCGAACAGGGACCTTGAGTCGCAGGACTTGTCATAATAGGCGCAGAGCATCTGTGCGGCCATCGTCTTACCGAAGCGACGGGCTCTTGTGCAGCAAATGAATTTATTCTTTGTGAATAGCTGCGAATTCATGAAAGCTATAAGTCCAGTCTTGTCGACATACTCGGAATTGAGGCATTCCTGGAACTTAGCATTTCCTTTGTTTATGAATCGTCCCATAGCGTGATTTATTGATGTTTGGCCGTCATGACAATTATAGTCAAAGTACAGTTGCAACAATGACTGAAATCCTGCTTTTCAAATTTAGCCAAATCATTCTGCTTTAACAAGAAGTAAGGCTTCTGATATCCCATCCCGATGACTCTGCTCACCCTATCGACGTTCAGTCAAACCTTCTCGCCGTGGGTGGTGTCGTAAAGAAAACGGATGCTCAGCGGCTCTCCCTCACACCCACCTCGCAAGACCTGACTTCAAATACTTTCTCACATGAGTGCATCTCACGGTGGGCATCAGCGGACTGTCGTCATTGCGGGCAATAAAGGCAGAGCAAAGTCTTCGGGAGGATGTTCCTTGGTGAGTATTGTAGCTTTCTCCTCTAACGTTGTTCCCCCTGTCCGAACAGGACTTAGGCTAAGGCGCTTCCTGGGTGTTTCAGAACGCCCAATGCCTTATCGGCACTTTGGAAACTTGAGTTAGGCCATGCGGCAACAATAAGAAAAAAAAGATTCCAAACAAGACCTTCCGGGTTGCAATTCTGACCAGGGATGGACCGCCTAAAAGATATAGCTTATTCCCAGGATCAACTCATTGGGCAGTATGAATGGTTTCTTACCCGCTTCCTTGGTTACTCCGCATACCGGGCAGTCGAAAAGAGTGTAGTAGTCCATCCCGGCCCAACCGCCAATCCCGAAATCAAGGTTGAAATGAGGAGAGAAGAGGTAACTGTAACCAGCCGAGATGCCGGCTCCAACCCGTTGACCCTGCCGGGTTTCCGGGGAAATAATGCCTCCGGAGTTATACACCTGGTACTGAGCCTTGCCGCCCAGCCACCATCCGGAGAATATGTGCCATGGCCACCATCTTCCCCCCAGACCGAGGGTGAACTGGCGATTGCGCATGACGTGATGGTCCTCGCCCCCGTGAAATTCGAAGGGGTTGTATCTTACTGCGGCATTGATGCTGCCGTGCCTTCCCACCGCCAGTCCAGTCTCTGCATTTAGCGTCACGAAATTTACATACTCCAACGCATTGGTTTCTATGCTCACTTTCTGAGCCTTGGCAGTGAGGGAAGTGGCAGCTAGCAAGGAAGCTGCCAGGAAAAGAGTGAGGACCGCAGTCTTGCAGTCTCTGCTGAAATCTGTTTGTGTCATTTCTGTACTGCCTTCCGAAAGGGGGAAAGCTCCTATTGAAAAGTTATTAAAACTCGACGTCCCCATAATCCTGTCCATTGTAGTAGGGGAGAGTTGACAGCAGAAATTCCGCTGATCCGTAAGTCAGGGTGACCTCTATGTCATCCAGGTCGGATTTGCTCCAGTCGTATCCTATGTCATCGATATCCAGACCTATGGGGTACCCTTTGAGGACGGTGGTGCAATTGCCGTTCAGGTCTTCGACTTCGAGGTCTACGTTCAGGGAGTTGTCACCCTGTCTGGGAATCCTGGCTTCGAAGATGTTCCATTGTAGTGTTCTTGCCGTACATGAGAAAAGTCCATACGTGGGGTCAAGGGAACTAAGCAGGGTACCGTCCCAGTTGCCGTGTACTATGAAGCGGTAGTTGACGTTTGGCTCTCCTTCTTCAAGGATGATCCTCAGTGTGCACCACTGTTTCCTGAGCAGTACCGTGTCACGGGCCCACTCGCCGTGGCAGTCAACGTCGGAAAGGTGCATGAAGAGGCTGTCACACTCTTTCCCGTAATCTATCTTTATGCAGGTGTTGTCTTCGGTGATCTTCTCCTCCCTGACCCCGGAGAGGGAACTGTTCAGCAGGTTCTCCCTTGGCACCGCAACGGAGTATGACCATCTGGAATCCAGGTCGATGTTCCGCACTTTCTTCCGGGTCACCGCTTCCCCGTTCCTGCGGTATACATTTATGGTAAGTCCGTTCTCGGTGACATCCTTCTTTTTGGCATCGGAGAATATCGTCAGAATGCAGGGGCAGGAAGTCCTGTCCTCAAGAATGGTGGAACAGGAGGGGAGCACGGACAGAAAGAGAAGGAGGTAGCTGAATCCCCAAGGGAATCCTCCCTTCGGGATTCTTTGAGCAAAGGTCCTCCCTCTTCTGAGGGAGGAGGTTGATTTGTGAAAAGTGAACATGTCATCAGAATTCAAAGCAGGACGGGTCGTCCGTACTTGTTTGGTTCAGGGAACTGTAAATTTGGGCGTTATACCAGTCGCTGACGCTGACGCTGTACTGGCAAGAGAGGAAGACTTCCGGGTTGTACGGGTCCTCGAACCCAGGATGTCTCAGGATGACGCGACTTATGTTGTAGACGTAGTTGGGCTGGAGGTAGGGGATCGAAATGCTGTAGTACAACGTCTTTTCCCCTTCTCCGTCTCCGAGGTCCAGGCCTGTCTCTATTACGAGGCGGGTGGTCTCATCCCTGGAAAAGTCCTTGTTGTTGGCGCTGCAGTTGGGGTAGGAATAGAAGTTCTCCTTCACGGCAAGAGTGTTCAGAGGAAGGGGATCCCTTCCCGACCCCGGCGAGGTGTACAGGTAGGCTTCCTGTCCGAACTCTTTGCAAGTTAGGTCTTTCGCCTCCCCTGAAACTTCAACCTGGCCGCTAAGGTAATTGTACGGGGGAGCCCAGTTGAAGAATCCGTCATTACCTGGGATTGTGTAATAGTAGTAGTGGGGGGCGTCAGGGGATTTCACGAACCCTTCGGGAGATGCACCCTCATGACCGAGGACATCCTTGTGGTTGCCGTTTATGAGCGGCACTTCCTTGGGTACGTTCATCAGGAACACCCTCTTCACCCTCAGGTCACTTTGCCGGACGGCGGGGGAGAGGAAGTCGGCGACGATTTCCCCGACGGTCACCTTCGCACAGATGCGCCTAAGCTCCGCGGTGATATGGTTCGCTTCCCCGTTCCCGGGGACCAGGACTGGCTCGAAGTTCCCGTCCCGCTGCCCCGAACCGGTCATGAGGAGGCTCCCTGGCAGGTTGTCCTCGAACTTGGTTATCTGGGAAAGGAGGTCGGACTCCTTTTTCACCCTCTTTGCAACTTCGTCTGTCCCGCTGTCCCCGTTGGCAATCAGGTAGATGTGCTTCTTTCCAGTGGATGTGCTGAGGGAAAGGGACTTCCCCGTGGAATCGAATTCCCCGTAGGTGTCCATTATGTTGAGCGTCGGGTCTCCAGTCACCCTGAAAATGTACACGTACAGTTTGTCTATGCCGGTGTCCGGCCCTGTGGTTTTGGTGGCGGGAGGTCCACTGACGTCCAGGGTCAGGAGGGCTATGGAATCCCCTCCTTGCCCGGAGGTCCCAAACGGGAGATCCTCTTTCATCTCGGAGCACGAAAGCAGGAGGCCCAGAAGTGGCAAGAGAACAAGAAGATGGTTGTTTAAGTGCTTGTCTTTCATTGTTGAAAGCCCCGAGGGAACCTGTACCGGGTGTTGTGTCCAGGAGGAATCAGGGCTGAGCCTTTTTTGAAGAAAAAGAGAAAGAATTGGACTGTATCCTAGAATGTGGCGGTACCGTTGTCGGGATCGAAGTTGTAATTGAAGTCACCCAGTATGCTGCTTCCGTCCCATGCCTTGGCGACAATTGATGCCTGAGTCACGGCGTTCTTTACGTAGATTTGGGGATCGTCGCTTCCGAGGCGTGAGATGGTTACGGACTCGATTTCGTAGGTGCAGTTGGCCATCATCCCACGGATGGCGATGGGGTAGTAGTAGGTCTTCAGGTTGTTGCCGGAGCCTTCAGTCAGTTCGATGATGACCTTGGTCAGGGAGTCATTAATTCCGTCTGCGCTCTCGGAGTGGGTGTTGGTAAGACCGTAGAGGTGATAGTTCGTACCTGTCCAGGTTCGGTTGGATGCGCTTATCATGGAGTAGGGGAAATCGAATCCCGGCACCACAGACATCATGCTCACAACATCAGCAGGGCGCTCATCGTCGTCCCATGTCCAGAATTCCTGGGCATCGGGGTCATCAACACGTGGGTCGTAGATCTTGGGGACATTGTTGAGGTATATGCCGGAGAGTTTTATCTGGCGCTGTCCTACAGGTTCGATTGCGTTTACGACCTGCTTCACGCTGACGCGGCTGACGTCCCTGACAAGTTCCAGGGAAATCTCCGCATTGGTTTCAGAACCGTCCATCTCCCCTGTAGTGGGAATAACGAAGGACTTAGTTGCGCTCATGATCAGGTGACCCCTGGCGTTGTTTTCATATGATTGCTGCCTGTTCACGCAGCCTTCCAGCGTTGTGAGGTACCTTAGTTGGGTAGTGGGCATATTGGCGTAAACGAAGATGGTCTTGGGACCTGGGTTGGTGACGATTCGCTTTGTTGCGGAAACAGCTCCTTCCTGATAGTCGTCATGGCTGCAGTACTCGAGGATGCCCCCGTCCTTGGAAGTGTCGAACACCATTATGTCCAGGGTGTAGAAAGTGTTCTCCTCGGCCAGGCCTGTCACAGGGTCTCCAACGGCCTTGGTAAGGGGATTGACGCTGTGCATGTTAAGCTCTATCACGGCCTCTCCGTTTGCCGAGGGGTCATCGCCGAGGGATCCTTTCTGGCAGGCGGAAAGGGAAAGGAGGAGGGTCATCGCTCCCATACAGAGGGAGCAGAGGGTGTTGAAAAGGTTTGTTTTCATTGTGAAGGGAATTGTGTTTGAAGAATTATGGGTTGTGTTTTCTAAAAGTCAGAGAGTTGAGAGAGTATGGTGGGCCCCTCACCTTCAATGATGCGGGGTACGTCCGCAAGCGAGGAGGTTATCTCAGGGTCAACTTTCCCCCTGTCCAGATAGAAGGGGTCCAGTTCGCAGGCCCTTCGGTAATGCTCAAGGCTTCGCGTCGAGCCCACTCCTTCGGCCTTGCCGTAGATGAGGGCCATGAGGTACTGTTCGTCAGCCCTCGGGGAATCCTTCCGCCCATCGTCGATTTCCCGGAGGATGTCAAGGGCGGCGAAGTCACCTCCCGTGGCGTAGAGGGCGAGTGCGGCATTGTAATCCCCGTAGGGGGTAAGGAGTAGCCTGGCCTCGGCGTAGTCCTTCTCCTGGAGGGCCAGAAGCCCCCTGTGGTAGACACTGTCCAGGATGGCAGGATGTCCATCCGACACCTCTGAACCCTTCCTGTGGAGATGGAAGTCAAAGTTCACTCTCCGGAGCCTGGGATAGAGGGCATCCTTGATGTAGGAGTAGCCTGAGGTCCTGCCGAGGGCGGCCTCGCGTCTGTCCGGGTCCGAAAGGAGAGCGGCCATGCGGTACTCTTCCTTCTGGGTGGCGGAGAGGTTCCGGTCTCCCTCAACGAGACTGTCAAGGGCGGTCCAGTCCTCGGGGTCACATCTGGAGATGACTTTGTAGTTCTTCCCCGGGGAGGATGTCTGTTCCAGGAACATGGAGAAGTATTCTGCCGTGGAGGAGGAGCGCCTCTCAGAGAGGGAGGCGTTGAACTTGTAACTTCCCTCCGGGGAGCAGGAGGCCCTCACGATGACGGAGTCAAGGACGAGGCCTTCTTCCTGTATGACATCCATGAAACTCTCCTTAATCCGTCCGAGTTCCTCCCTGTTCCGGCCGAGGGCGGGGTTTATCTTCCCGTCCCCCTGGGCGAAGCGTACGTCGAAGGAGGAGGTCATGACGATGTCCGGGCTGATGGTGTCCCTGTGAATGTAGCGTTCCTCCTTCCGCAGTAGGGATGACAGTGAACTGATGTAGAATGTCAGGGTGTCGGTAGGGGGAAGGGCGCTTCTTTCCCCCTTGATGGTGGTCTTCTCCCCATCCAGGGTCAAGGAAACTTTCCTCAGTCCCCTGGTCATGTCCAGGGCCTGGCTGTAGCGGTAGATCACCCCTTTGAGAGGGTCATGGATGACACTGTCGAGCCTGAGCCCCTCGGAGAGGATGGGATAGGGAACCCACTTGGCGAACAACTTGTCCTTCTGTCCGATCTTCCACCTGTTGTGCCGGACCCGGTAAAATAAGGTGTAGTGCTCCACAGCCTCGGGGCCGTTTACCCCGAAAGCGGAACGGAACTTCTCGTCGGTCACGAAAGAAGTGTCCCTGCGATAGTTGTACACCTCAGGGAGGTTCCTTTTGAGGAACACTTCCAACTGTGCGATGTCTATGAAACGGGTGCTGTCCCGGGATATGCCCTCCAGGAAGGCATTGTACCTTTCGTAGCCTCTCATCTGGCGCTGCCGGAATTTCTCCCCGCTTATGAGGATCCCGTCCAGGGGGACCCTGCGTCCGAGGATGTTCAGTACGGGGGTCAGCCTCAGCTGGGTTTCCTCCCCGAGGAGGCCTTCCCCGACTACCACGTCAAAGTGAAGGCGGGTCTGTCCGTCCCTTTCGGCGATAGTGTGGATGGTGCTCTCGATGTGGGCGGGGTTGAGGGTCTGGAAGGGGACTCTCTGTCCCTCGCTGTCGAGGGTGGTCTCCATTATGAGGCTCCCGGGACGCACCTCCGAGGGCCTTCCCTCAACTTTCCGGGGGACTTTCCCGCCGGAGGTGGCGACGCTCTTCCCGCTGTCCTGGCCCCCGTCCGGGGGCTGGGTCCCTATGCTCCCCTTCGAGGAGGAGCAGCCGCCCTCAAGCAGCAGCGCTCCCGCTACGACAAGGGGGAAAACCATGGCGGCAAATAGGTTCTTTATCGGTCTCAAGGTAAGGTGTTTTTTGTGTGTTGAACAGGGAGCAGGGAAGAGTACTCCCCGCAGATACTGCTGGTTGGTACTTGCTCTGTCTTCCCGTACCGGTTTTCTCTGCTACTGATTGTCGAAAGCGGGCTCGGGCTCAGAGACGACGGTGACCTCCCTGGCCACTATTTCCCTGTTGTAGGTTTCCACCTGCTGGGCGTTGGTCATCTTGTAATCCCGCACCCTTCCCACGATGTGTATCCAACTGTCTGGCTGGAGAGATGCAATCTGGTCAAAGTTCGGGATGTCAGGATTGTTCGACCATACGACTACGTTGTGCCATGTAGTCTCCACGAAGTGCTCTTCGGCCCTGTAAATGACTGTGCAGGTCCTGACCGTCAGGACGACCCTCTTCCCGGAGGGGAAGTCCTGAAGTTTGATTTTGTGTACTTTGCCCTGCAATTCGATCTTGTTGATGTATTCGATCATGGACGGGAATGATGATTTAAAGATTTGAATATGAGATGTCTACGGAATCCTCCTCTTTTCGGTGGTCCAAAACGGCCGCCCCTGGGGGAATGCGCCGTGAAGAAACGGGACGCAGTAAGAGTTTGGGCAAAGGGGATTCCCCCAGGTGGGCCGTAGACATGAAAAGACAAGGTTCTTCTAATAGTCCTCCAGGCCAGGGCCAGGGGAACTATGGGCAAAGACTTCGGACCGCTCTAGAAAAGGCCGTCGGTCTTGGGTGGGGAGAGCGAAGGAGGGAAGAGAGGTCCTGCCTTCGGAAGCAGGTGGTCCTGGAGAGGGATTGTCTTGTCGTCCCGGGGCGGACCACCCCGTTTGATTCTCGAATCTTGTGGCTGCAAAGATATTTGACGTTTCCACTAATTCCAAGAAAAAACAGTCCGCGTTTAGCTCATGTCCCAAAAATTTTTGGGACAAACCATTTTCAGGACTTTTCGGCCCGAAAAATGATCAAAAATTGATAGCTTTGCCCTGCAAATGTTACAAAAATGACAATTCGGTTCCGCTGCCCGGAACCCTTTTCAAAGCAAAAATCACCCAACAGCCCACATGTCTTATTCCAAGATAACCCTTTCCACCCTCTCCTCCCTTCCCGAGGACCTTCGCTCCAACCCCCTTCTCCAGCCCTCCGACCTCCCGTACGGCGCTCCCCATTTCGAGAGGATAAGGGAGGAACACTACCTTCCAGCCTTCAAGGTCGCCATCGACATCTGCAAGAAGGAGGTTGATGCGATCATCTCTTCCCCCGACTCTCCCACTTTCCGCAACACGGTTGTTGAACTTGAGTACTGCGGGCTTCTCCTCAATGATATTGAAGGTGTCTTTTTCAATCTTCTCGAGGCCGACTCCACCCCCAGGATGGAGGAGATAGCCCAGGAAGTGTCCCCGCTTCTGACCGAGCTTCAGATGTACATAAGTCTCAACCCTGACCTTTTCAGGAAGGTGAGCAAGGTGTACGGGGACTTCTTTTCGACCCTCGAGGTGCTCACCTCGGAGCAGTTCGCCCCCTTCATCGGGAAAGACGGTATGGCACCTTCCGACGTGAAACTCCTGCGTGACTGCTACCGCTCCTTCGTCATGGGCGGTGCCGCCCTGCCTTCAGAGGCGCAGGAGGAACTTCGCTCCGTAGGGGAGGAGCTCTCCCTTCTTGAACTTAAGTTCTCCTCAAACACACTCGCCTCCACCAATGCCTTTACCCTGGACTTGGAGGATGAGGAGTCCCTTGCCGGGCTTCCGCAGTATCTCATCGACCTCGCTTCCCATACCGCTGAGCAGAACGGGAAGAAGGGTTGGTGCATAACCCTGCACTCTCCCCTGTACCGCCCGTTCCTGAAGTACAGCTCGGTCCGCTCCCTGAGGGAGAAGATCTGGCGGGAGTACAACACCAGGGCGATGGAAGGGGAGTACTCCAATTCGGAGCTTGTCGGGAGGATCGTCAAGCTGAGGGGCAGGAAGGCCGAGCTTCTGGGCTATCCCACATACGGGGACTATGCCCTCCAGACCAGGATGGCATCCTCCCGTGATACGGTCATGGCATTCCTCTCCGACCTCCTGGTCCCTACCGTTCCGGTAGCGAAGAAGGAAGTCGAGGAACTTTCCGCCTATGCCATGCGCAGGGGCTTCGAAGGGGAACTTCAGCCCTGGGACTTCTCTTTCTGGGCCGAGAAATACCGTCAGGAGAAGTTCTCCCTCTCGGATGACGTGCTCAAGCCGTACTTCAAGCTGGAGGACTGCATCGATGCCGTATTCTCGCTGGCAACGACCCTCTACGGGGTTACATTCACTCCGCGCCCCGACATTCCCCTGTATCATCCGGACGTCAAAGTGTTCGAGGTGAAAGACGGGGACGGGAAGGGGCTGTCTCTTTTCTATGCGGACTTCTTCCCCCGTCCCTCCAAGAAGGGAGGGGCTTGGATGACAGAGTTCAGGGGACAGTTCACCGATGTGGACGGGAAGGACACCCGTCCACTGATAAGCATCGTCACGAATTTCTCACCCAGCACCCCTTCATCACCTTCCCTTCTCACCCATGACGAGCTCACGACTTTCCTGCATGAGTTCGGCCATGCCCTCCATGGGATGCTGTCCCGAGGGAAGTACCCTTCGCAGTGCGGCACTTCCGTCCAGAGGGACTTCGTGGAACTTCCTTCCCAGATCATGGAGAACTGGGCCTTCGAGAAGCAGTGGCTGGATACGTTCGCCCATCACTATCGGACAGGGGAGAAGATTCCCGCTGAAATCCTTCACCGAATAGTGGAGTCCAGGAACTACCTCAGTGCCTATGCCCAGATTCGTCAGCTTCGTTTCTGCTACCTGGACATGGCCTGGCACAGCCTTGACTGCGGGACCCTGTCGGCCCTCCCCTCCAAGATGGAGGCCTCCGACGTGGAGGCATTCGAGAACAAGGCCACCGAAGGACTGTCCGTCCTTCCCGAAATCACCCCTTCCTGTACGAGCACCACTTTCGGGCATATCTTCTCAGGGGGCTACAGTGCCGGATACTATAGCTACAAGTGGGCTGAGGTCCTGGAGGCCGATGCCTTCTCGCTCTTCCAGCAGAAAGGGATCTTCTCGACCGAGGTCGCTTCCTCCTTCAGGCGCAATATCCTCGAAAAGGGATCCTCCGAGGATGCTGCCATCCTGTACCGGAACTTCAGGGGACATGCTCCCTCGGTGGAGGCTCTTCTTGTGAAAAGCGGCATCCTTTCACCCGGGCAGGGCTCCAAGTAACGCCCCCCGCCGGATACGAAAACCCCGCCCTCGTCCTTCCTTGGGAAGTGTGGGGGCGGGTAAATCGTTTATTGGAGGAAGTGGAAGCTTATGCCTTCTGGGCCTCAGCCTTCTTCTTTGCCTTTTCGGGGTCCTCGAAGAGGATTGCGAAGAGAATTCCTACGACAAGGGCATAGATTGCGAAGGTGTACCATGCACCTGCCCAGTTGCCGCTCTGCCCGGCAGCCTGGGGATTGTACACAAAGTAGTTCACGACCTTGCCGGCGGCCCATGTCCCGATGGATGCGCCCAGTCCGTTAGTCATCAGCATGAACAGACCCTGCGCCGAGGAGCGGATGCCCTTGTCGGTATTCTCGTTGACATACAGGGAACCGGAGATGTTGAAGAAGTCGAAGGCGACACCGTAAACTATGCAGGAGAGGACGAACAGCCACACTCCGCCTCCAGGATTGCCGAGTCCGAAGAACCCGAAGCGGAACACCCATGCGAACATGGCTATGAGCATGACCTTCTTGATTCCGAACTTCTTCATGAAGAAGGGGATGAGAAGGATACAGAGAGTCTCGGAAACCTGGCTCAGGGAAATCAGCGCATTCGCATTCTTGGCTCCCCATGCATTGGCATACTCGGGGATGGAGGCGAAGGAGGAGATGAAGGTGTTGGCGTAGCCGTTGGTTATCTGCAGTGAAGCCCCCAGCAGCATCGAGAAGATGAAGAAAATGGCGAACTGTTTCTGCCTGAAGAGCTGGAAAGCCGTGAGGCCGAGTGCCTCGGCGACAGACTTGTTCTCCGCATCCTTTGGTTTGGTGGGGCAGTTCGGCATAGTGAGGGCGTATACGCAAAGCACCAGGCCGAGGATGCCGGACACGAAGAACTGGCTATAGCCGTGCTGGAACTGGATGCCGTTGCCGTCATTGATGAAGTTCACCAGCAGCATGCTGCAAATGAAACCAATGGTTCCGAATACCCTTATGGGAGGGAAGTCCTTTACCGTATCCATGCCGTTAATTTCCAGGGAGTTGTAAGCAACCGAGTTGGAAATGGCTATAGTAGGCATGTAGAATGCGACACTGAGCAGGTAAATCGTGTAGAAAAGTCCGAACGAGAAGTTTTCATTGATTACATAGGCTCCATCCGTCAGGTTCACGTGCGACATGGCGTAGTAGCCAAGGGCCAGCATCAAGGCTCCCGCTATGCCTTGGCACAGGGAGAGGACTTTCTGGGCGGGGATCCATTTGTCAGCGACGATGCCCATCAGGGCGGGCATGAAAATCGATACGAATCCTTGGGTCGCAAAGAACAGCCAGATTTGAGGTCCGAGGCCTGCCTTTCCAAGGAAGCTGCCCATCGAGGTGAGGTACGCCCCCCAGATTGCGTACTGGAGGAAGTTCATGACGATGAGCCTGATGGTAATTCCGAGGTTTTTCTTTTGCATGATAGGTAAATAGGTCTAAAGGGGGGTCTTGTGCCCACCGGATGCCACTTCGGCCCCTCCCGGCGGGTATAAACACACAAATTTAGGAAAAATATTGTTGGAATGACCCCTGGAACTTCCCCTGCAGCCGAAAATGTGCCTTCGGCCCGGGATGATGCCTTGCCTCGTGTGCGGTAAATCACCCTTGAAAGTGGGAATCCATCCCTCTTCGTATCCATTCGGCCGTAAATGCGGCCGCCGAGTGGACATCGAATTTCACGTACAGGCGCTTCCTGTACCAAAGGACCGTGTTGGTCCCCAGATGGACAGTTTCCGCGATTTCCTTGGAACTCTTGCCCTGGGCGAGGAGGCGGGCGATGGCTACCTCCTGCTCCGTGAGAACGGGCTTCTCATTCTGCTCTGTTGGCCGCAACTCTTCGATGGTCTCTTCCAGCACTGCCGATGTCTCGGTGAGCTCCTGCCGAGTCTTCTTGAGAGTTCGGGCAATCAGGAAGGCGGCCAGAGCCAGTGTCAGCAGCAAAACCGCTCCGATGGCCAGCATCCTGGCATGGCGGTACAGCTCCTCGTGCGCGGCGTTCATCACCGAAAGGGTGTCTTTCAGTCCCACTGTTTCATCCAGCGAATGGGCCTCAAAATACGAGTACGCCGCGGTCAGTTCTTCCAACGCTTTCCCCGTGTGTCCGGTCGCTTGATGATATCGGCCCAGGCCGTACCTCGCTTTGGCTACCAGCAGGGAATCTCCCGCCTGCGTTGCAAGCTGCAAGGCCTGTTCGTATTCCGCCCTGGCAGGATCATACAGGCAGGCATCCATATTGATTTCGCCCAAATTATAATGCAGGACCGAGGAACTCTCAATCCAGCCGTTGCGGACGAAAATGCTGTCGGCCCGGGCGTAGTGCCGGAAAGCCTGTTCCAGGGAATCCTGCATCGCATAGACGTTTCCCAGACTGCCATAGAGCCGGGATTTGTCATCGTCAAGGGTACTTTCAGACGCACCGTTGGCTTCTTTCATGGCGATTCCCTTCGCCGCTTTGCCATAGTAGAAGTAGGCACTGTCATACTGCTCTTTATGGAAAAAGTACTGCCCTACATTCATCGCACCGCGGTAGACGGCATTGCCTCCACCAAAACGCTCCCCAAGCCGCATCTGCAGAAGAGCATAATAACGGGAACGCTCCGGATCCAGGTTGGAATAGCCGGTGGACAATTTCGAAACCAGAATGACATATTCGTTCACCTCCTCTTCGCTGGCCTTCTCGACCCGGGACCACGACCATTTTGCGGCTTCCCGTTCCAGGGAATCCAAATTCCACCCCCGGTGGTCTTCATAGGCGTGGCAGACCATCGGCAGCAGGAGCAGGATCAGTGTTTGAAAAGCGAATTTCCTCATATTTGCAAAGTTAGACAAAAACCTTTAAAATGATGTCTGACTCATTTTCAAGGTCTTGCCTTGGAATGTGAATTCCGTCGTTTTGTCCCTTACCGTGAAATATGCCGTACCCGTAAAGTTTGGAAGAGGAGTTGGCGTTTCTGCCTGAGCGGGCCGTCACTACCGCGAGGCTTACAATGCACACCGGTCCGAGATGGATTTTCTTCATAATAGTTCCTGTATTAAATAATTACAGGATTACCATATGGTTACTGAATATCCGGCAAATGTGAGGCGATGTCCGAAACATCCACCCGGGTGGAGAAGGCTTTGACATACTTGATCTCCGCCTTGGACTTGTTGCCCAAGACATAGAGAATGGCTCCGGTCTCCGTATCGACCCACAGGGTCCGGTCTTCGTTCTTCCAGACTTCCACATCCCGATCCAGGTAGTTTCCGGTCTCTCCAGTTTTCTCGTACTGGTTTCGCCAATAGTATCCACGCCAGACCCAGTTTTCCTTCAGCCAGGCCTCCAGCATCACGTCTATGTTTTTGTCTTTTAGGTCGTTGCTTCCATTTACTGTGGAATAGCACCCCACGTGGTCTTCCTTGTTGTAGTAAACATAATAGGCCGCAATGCCCTGTGCCTTCCGGATTTGGTAGAAGCGGTCGCCTTTTCGCTTGGTCACCCATTGCGCACCGAGTAAGTCCGACCGCTCCACCGTGATGCTGAAATCCCGCTTCCACCAAGCCAGGGAATCTTCTTTCGCCTGCCGGGCGGCATCAGAGGCCGCCTTCTCTTCCGCTTCGCGAATCCGGGCCAGGGAATCTTCGATGGCCTGTTGCCTTTGATTGGCCTCGTAGCGCTTCTGATTGTGTTCGGCCATTCCCTTGAAAATGCTTTTCAAGAACGCTCCCGCTATTTCCTCCTCAGATTTGTCCTCAGAGTGAAGGAGGACATCCTGCAGGCCGTTGTCGCTTTCCACTTCCGGCTCTGCTTCGGAGTCCTCCCTTCCAGTGGGTTGAACGGCTTCATTCCCGGCAGTTGCATCGTTTTGATGGCCGGGACCACCGCAGGCCGCCGCCAGAAAGACGACAAGGAAGCCGGAACAAACCGTGTTTAGTTTCATCGCCTGGCTTTTTGCATTATTGCATGGCGGCCTGCATCAGGGCCCCGAAGGCATCAGACAGATCAACAACCTTGTAATCTGCCGGGATTTCAAACTTTTCTTTGGGCTGTGGGCCGGGGACGATGTTTTTATAATTCATGCGGATTGTGCCGCCACAGAGCGTCTGCAATGGGATGCCCCATTCCGGATGTTCCCAGACTTCCGTGTCGCTGTCCAGCGTGTTCTGGAGCTGTTTCCCGTCTATGGTGCCAGGCTGTTCGGTTTTCGTAAACGCTATGTAGTGATGACACTTGACGCCGTCAATCACTTCCGGTTCCAACTCTTTCACTTCAGAACTGTGCGTAATCGCAGTGGTAGAACCCAGCCAGCGGGTGATGGTGCGGTCCACTCCTGCCGTGCCCCCTCCAATTTCCATGGACAGTGCCATGGCCGTCTTTTTCTTGGCGTCCAGGACATAGAGTTTCCCGTCTTTGAACAGTGCGGAATTACCTTTGACGGCTTCTATGTAGAATTTGGTGCCGTCAACATACTGTTTCCCTGAAGGTTCTCCATTCTCGAACACGTCGCAGGAGTACTGGGTAACTTTCTGGGCATAAGCGCTGAAACTGAGCGCCACGGCAAATAAAAGGGCTATCTTTTTCATAATGTCAGCCTCTTTATTGTTTAATGAATTCAACCCGGCGGTTCTTGGCACGGCCTTCGTCGCTGCTATTGTCGGCAATCGGTTCGTGGGAGCCCTTACCGACAGCGGTCAGGCGGTCCTTAGCGATGCCGTTGTTCACGAGGGCGGCGACGATGGACTCGGCCCTTTTCTGTGAGAGCGGGTCATTGACAGCGTCGGAACCGGTGTTGTCGCAGTGGCCCTGGACCTCGAACTTGATGGACGGGTCATCCTGCATAATCTTGGTGATGCGGTTGATTTCGCCGGTGGATTCGGGCTTGATGGTGGCTTTGCCGGTGTCGAAGGTGATGGCGTAGGTCACGATCTTCCCATCGGATGCCAGGCGGTCATAAAGCGGCACGGCACCCTTGGCGATACGGACGTTCTTAACGAAGTACATCTGTTTGTCGGAACTTGATTTCAGCACCAGGAACGTCGGGGCAGCTGCATTTGGGATGCTGGCGACACGCTGCTCATCGAAATAGATTTTGTAAGCCCGCTTGTTGAAGGAAATGGCAATGTGGTGCCATGCCGGACGCTGGACGTTTTCCACCACGAATTTCCCCTCCCGACGGTCTCCGGAAGGACTGTGCCAGAAATAGAATATCTCATTGTAATTGTCTTCGGCCTGCGGAATCCGGAAAAACAAAGCACAGCCACCTCGATCGACATCTTTGATTTTATCGCCGTAGCCCAGACCGACTTCGTAATAAAAACCACCCCACTGCTGTGTTCGTTCTTTGATGGAATAATCCCACAGATAAAGGTCTAATTCAATGGTGCATTCCTCTGTCAGATAAGGTTTTCCGTCATTGAAAAGCGGTGTGATATTGGCATCCTGGTAGTTGATGGCCTTCACTCCGTCCATCTCCACAATCTGCGCCGTGCCTCTGAACGCATCCCACTGGGAGGGGAATTCTCCCAGTTGCTCGCCCTCCATCGTGTCCTCGAAGATGATTTCGTCGCCGGACACAAAGTCATAATTGTTCCAGCTTATCTGGGCGGCAGGTTTGCTTGCTGCCTGGACAGGCGCATTCCCTCCTGCAGGCTTCTTTGTCCCGCACTCCTCACAGAATGTCCCGGTGTTGCCCGAATGTCCGCATTCGGGGTTCGGACAGATCCATGTCCCGTCGGCGGGTGCCGCCTGTGCTTGGGGCTGTGCCTCCTGCTTGTTCTGGGTGTCCTTGGAATTCTTCTCATTCCCGTCTTTCTTATTCCCCATTTTCCCATTGAGGATATCGTTGACACCTTTCTCTATCTTGTTTCCTATGTTGTTCTCCGCAGCGTTCTTCGCGCGGTTTCCCAAGCGCTCCAGGATGCTCTGGGCGTCTGCACTTGCACATGTCAGTGCGGTGCAAGCCAAAAGTAATGTGATGATCTTTTTCATGGTATGTCTACGGATTGATGGTCTTGTACGCTAATTGTTGGGTTTGAGTATTTGCTTCTCGTAGGCTTTCGCCAACAGTTCCGCCATATTGTGGACCTCGAATTTGACATGAAGGCGCTTCCGATACCACCTGATGGTGTCCGGCTTCAACCCGAGGGACTGGGCGATCTTGTCCGTGGACAGACCCTGGGCGATGAGTCGGAGGACGGCTATCTCCTGCTCGGTCAAATCGGGGGTGGTAGAGTTCTTATCCATATTTCGTGATGTATTGTCAAATGCAAAAGTCGCTGAAATCAAGGACAAAAACACCACACGAATATGTGGAATACGGGGAAACGGAACGAAAAATAGGCCCCGTAGACCCATATTTAATGCCATGCGCCCCGCTGCAGCTCTTTTTTATGCGCTTTCCTCCCTATGCCCCACTGCGAGGCCTTGCCGCAGGAGGTGTCAATGGAATAATATTTGCAGGCATATCTAAATTATGCTTCGTGAAAAACCTCATCTCCTGCTTGCAGCTGGCTTCTTTCTTTTCGTAAGCTCCCTTCCGGGCATCTGCCAGAATGCAGACAGCCTTGCTGCCGCATACTCCCGGGTGGACAGCCTGCACTCATCCGTGGTTTTGTCCCGAAGGGATGCCAATTACCTTTCCAAGGGGAAGGACATGAGGGTCGAAGTCATATCGAGTGCCGGACTCCAGAAGATGGCATGCTGCAACCTGGCGGAAAGTTTCGAGAACTCCGCTTCCGTCACGGTGGGCTATTCCGATGCCGTAACCGGGGCAAGACAGATCCGCCTGCTGGGCCTGAGCGGAGTCTATACCCAGATGCTGGACGAGAACCGTCCTTTCATGAGGGGCCTTGCCGCCCCGTGGGGCCTGGGGTTCGTCCCCGGGCAGTGGCTCGAGAGCATCCAGATAGCGAAAGGTTCCCCATCGGTTGTCAATGGAGGCGAGTCCATGACGGGGCAGATCAACATCGAGCACAGGAAGCCTACGGACGAGATTCCCCTGTTCCTGGCCCTTAACGGAATGTCGGATTCCCGCATGATCCTGGACTTTGTGTCATCCTTCCCGCTCGGGGAGCGGTTCTACACTGCCTTGATGGGCCACGTGGAGGGAAACTTCATGACACATGACATGAACGGGGACGGTTTCATGGATGACCCCAAGTCACTTCAATTCAACGTCTCCGATCGGTGGCTATACTATACTCCCTCCCTCCAGGTCCGTTTCGGGATCCGTGCCCTCCAGGACCATAGGCAGGGGGGACAGAGTGGCTATGACAAGGTAGCGTACACTTTCGGGAGCACCGCTCCCTGGGGAAGCGATGTAACCAACCGCTCCCTTGGGGCATATCTTAAGGTAGGTGTTCCTCTTCGTGATGACCAGTCCTCCAGTGTTGCCGCCATCGTCGACTATACCTACAACGCCGTGGATGCCTTTTTCGGGGCCTCCTGCCTTCTTGGAAAGCAGCACTCCGCTTTCCTCAATCTCCTGTACCGCAACCAGGTGAACGAGTCCCATGACTTCACGGTGGGCCTCAGCGCCACTGCCGACAGGTATGACAAGAACATTTTACGGGCAGTGGCCTCCCAGGATGTCATGCTCCCACTCGCTCCTTCATTCTTTGTCGGAGGAGCCTATGGGGAATACACCTTCCACTCTGGGGATGTTTTCACGGCAATCCTCGGAGCCAGGCTCGACTACTATGGGAATGAGGGAGTGAGGGCGGTCCCCAGGGCTACGCTTAAGTGGCAGCCCGCCTCCTGGCTGGTCCTTCGTGCGAACGGCGGAAGGGGGCTTCGCTACAGCGATCCCCTTATAGATAATATAGGTGTATTCTCCACCGGGAAGAAGTGGAGCGGGGACTACGACGCCTCCCCCCTGGAAAAGTCCTGGACCTACGGGGGCAATGCCACCTTCTATCTTCCCTTCGGGCAGAATGAGGAAACATCCTATGTCAGTTTCGACTTCTTCCGTTGCGCTTTCTCAAGCCAGATGGTCCCCGACTATGAAATGAAAGCGGGGGAGATTGCATTCTACGTGACCCCTGACTCCTATACGAACAACTATCAGATGGATTTCTCGGTGGAACCCATCGAGAGGTTCACCCTGGGGCTTACCGCCAGGTTCACCGATGCAAAGGTCCTTTTGAAAAGCAAGGGCCTTGTCGAGAAACCCCTCCTGCCTCGCTTCAAGGGAGTCCTCAATCTTCAGTACAGGACCAACCTGAGCCGCTGGATATTCGATTTCACGGCGGCGCTTAACGGTTCGGCAAGACTGTATGACTTCATGGAAGGGGACCGCTCCCCTCTCTACCCGCTGCTGTATGCCCAGGTGACGCGAAGGTTCAAGGGCTGGGATATCTACATCGGAGGGGAGAACCTGACGAACTTCACGCAGAAAAGTGTCATCCAGGGACCCAGGAGGGCCGACGGAAGTTTTGACCCCTCTTCCGCCCTCTTTGACGCCAGTGCGGTGTGGGGTCCCCTCATGGGAATCCGACTTGATGCAGGAATACGTATAACGATATGGAAATAAAATAAATACAATAAAATGAAAAGGATACTGCTACACCTATCATTGGTCCTGTCATTTCTGCTGATGGCAGGGATGACATCTTCCTATGCCTACGCTTCCTCCCAGAAGCCAAGGAAAGAGAAAGCCTCGGAGACTCTCACCACGGTCACTTTCACCACCAACATGCATTGCCGGAACTGCCAGAAGAAACTCACCGAGAATCTTTCCTTTATGAAAGGGGTGAAGGACCTGGAAGTCTCCCTCGAGAAGCAGGAAATCACCCTGAAGTATGATTCCAGGAAAACCGGCGAGGACGCTTTCGTAAAGGAAATCAACCGCCTCGGCTACAAGGCAGAGAAGAAGGCGGACTCTGCAGTGCCCCAGAAGGTAAAGTAACTCCGCTTCGACTCCACAAGTACGGATGCGCCTTCCCCTCACCGGGGGAAGGCGTTGTCACTGAAGGGGGGAGATTCAACCGTTTCTTGGAAGAAGGAACCCCGGATGATGTCCCATGAAATCCTCGAAGTGGGACAGAGGAGCGTAGTATTCCTTGTACGACACCCTGTGGCTTGGGTGGTATTCCCAGATTACGATGACGTGATGACCCTGCGAGAAGAAAATGAAACTGTAGGAACCGTATTCTTTGGCGGGACCGGCGTACTTGTAGAGCCTAAGGTCGGTGTAACGCTCCAGCATCAGGGCCATGATGGGGTTCATGCGGGGCTCCTCCCTCAGATTATCCAGACTCCCGAACTCACTTCCGTCACATACGACAAAGACATTGGCGTCATACAGGTCCATCTGTTCATTGATCAGGTCCCGGTCCCTCTGTATATGGGAGAACAGGTCCCCCTTGTCGAGGCTGCTTCCTCCCGCTATCTTCTTCGTGTTCATGCGAACTACGGGAATCTCCTGCTGGAAAGCTTCCAGAAGCATGTCCCTGTCCTGGACTTCATCCAGGGAAGGGCATCTTCCGACCACGGGGTCATAATGATAAAGGCCGTACAGGAGCATAGTGTACCTCATGTAGAACTGCCAGTACATTTTGTCTGAACCGTTGTCCAGGCCGCTTTCCTCCCTGAAATCCACTCCTTCATCTTCCCCTTGCAGATTGTGGTCCTTGGTGAGGAAGAGACATCGTATGGGAGAAGAGTCCCACTTTCTCTCGGCGAGGCCCGCCGTAGGCGCTATCCTCCAGCATGGGTCCTTCACCGCCTTCCCGAGATAGTGGAGTCCATCATAGCAAAACAGCTCTTTGTCCAGGCCAAGACCCTCCAGCCTCTTTTCCCATTTCCGGAAGAGGAGTTCTTCTTTTTGCCTGAGACTGTCCATGACTTGCGGTGAGGTGAGAGTTACCGGAAAGATGCCCCATCTTCAGGGCATCCGTCAACCTGCTTATTTGCAGTCCAATCTTTCCTTTTTGAGCCTTGCTACGGGAAGAAGGGCTATAAGGTATCCCACAGCGGCCACGCTCACCACGGTCAGAAGGACATCCTTCCACTGAAGGACTACCGGGTATGCCGTAGTCAGGAAAGAGCCCGAGGGCATCTGTATTATCCCGAAATAGCTCTGGGCCTCTGTCACGAGAATGCCCACCAGCGCACCTATCCCAAGTCCCAGCAGTGAAATGAGCCATCCTTCCAGGACGAAAACTTCCTTGATGGAGGAGTCTTTCATGCCAAGGCTCCGGAGGGTGTCGATGTCCTCCTCTTTCTCTATTATGAGCATGGACAGGGAACCGAAGATGTTGAAGGCAATGATGATGATTACGAATATCAGTATCAGGTACACTACTGCCTTCTCATATTTCATCATGCGGTACAGGGTCTCATTCTGGCCGTAGCGGTCAAGCACACGGAAGGAAGGCCCCAGTTTTGTGCGAAGGGTCCTGATTGTCCTGGCAAGATCCCTTGCCCCGGTTCCCTCTTTCATGCGGATTTCCACGCCGGATACCTCGTCCCCGCTGTAGCCCAGCAGCTTGCGGAGGGTCTCAATGGGAACGAGCAGCAGCTCGTCATCGATTTCGGAGCTGACCGAGAATACCCCGGAGGGGTATACCTTGGTGGAAAGGAGCGATGCGGCAGGGTTGCTCGCCGAGAAAGGGGCGTCCCGCCTGGGGTAATAGACATCTATCCCTCCCAGGAGATGGGGGTTTATGTCCATCTTGTATGCCAGGCCGCTTCCCGCCACGGCAAGGGGGATGTCCCCCTTGTGGAAAGAGAATTCCCCGTCAACGATTTTGTCCCTCAGCGGGGATTCCTCCTCGTAGACGAAGTCAACTCCACGGGCAAGGGCTATGCCGCTTTTGTCAGCGTACTGGATGTAGACGTTCTCCTCCAGGACAGTTGACATGTTGAGGATTGACTCCTCTTTGTAGGCCCAGTCGAAGCCCTCTCCCTCGGGGATGAAGACTTTCCCGGCTGCGGGAACGACCAGGATGTCCGGCTCCACATTGCCCATGCTGTCCCGCACAATGGAGTCGAACCCGTTGTACACACTCAGTATTACGATGAGGGCCGCAGTCCCTATGGCCATCCCGGCTGCGCTTATTCCCGAGATGAGATTTATCACCCCGTGGGATTTTTTGGAGAACAGATATCTCCAGGCTATGAAAATGGGAAGGCGCATAGAGGGGATGGAAAGAAAGGAGGTGGCAGGAAAGGGCCCCTGCCACCTCTTTTGGGGGTTATTGTTTCAACAGGGCATCGATGTGCTCGGCGTAGTCAATGGAAGAGTCCAGGTAGAAAGTGAGCTCCGGGACTATCCGAAGCTGCTTCGCTACGATCCTTCCGAGTTCACCCCTGTAGGTCCTGACATTGGCCCTTAGGATGCCCATGACTTCCTCCGCCTTTGCGGAGGGGAAGATGCTGACGTATACCTTCGCCACGGAAAGGTCAGGGCTGATCCTGACTTCGCTCACCGAGACCATGGCTCCCGAGAATGCCGCCATTCCCTTCGAGCGGATGATTTCGGCAAGGTCCTTCTGCAGCTCACGGGCAACTTTCAGCTGTCTGGTGGATGCTTGTCCTTCCATGTTGGTGCTTGATTAAGGTAAAAATCTATTTAAAAGCGGGGCCCAGGGGGCCCTCGCTATTTCACGGTAACGAGGAAGTAGTTCTTCTTGCCTTTCTGGAAGAGGATGTACTTCCCGTCAATGATGTCCTTCTCGCTTACCTGGTAGTCGATGTCGGAAATGCGGTCCTTGTTGATGCTGACCCCACCTCCCTGGATACCCTTGCGGGCCTCTCCCTTGGAGGGGTAGAGGTTGGTCCTGGTAGCGAGGAACTCGATGATGGGGCAGGGGAGGGACGCCGCCTCGATGGTATTGGAGGGAACACCTGAGAAAACGTCGACGAAAGTCTGCTCGTCCAGCTCGCGAAGCTTCTCGGAGGTGGAGGGGGAGAACAGCAGAGCCGAAGCCTCGACTGCCTTCCTGTATGCCTCCTCCCCGTGTACCATGACGGTAACTTCCTTCGCAAGGAGTTTCTGGAGAGTGCGGCGACCGGGGTCCGAGAGGTGTTCCTCGATGGCTGCCTCGATAGTGGCCCTGTCCAGCATCGTGAAGATCTTCACGTACTTCTGGGCATCCTCGTCGGTTACATTGAGCCAGAACTGGTAGAACCTGTAGGGGGATGTCTTGGCGGGATCCAGCCAGACGTTCCCGCTCTCGGTCTTTCCGAACTTCTTGCCGTCGGCCTTGCGGATAAGGGGGCATGTGAGGGCGAAAGCCTCCCCGCCGTCTATCCTTCTGATAAGCTCGGTTCCGGTGGTGATGTTGCCCCACTGGTCGGACCCGCCCATCTGGAGGGTGCAGCCCTTCTCGCGGTACAGATGGAGGAAGTCATAGCCCTGCAGGAGCTGGTAGCTGAACTCCGTGAAGCTCATTCCCTCGGAGGACTCACGTGAGAGTCTCATCTTCACTGAATCCTTCGCCATCATGTAGTTCACGGTGATGTGCTTCCCGATGTCACGGATGAAATTCAGGAAAGAGTAGTCCTTCATCCAGTCGTAGTTGTTCACGAGCTCTGCGCAGTTGCTCCTCTCGGGGTTGAAATCCAGGAACTTCCCAAGCTGGGCCCTGATGCCCTCGATGTTGTGGCGAAGGGTAGCCTCGTCCAGGAGGTTTCTCTCCTGGGACTTCATGGAAGGGTCGCCGATCATTCCCGTGGCGCCTCCGATGAGGGCTATGGGCTTGTGGCCGCAGTTCTGGAAATGCTTCAGTATCATTACGCTCACAAGGTGTCCGATGTGAAGTGAATCGGCCGTGGGGTCAATCCCGACATAGGCCGCAGTGGGACCCTGCAGCAGCTTTTCCTCCGTTCCTGGCATGATGTCCTGGACCATGCCTCTCCAACGGAGCTCCTCTACGAAATTAGTCATCAACTTTTTCTATATTATTATGGATAGTCCTTTATGTTTCGTGTCCCGTTTTCCGGGGGAGTGCAAAGTTAGGCAAAATTGTTGGTCAAATCCACCGAAATCAGTAAATTTGCCCCGATGTGACACTCCCTGTGAGAAAAGATGGTCACTTCATCCCTGAAAAACGTGAACAATAAATAGTACGAAACATGAGAAAATTAATTGTCGCCGGAAACTGGAAGATGAACACCACGGTTCCCGAGGGCGTAGAGCTCGCTAAGGCTGTCGTCGAGAAGTCAGCTGAGCTTCCCGCCAATGTATCCCTTATCATAGCTCCTCCCTTCACCCATCTTTGCCCCGTAGCCGAGGTCCTGAAGGGTTCCAAGGTCGCCCTCAGCGCCCAGAACTGCGCTGACCAGACCAAGGGTGCCTACACCGGGGAAGTAGCCGTTGACATGCTCAAATCCGTTTGCTGCGAGTACACGATCCTCGGACACTCCGAGAGGCGTCAGTATTACGGTGAGACCGACGCGAAACTTGTCGAGAAGGTCAAGCTCGCCCTCGCCGCAGGTCTCAAAGTAATCCTTTGCGTAGGTGAGAACATCGACCAGAGGAATAAAGGGGAACATTTCCAGGTAGTCAGGGAGCAGGTCGAGAACGTCCTCTTCAAGTTCACTGCCGAGGATATGGCAAATGTCGTTATAGCCTATGAGCCCGTATGGGCCATCGGTACCGGTGTTACCGCCACCTCCGAGCAGGCCGAGGAAATCCATTGCTTCATCCGCTCGATCATCAAGGAGAAATTCGGCTCCCAGGTAGCTGACGACATGACCATCCTCTATGGCGGAAGCTGCAAGCCCTCCAACGCCAAGGAACTCTTCGCCTGCCCCGACATCGACGGCGGACTCATCGGCGGAGCTGCCCTCAAGGCTGACGACTTCATCAAGATCGCTCTCTCCTTCTAGGGTTTTACGGCAAAAAGACAAGGGGCCTTCATCCACTGCGGTGAAGGCCCTTTTCCAGTTTTGAGGGGGGGGTAAGGAAGGTGCGCTCTCAGAGGAACATCTGGACGCTCACTGCGATTTTTCTGGTGGGGCACCATAGCCAGAACCTTCCCTCCTCAGTCACTTTCTCGACCCTGAATGTGAGGTCCTGACGGTTCGACAGGGATGTCCCGCTGGCCCAGCGCAGCGAGGCCTTGATTTCCTGCCCCTGCGAATAGGGCAGGGTGTTGCATGTCAGTTGGTAAAAACTTGACATGTCATCGTTGTGGACCCTGAAAATCTTCCTGTCATGGTTGTAGGCGAGCTGGCAGGTGAGGGGGTCGTAGGTCATGATGACTTTCCCGTCCACGACAAGCTGCAGGTCCTCGCTCTCCAGGAACTCTTCCCCGGGGCCCTCCTTGGTGCAGGAGCATCCGCCCCCGAAAACAAGCAGGGACAGTAGGAGGAGTGCCAGCGGAACCATCCTCCGCAGGACCGTTCTATGTGAATTCAGAGGTGTCATCTGACGGAAAGTGTTTTCTTTATTATCTCTACGGACCCGTCCTTGTAGGTAATCGTTGCCACGATTTCACCGGAGGTCCAAAGGTGGTAGTACCCGTCGGAGCCGGGCTTTATTACAGCCCCGTCCTTTCTCCACTCCACCTGGGCATCCTTCTCCAGATTGTACACCACCAGAGGAATCGGGCTCCCTTTTGGGAAGACCCCGTCCTCACTTCGGGGGATGTCCCTGAAAGTGATGTACGGATAGCTGTCATACAGGGGCTTGGTCTCGAAGGAGAGGTCGGTCTTGGCTCCGCTGATCCCGTTTGCGGACAGGTTGGCATGGACGCGGTACAGAGTTCCGCTCTCAAGGCCCTCAAGACGCAAGGCGTATTTCCCGGTGGAATAGGGAGAGATGGACAGAGTGTCCGCGTATGTCGGGGCATCCTCCGGCCCGCTTCCCACCGTCACCACCGCAGGTGAGGAGAACCGCTCGTCAGTGGAGGTCATCTGGATGATTGCACAGTCCTGGAAGATGTCCTGGCGGTATAGACGGATTTCAGGGATGACCACATCCGCCATGTTGATGACTGTGAAGGAGCCCCTTTTGGTCACCTGGTCATAATGTATGTCCGTCAGACCCAGAGGGGACAGGCTCCCGTTCCGGAAGGAGAACACGGGTGTCGTCTTGGACGTGAATACCGTGATATCCCCGTGCGGGAAGAAAAGCGACTCTGCGCTCTGTGGGATGCGGTTCCCGTCGGAGTCGAAGGCATGGTTGGAGGGATCCGGTGTGACGAGGTAGGCAAGCTGCCTCGAAGGGTCGGTGTTTATCTTGTTGGCCGCCCACCTTGCGGGGTCCGTCCTGTCAATGTGGTAGACCGCGAGTCCTTTGTCCCCGATGGACCCATCCCATTTCCCTTCTCCTCTCACATCGAAGAGGTAGTATTCCCCTTCTGTGGGGGAGTCGTAACGGATGTAGGTGCGGTCCACCTCGACATTGGAGAGAGTGGTGGTGCCTTCTTTCAGAGTCAGTTCCCTGCCAAGGCCGAGGAGGTGGTAGTCCACGGCGCCCCAGTGGGGAGGGGTGCGGGAGTAATTGTTGTAGCAACCCCCGTCCATAAGGTCAGTCACGAAGAAAAGGCCGTCGGCAACGCCTCCGGAGGAGATGTTGTCCGTGTCGTAGAAGTCCGGCAGTCCGAGGGTGTGGGTGAACTCATGGCAGAAGGTTCCTATCGGGGCGAAACCGAACTGGGCCACCCCCTCCCCGTCCTCTCCTGTCAGACCGATTTCGGTGGCAAGGGCATACCTGTTCACGATTACCCCGTCCAGCGTGCAATTGATCTTCCCGCCGTCCTTGACCCACCACTGGTGGGACCAAGGGCAGTCCTGGTCCCCGCTTTCGGCCTCGTCCTTGCCGGCGGCGAAAATGATGACATTGTCCACCTGTCCGTCCCCGTCCCCGTCGAAAAGGGAGAAGTCAACCCCGGCATCATGGGCCTTGGTGCAGGCTTCCGCCACGAACTGGGCGGGGGAGCGGTCCTTTCTCTGAGGATCTACCCACCCGAAATAGTAGGCGCAGTCATGGTCCATGGTAACTATCGGGGACAGGATGAATTCCAGCTCGATGTCACCCCGGAGCATCTCATCGAAATACTCTTTGGCGCTTCCCGTGGCCCCGTCCCTGCGGTAGTCCTTCCCGAGGAGCATCTGCTCGAAGTCCTCCCTGGTGTAGGTCATTTTCTTGTCCGGGAAATCCGCCAGCACCACAATGCAGCGGTGTACCTGCTCCTCGGTGGGGGAAGGGGGGTCATTGCCTCCCCGAAGGGAGGGGCGCCGTGCCCTGAGGGAGGAGCGGGCCTCCCCTCTTAGCCTTGCAATCTCGCTGCGGAGCGGGAGGGAGTTTCCACTTAGGACCGAAAGGGGGATGGCTGCACTTTGGGAAAGCACCGATGAAGGGACATCCCTTTCACCTACCATGTAACCTGTGCTCGTGGGGATCCCGTCGGGGGAATAGATGCAGTAGCAGTACAGTCCATCGCTGTCTTTTATGATGGCATGACCCTGCATGTCGGTCAGGTAGTGGCACCACTCGTCACCATGGACACGGCCAAGGAATGTCGAGCCGTCCTTCTGGGTGATCCTGACAGGGCCCCTCCAGGCTGGTTTCGCAAGACACTCCCTTTCCCATCCTCCCCCGGGCAAGAGTAAGGAGAGGACGAGAAGCACTGATATCAGTGAGCGTCCGCTATGGTATCTGCGGGAAATCATCGAACGGGGTCATTGCACTTTTTTGAGGCGGTCCGCCCATCGTGGGAGAAGGCCTAATTCGTTTGCATAATTAGGCAATAATCTTCTAAAAAGCAAAAAACACATCATAAAATGCAACGGGGCGCCCTGAAATCACTTCCCAGGCGTCCCGTTAGACGTGTACTAAAACCTAAACCTACTTCAAAGATGCACATTATATCCCAAATGTTGCACGGAAAGTGTAAAAAAAATGAAAAAAATATCATTTGGCCTCCCGTATCGGGTTTTCTTCGCCCCATAAGACAGGAAAAGGGACCCGGTTTGGGTCCCTTTATGGAGTGTGGTTCTCGTTCTTACTTGGAAGCCTCTACGGATTCCTTTCTGAATGTCTTGAAATCTTGCATGAGCTCCAAAGCTGCTTTACGTGCCCT
This sequence comes from uncultured Bacteroidales bacterium, assembly GCA_905235445.1. Taxonomy (GTDB): domain Bacteria; phylum Bacteroidota; class Bacteroidia; order Bacteroidales; family UBA932; genus Cryptobacteroides. Next base: position 27,083 of record CAJOLJ010000005.1, read on the forward strand.
GGCACCTGCAGCCTTGTTTCCTTTCTCCATCTGAGCATTGGCATTTACGATGAAATACTCATACTCCTCCTTGATTTTCTCAACAATGTCTTTCATGATTTTATGAGAATTTGATAGTTATGTGGGGTAACAATACAAAACCGACGGCAAGATAGGTATTTGAAATGGAAAAAACAAAATTTTCTCCATAAAAACGAATTTTTCCGACTTGATAGTCAATCCTTTGAATCGCTATCCTGCTTGGGTGGGCGGGCATTGGCTATGTTCATGGCCCTGTCAGGCCCGACTGTGACGAAAGCCCTGGTGGCTTCCAGGACCTTCCCGGCAAGTTCCGGAATGGCCTGAAGCTCTTCCTCCGAGAGTTTCCCCAGCACGTAATCCACCTGCTCCCCGTTATGGAAGCGGTTCCCGATACCGAGGCGGATGCGGCAGTATTGGTCGGTTTCCAGGCATTCCTGGATGTTGAAAAGGCCATTGTGGCCTCCGTCGCTTCCCTTCTTTCTCATGCGAACGGTCCCGAAGGGGAGATTCAGGTCGTCGCAGATGACAAGAAGGTTCTCGAGGGGAACTTTCTCTTCCCTCAGCCAGTACCGTACGGCGTTGCCGCTGAGGTTCATGTACGTGGAAGGCTTCAGGAGGGTGATCTGCCTTCCCTTGTAGGACATGTGCCCGACATCCCCATAACGACGGGTCTCGAAAACAACATTGGACGCCTGAGCCCAGGCATCCAACGTCATAAATCCCATGTTATGTCTTGTCGAGGCGTACTCCGCTCCTATGTTTCCCAGTCCGACGACCAGATACTTCATATGAGGTTCAACTTGGGGGAGCGGGGTTTCAGAGGGCTTTTGCCCCTCCTTTTTCCCCAGTCCCAGTTTACTGAGAATGGCCTTTATAAGACTCATAGTCCACAGTGTGAGGGTCCCTGTTACTCAGTCGTGGCAGCCTGTGCTGACTGGCGGGTAGCCTTCACGGTGCAGATGATGGTGTTCTTCGGGGTCAGGATCTCAAGGTTGTCATACTTGAGGGAACCGGCCACGATGTTCTCACCGATGTGGAGGTTGGAGATGTCGATGCCAAGATCGTCGGGGAGGTCCTTCATCATGCCACAGACCTTGAGGCTGCGGACCATCTGCTGGAACTTACCACCGGCCTGGACGCCGACAGCGTGTCCGGAAATGGTGAGGGGTATCTTGATGGCGACGGGCTTGTCCTCGCTGACTTTGAGGAAGTCCACGTGCAGGCAAGTGTCAAGGACGGGATGGTACTGCTCCTCATGGAGGACGGCGGTATAGATGTTGCCATCGGAGAGCTTGAGGTCAACGATGTAGGAGGCGGGAGTGTGGGTGATGCCCTTGAGCTCCTTCTCGGAGACTGTGAAGAATACGTTCTCCATTCCCTGGCCATAGAGGTTGCAAGGGACGAGGCCCTGACGGCGGAAAGCCTTGATGACGGCTTTGTTTCCGATCTTGCGGATTTCTCCGTTGAGTGTGAAATGCTTCATTTTTAGTTTGTATGTTGTGTGTTACTCAGCCCTTCCCCTCTTCGGGGAGGACCCCATTGCACTGGGTGGGCTTTCCCCTCACGGGGGGCCTCCCTTGAAAATGCCCGCAAAGATAGTACAATTTTGAATTCTTTGTATCTGATTGACTTTATTTTTAGTAAAAGCCCGCCCTTTTCCTGTGGGGAGGCGGGGCGGGCTCAGTCTTGAGGATGAGGATGGCATCAGTGGTAGCTGATCTCCCTCCCGATCTTGTCGGGATAGGCCTCACCAAACCATCTTGGATTCACGGTCTCGGTCACCTCGATCCAGTTCCCGTGGGAATCGTACCTGTAGTCTCTCCAGGTGTCATGGAAGATCTGGTCCTTGGACACGCAGCACTCCTCCTCGTCGGTCTTGTCCATGTTCTCATTGTAGGTGTTCTTGGTCCACCAGATGGGAAGCATTCCTCCCGGCTCCATGGTCGCATTGTACTCGGAGAACACATTGACGTGGTCATTCTCTACGAACGTGAAGAGACCCTCGGTGCCGGTGTATGTCTTTATCATGCCGTTGGGGAAATAGGTCACTTCGGAGAGGTAGTCGGACTTGTAGGGAAGTCCGTCCTTGTAGTAAACGTTGTCTTTGTAAGTTTTCTCCTCGTAGCGAAGGGACTTGTCGAAAATGTCGGACCCGAGGGGAAGGAAGAAGTACTCGTCGGTAACTATGAGCTGCGTTTCGGAGACGAACTCAAATGTGTAGATGTCGCACTGCATGTGGTCCCCGAGATTCTGGGCGAGGGCAATCAGTGAAAGGTCCTTGTATATGGTAAGGGGTATGCCGGAACCGCTCGTGTACAGTTGCTCGGCCCACTGCGAAGAGGAGGTGGGAACGTACTTGCCCGTGTTCTCGTATTGGTATGTGATTTCTGTTGCCAGGAAATTATCGGAGGCTGGATAGCGGACCTCCGTGTGGAGACGATGGTTCTTGTCATCGTAGGTGTGGGTGGTGACGACGTTGCTTCCTTCGTTCTCGGTGTTGACGTACCTCTCTTCTATGAGGTTGCCCTTGATGTCGTAGATGTACTCGGTGTAGGTGGTGTACTTGGTGATGTGGTGAGCCTTGACGTTGCCCCGTAGGCCGGCCTTCTGCCTGTCGGTACGGTCCCAGTAGAAGGTCTTGAAGTAATCCTCATCGGGGAAGACGGCGCTCTGGGGCTTGACGGTGACGGTGCAAGTAGCAGTGAAACCTCCGTCAACGGTGGTTACCGTTATGGTGCATTCGCCTTCGCTTACGCCCGTTACCTTTCCCTCCGAGACGGTGGCTATGGCAGGGTCGCTGCTGCTCCAGGTGACGCTCTTGTCGGTGGCATTTTCGGGAAGCACCGTGACAGAGAGGGAGACGCTTTCCTCCACGGAAACTTCAGTTGCGGTGGGGAACAGTGAAACAGACCCAACCCGGACTTCCTTTGGCTGGACCGTGACGGTGCACTTGGCGCTGCGCCCTCCGTCCACGGTTGTCACCGTAATGATGCATTCACCTTCTTTGATGGCTGTGACCTTCCCGTTCGAGACGGTGGCGACAGCGGGGTTGCTGCTGCTCCAGGTGAGGCTTTTGTCCGTGGCATTCCCCGGGCTTACAGTAGCCGTCAAGACGGAACTCTCATCCACGATAAGCGAGAGGGAGGTGGGGGAGATGGATACCGAGGATACGGGAATCGCCCCTGGCTCGCAGGAAAGGAGAAGTAGGATGGGGGATAGTATGAGGGAAAGGACGGAAAGGGAGGAAAAGGTTTTTCTAAGTGTCGTTATTGTCATGGCAGGGAAGATTAATTATCGGTTGTGTGAAAAAATGTGGGAGGAGTGCATAATGAATCCGCATTCCTCTCAACAAAAATAATGAATTGAGCCTCTGGCCAACTTTCAAATAAGGAAATCAGACTCTCATTTCATGGAATGAGAGCCTTTCACTTCGACATTATCGGGTTTGCTATGATGTGATATCGATTAGGCTGTCCACTTCCTTTCTCTGCATTCCGATGTCCTTCGCAACCTTGTACAGGTACACTCTCTCAGCCCCGGTCAGGTCCCCGTCCAGCTTGGCTACGCGTATGAGCATCGGTATGATGATGTCCCCGAAATAAGGGTCATCCACCTCTGGGGAGAACTCTAGGTCGGTGAGAGTCTTTTCCTTGAGGGATTTGAGGAGTTCGAACTGCATCTCTTCGTCAAGTTCCAGCTCAAAAATGATTTCCTGAAGGTAGGAGTTCTCGTCTTCGTTTATCTCGGTGTCTATTTTCGCCATGTTGATGCAGGCTACGGCAATGAGATAGCCTTCGTCCATCACAGCCGTCCCGGAGGCTCCCTTTGCCCGGTCGCCGCTTCCCGTCTCCTCTTTATCGAAATAATAATGCTCATCCGGACCCTTGAACAGGGCCATTTCCTCACGCAGCTGCTTCTGGAGTTTCCTGGAGCAGGGCTTGAAAGTGGCATAGGTGATTCCTCCGGAAACCATTCCCCCGAGGATGGGAACGACCTTGGAGATTCCCTTCGCCAGGGACTCCTTCGTTATCTGCACCCCTATCCACTTGGCTATCTGGCTCAGGAGGGGAAAGAGGACTGTCTTCGTGAATACCTGCTCCGGAAGAGCCTTGGCGACCTGCCCGGCGAGTCTCTTGGCGAGTTCCGCCACAGCCTTGTTGGCGGCATCCGCCCCCAGCATCACGCCCACGAATATCGTCAGAATGTGCCTTGCTCCTTCGGTGATGTTCCCCGTGGAGTCAGCCAGGTCTGGCCAGCCGTAGATGTAGCCCAGTTTCTGGGCGATGATGAGGATATGGTAGTAGTACTGTGCGAGGTCACCGGGGATGGTCCCGAAGAGGGCCACCCCTCCGGGAATTCCCGCAAGGGTCGAGAGAGAGGTTACCTTGAGGGTCTGGGAGGCAATGGCGTCATTGGCCTCCTTCTCGATTATTTCGGGAGCGAAAAGGTCAATGGGACGGGCTTTCTCTATCCCGTCCACATTCCCGTATGGGGCGAAAGTGGTCTTGAGGTAGTCAGTCCTGTTCACCGCCGCCCCAGGTATCTTCATTGCAGCCGCCATGACTGAGTCCCAGGACAGTGCCTTCTTTTTGTTTTTGGGCTTTTTTTCCTTTGACATGGTATGTTCAGGGAGGTTAAGGAGTGGTCACTGTTTGCTGTGCCTTCCATCGGAACAGTTTTTCTCTGTCCATCCTGGAATCCATTCGTAAATAGCAAAAAAGGATCCTTCCGCAATGGATGAATACGAAAAAAACCTCCGCTGCCGCTTCTTCAGTAACGGAGGATGATGATTCAGATTCCAGGGACTCCCCGCCTTCCTTCTCAGCGGATGAGCCCTGTCGCTTCGTTCCACTGCAGAGCCTTGTAGTAACCGTCCAGGTACTCGTTCCCGGCGGAGGGCATGAACATGGACAGTCCGCAGAAATGCTTCACCTCCAAGGCCTTCTTTTCTGTAACGGTGTAGTACTGCCCGGTACAGCCCTTGTAGGGGACGCAATCCTCCAGGGCTGCGCTCAGCTGGGCCTTCTCGGAATCACTTATTCCCGCTTTCAGCAGGACATCCTCAAGGTCGAAGAACCATTTCTTATTCCCGCCGGAGTAACCTTGCACGGAGTCTACGTCCAGGGAGGCAATCTCGCTGCGGTACTTCTCGAAGAGGGTCTTGCAGACCGAGGCGAGGGAAGATATCTTGTCGCAGTCCACTGCCGATATGGTGGCTGAGTGGTGGGGGCCGGACTGGGAATTATATAAGGAGTAGTAGTCCTTGCAAACATCCAGCGGGAGCGGTTCAGCCCCGGTACAGAGCTGAGAGACGACCTTCTTGTAGTCGAACCCGTCCGCCAGGACTTCCGCCTGGCTGAAGCCCACTATGCCGACTTTGCCTCTGAGGGCGTATGCGAACTCGACCCCGCCCATCAGGCATGCGTCAACAAGCAGGTAGTCAAGTTTATAGGGAATGGCCGAGGCGAAATCCTCGATTTCCATTTCGTAGCTCACCTTGGTGGACCCTACGTAGCCGATGTCCTCCCCGATACTCTTGGTCACTATGTCACCTTCCTCGTAGTCGGGTTCCACATAGACGTGGGCCCCGTCTGGGAGGGCGGGCCCTGAGGATGACTGCCTGAGGGAGGGAGCAAAGGACACGGGTGGCTTGGGGTCGACGTAGTATCCGTTCGGGACCCAGCCCCTGCCGTGGGAGGAAAAGAGCATACCATATCTCTTGGAGGGGAAGTTGGCCTTGGCGTAGTTGAGCACCTCGGTAATTGTCTCGCTCGAGCAGGCCCTATGCAGGGCATCGAACCTAAGGAGCGTGTCCCTGACTATCGGGTAGGTCCCGTCGGAGGCTTTCTTCCTGGAGCGGTAGAGCCTGAAGAGGGCAGAGGGTGTGCCATCCTTGAAATTGGAAGAGGGTGCGATCCTGCTGTACACGAGCACCACGTCCTCCCCGTTGGCGTCGGTGGGAAGGGTGCTGGTGCAAAGGTCATAGACATCATCCCTCAGGTAGGAATACAGGCTGTTGTATCCGGCTATGTAGAAGATTGCCACATTCTCGGAAGGCTTCGGATCCTCGATTTTTTCCCCGCAGCCGCTTACTCCAAGGCAAAGGGCAAGTGCTGCGGCAAGTACAGTGGTGAGGCTTCCCGCTGGGATGGTCCGTGTAATATAGTTAGGTGCTTTCATTATGATTTTTCGGGCCGCTAGGCATGCAGGGTGCATGTTGGCAGTTTTTCTTGTAATGAGTGCAAAATTATAAAAATGCACTGCGTAATGCAATATTTTCTGTGGAATAATGACCAAAAACCATGCCTCCGGCATAGCTATGGGCATTGCAATTTACGATAAAAGGCTGTTTTTTGGGGTCCGTTTTGGCGAAGTGAGTCTTTCTTCCTAATTTTAACCTGTCAAAACAAACCAGAACACCATGAAAAGAACTGTCCTAGGAGTGCTCCTTGCCTTATCTTTCACCCTCATCCTTCCTGTCGGGAGTGAGAACCTACGTGCCGCCACAACCGAACCCGAGAGGGACGCTGCCGTCAAGTTCCTTCGTCAGAAGACCGGGCGGGGCGATTTCAACCTTGTCCTGAAACTGGACCTCGGTGACCTCAAGGCCTACACCGACCCTGCTTCCAGGGTCTATGTGATAGTGGCGGACAAGCAGTATCACCGCTATCTTGACAGCCCTATTCTCGCCTACAGTACCGAGAATGCCATCCGCCAGTCCGAGATAACGGGCGGGACCATGCTGGAATATTTCTTCGGGGAGTATTCCAAGGCCCTGCAGGCCATAAAGAAAAGCCGCAGGAAGTATACTTCCAAGGACTCCTTCTCACCTTCCGTGGAACCCTTCATGGGCGTGAACTTAGGCCAGTATGACCCTTATAACCAGACTTTCCCCGAGTACAAGGGAAAGAGGATGATAGCGGGCTGCGGTGCCGTGGCGCTGACCCAGGTCCTGCTTCACGATGTGATTGAGCGCCAGGCTGTAGGAGTCGGGACCTACACCATGCCTGACGGGAAAAAGTACACGGTGGACCTTTCCAGGAACCCTGTAGGCTGGGACAATATGTCGGTCAGGGACACTTCGCTTCTCCTTTTCAAGGCCGCCCTCTCGGTCGGGAGCGTGCTTGGGGATGAGGCCACATCCTCCTCTCTGTCCAATTTCAGGAAAGCCATCGTTGAGACCTGGGGCTACAGCCCCCGTTGCCGCTTCATCCAGAATAGGCCCCTGGGGGAGATTCTCTCGTTCATGAGCGCCGAACTCTCCAAGTCCCGTCCCGTGATTGTCGGAGGCAAGGGCCATTCCTTTGTCTGTGACGGACAGAGAGATGATTTCCTGCATTACAATTTCGGCTGGACAGGGAACTTCGACGGATGGTTCCGCACTCTTCCGAGCGCCACCCTGCCAGGGAGTCCCGTGCTGCCTTTCTCCGAGGTGGTAATATACATCTATCCCGAGCCTTCCGCGGGAGGTCCCCTGGAAGTCACCCTCGAGAGGCCAGGACAACTGGACTCCCTGCTGTCCGAGGAGCAGAAGCTCTCCACCACGACCCTCATCGTGTCAGGTCCCATCGGAGGGGATGACATGAGGGTCATCCGGAGGATGGCCGGGGCAGCTGATTACGGCTGCGAGGCACTGGATACGGGAAGCCTGACGGAAGTGGACCTATCCGGTGCCACCTTCGAGGGGGCCGGGGAGGAGTTCTGCACCTTCGGTGCCGATGACATGCATGTGTGGGGCACCAGGACCCGGGGAGGGGAGACCTACAAGTTCGATTTCGTGTTCAAGGACATTTCCGATGCCCAGTGGGAGGAGTTCTGCGAACATAGGGGCAACGTCTCCTCGACCAGGCATTACGCCAGGACCCCGGACGGACACTATACGGTATCCTACCTTATGCAGGAGAATGCGGTGCCGGATTACCTGTTCCTCAGGTGCAAGGTGCTCAGAAGCGTGATCCTCCCTTCCGGCCTCGCCTCCGTCTCCGAGAAGGCCTTCGAGGACGGGGTCACTTACACCGTGGCACCCTGACCCATCCCAAAGGGTCCGGGAAGTTTTTCGTAACTTTGCGCCCAGTTGCTTCACATAAAGTTTTTGATAGCGCAGAACACACCTGTTGTCATGAAGAAAATTATCGCAATGCTACTTACCGCAGCATCACTTGCAGCCCTGGGCGGCTGCACGGACCCCTCTTCCAAGGGGCCCTCACCATTCAAGTACCAGGTCGACGAGTTCGCCGACCTGAGGATCATCCGTTACACCGTACCCGGGTGGGACAACCTGACCCTACGTCAGAAAGAGTATGTCTACCATCTTGCCGAGGCCGCCAAGTGGGGCCGCGACATAACCTGGGACCAGTACTGCAAGTACAACCTTCCCCTCCGCCATGTCCTGGAGAGCATCTTTGAGAACTACAAGGGTGAAAGGAAGGGAGAGCAGTGGGACGCTTTCGAACTGTACGCCAAGAGAGTGTTCTTCAGTAACGGGGTCCACCATCACTATGCGGAGGACAAGTTCCTCCCGACCTGTTCGAAAGAGTATTTCGCCTCCCTCATGAAGGAGGTCGGGGTGAGCGATGACAAGTTGCTCGATTTCGTGTATGACCCCGATGCATATTCCCAGAGAAGGTCCACCTCCACGACAGGGGACATCGTCGCCCTTTCGGGGGTGAACTTCTACGAGGGGGTCACCAGGGCAGAGGTGGACAAGTTCTACGATGCAATGACCGATCCCAAGGACCCCACCCCCATTTCCTACGGCCTCAATTCCAAGGTGGTAAAGGAGGGTGGCAAGGTCGTGGAGAAAGTCTGGAAGGAAGGCGGCATCTATTCCGACGCCATAAGGAAAATCTGCGCAGAACTCTCCCTTGCCCGTGAGGTAGCTGAGAATGACATCCAGAAAAAGGCCATCGGCATCCTCATTGACTACTACAGGACGGGGGACCTGCGCAAGTGGGACGAGTTCAATATCGAGTGGGTCAAAGATACGCTCGGTCAGGTGGACTTCATAAACGGGTTCATCGAGGACTATGACGATCCCCTCGGAAGGAAGGCCACCTGGGAAGGCTACGTCAACATCAAGGACTCCGCCGCATCTGCCCGTACCACCATACTTTCAACCAATGCCCAGTGGTTCGAGGACAACTCCCCGGTGGATCCCCGCTTCAAGAAAAAGAATGTGAAGGGAGTGTCCGCGAAGGTCGTCAATGCTGTCGCACTGGCCGGTGCCACCTATCCTTCAACCCCGATCGGCATCAACCTTCCCAATGCGGACTGGATCCGCAGGGACCATGGTTCCAAGTCTGTTACCATAGCTAACGTGACCCATGCCTATGACCTTGCGGCACAGGAGCAGCCAAAGAGCACGCTCAGGGAGTTCGCCTACGACGAGGCCGAGATCGAGGCCTACAAGAAGTACGGCGACTACTGTGACGAGGTCCATACCGACCTTCACGAGTGCCTGGGCCATGCCTCGGGGCAGCTGATGCCCGGTGTGTCCTCCTCCTCCCTCGGAGAGTACCAGTCCACACTCGAGGAAGCCAGGGCAGACCTCTTCGGCCTGTACTATGTGGCGGATCCCAAGATGGTGGAGCTCGGAATCATCCCCGACCAGGAGGCCTACAAGGCAGCCTACGCCAACTACATCAGAAACGGTCTGATGGTCCAGTTCTCCAGGGTCGAGCCCGGGCGCCCCAACACCGAGGCCCACATGCAGAACCGCCTTCTCATAGCCAAGTGGTGCTACGAGAAGGGCCAGCCGGACTCAGTGATAGAGAAAAAGGTCAAGGACGGGAAAACCTATTTCGTGGTCAATGACTACGAGGCTCTTAGGGGCCTCTTCGCCAGTCTTCTCGCCGAAATCCAGAGAATCAAGTCCGAGGGAGACTACAAGGCCGGAAAGGCACTCGTGGAGGAGTATGCCATAAACATCGACCCCGACATCCACAAGGAGGTCCTTGAAAGGTACGCCACTCTTGGTCTCAAACCTTATGGCGGGTTCCTGAACCCGGACATAGTCCCGGTAGAGAAGGACGGCAAGGTCGTGGACTATGTCCTTCAGTATGAGGACTCGTTCCTGAACCAGCAGCTCCGCTACGGAAAACTCTACAGGTCACTGTAGAAACTCCCCCCATTGCCATGGTCACACTGCAGGACAGCTACAGGTATTACCTTAAGATCGAAAGGAGGATGTCACCGAATACGGTGGCATCCTATCTTTCGGATGTGGAGGCTTTCCTCTCCCTCCCCGGCATTGATCCCCTGACCGTAGACACGGATGGCATCATCCTGTACCTTTCCACCAAGGACGTGACCAAGAGGTCCCAGGCCAGGGTGCTTAGTTCACTGAGGTCCTTTTTCTCGTTCCTTCTGATGGAAGGGGAGCGCAGCGACAATCCCAGTGACGGGATCGACTCTCCCAAAATGGGACGATACATCCCCGAAGTCCTTTCCGAGGAGGAGATTGACGCCCTCATGCAGGGGGTTGACCTTTCCACCTGGCAGGGGAGGCGTGACCGCAGCATCCTCGAGGTCCTGTACGGATGCGGCCTCAGGGTGAGCGAGGCCTGCGGCCTGCAGCTTTCAAGTGTCTTCGAGGAGGAGGGGTTTGTGAGCGTCGTCGGCAAAGGGGACAAGCAGAGGCTCGTCCCCCTGGGGGAGGAAGCCATAGATGCACTTGATGCTTACCTCGCCGAGAGACCCTCCACTTTCAAGGAACATGACAACGTGGTGTTCCTCAATAAGTTCGGCAATCCGCTAAGCCGCCAGTCAGTTTTCCTGATGGTGAAAAAGCAGGCGATGATTGCCGGAATAACAAAGAATATTTCCCCGCATACACTCAGGCATTCTTTCGCCACCCACCTGCTTGAGCATGGGGCGGATCTCCGTGCCGTACAGGAAATGCTCGGCCATGAGAGCATACTCACGACCGAGATCTATACCCACATTGACTCGCTCACATGGAAAAAAGCCATCCTGGACCATCATCCAAGAGGCTAGCGGGTTTCCCCGTAGGAGAAAGTGAATTCTACTGCTGCTTGCTGTCAGCTTCGAGGGCCTCGTTGAAGCATTGGCGGCAAAGAGGCTCGTACTTGTCCTTCTCTCCCACTTCCACGAGTTTCTGGGAAGAGGTGAGACGGTGGGAATGGTTTGCCAGATTTCCGCAGCGAACGCAGATTGCGTGGACCTTCTGGACGTCCTCGGCTATTGCCATGAGGGCGGGAATGGGACCGAAAGGCTTTCCGAGATAGTCGGTATCGAGCCCGGCTGCGATTACCCTGATCCCCCTGTTTGCCAGGGTCTGGGCGATGGACACGAGTTCCTCGCCGAAGAACTGGGCCTCGTCGATGCCTACCACCTGGACATCGTCCGCTACTTTCAGCATTCTCTTCGGGTCCTTGATAGGGGTGCACGGTATCTTGTGCAGGTCATGGGATACGACATCCAGCTCGGAGTACCTCTTGTCGATGGTGGGCTTGAATATCTCTATTTTCTGTTTTGCGAACTGGGCCCTCTTGAGCCTACGTATTAGTTCCTCGGTCTTTCCCGAGAACATTGATCCGCAGATTACCTCTATGCAGCCTGCTTTTTTCGTGTTTTCTGGAAGCATTTTCGAAATGTGTTCGTAATTTTGTGTGTTACCCCTTATGTGCCGTTATGCTGTCATTTCCCTCCTCCTTCCGGAAGAGGCTCTTTCGGGGGACAAAGTTATATTTTTTTAGCGAACAAAAATAAGCCCATGGACAAAACCATACAGGATAAATTGGAGGAAATCACCCTCGTCCTCCAGGACCTTTCCAGACGTGTATCGAGAATAGAGGCCCATCTCTCCCTTGAAGGCGAGGCTCCCAGCCCCGACCTTTCCCCTGCCATAGAGGATGCCGTGGACCTTGGACTTGCAGCCTTCGGCACTATCGGGGCGATTTCCTCTTCCGAGGGCGCTACCGAGTCCACTACAGAGGAGGCGCAGGCACCCCAGTCCGCTCCCGAGGGGTCCGCACCCCTTTCCGTGAAGGCGGAAGAGGAAAGGGATGATGTCCCCGCACCAAAGGAGGAGGACGCCCCCATCATCCCTGATGAAGGTGGAGTGGAACCTTCCCCTGCAGCCAAGAAGGCAGCTGAATCGGTGAGCGCCCCCGAAGATGACCTTCCTTTCATAATCCTTGACGGGGAGCTTTCCGTCAGTCCCGAGGAAGGGAGGGCCGCTGAAAGCGCCGAGGAGGCTCCAGGGCAGGAGGAGCCGGAAGAAGACCTTCCCCCCTTCGAAGAGGGGAGCGTCCCCGTGCAGTTCGAGGGAAGTCCCGCTGTGGAGGGGGAGCAGGAAGAAGAAGACCTTCCCGTAGCCGCTTCCCAGGGCCCTACGGCAGAAAATGCGGTAGAAACGCCTCAGGAGCCTACGGCATCGGAGGCGGTGGAGGAGGCACCCGCTCCCGTGCAGGATACGGAAACCTCCCCTGAGGAAGTTCCCCAGCCTAAGAGCGAGGAGGAGGAAGAGGAGGACATGCCGCTAAGCCTATTCGAGGAGATTGCCCCTGCCCCCACCGCTTCAAAGAAGAGGGGAAGGCCACGAAAGAACATAAACGAAGCCCTCGCGGCCCAGCCGACCATATCGGAAAGCCACCTTCCCGTGGAGGCCTGGAGGACAGACCGTCCGGGGCCCGAGGTGAAGAACATCAGAAGCGCCATAGCGCTCGTTGACAGGGTCATATTCATTAACAGCCTTTTCGGCGGGAATGCCATCGTCTATACCGAGGTGCTGGACAAGATCAATTCCATGTCCACCCTCGATGAGGTGGTTGCATTCCTCAGGGAGAAATATCCCGACTGGGATATGAACGGGGAGGAGCAGTATAAGTTCATGATGGCGGTACGCCGCAAAATCCGTAAATAATCTCCCACCATCTCATCCATGCCCGGAATCCTTTACATAGTGCCCACTCCCGTGGGGAACCTGGAAGACATGACATACAGAAGTGTCAGGATCCTCCAGGAAGCCGACCTGGTTCTTGCCGAGGATACAAGGACCAGTTCCGTCCTCCTCAAGCATTACGGCATCACCCCCAAGTCCCTTCTTTCCCATCACAAGTTCAATGAGCACAAGACTGTCCAGGCGATAAAGGACAGGATTCTGCTGGGGGAAAACGTCGCCCTGATTTCCGATGCGGGCACCCCCGGGATTTCAGACCCGGGATTCCTGCTTGTGAGGACATGTTCGCAGGAGGGAATCGAGGTCCAGACCCTTCCCGGTCCCACTGCCTGCATTCCTGCAGTGGTATCCTCGGGACTTCCCTGTGACAGATTCTGTTTCGAGGGCTTCCTGCCGGTGAAGAAAGGACGTCATACCCTTCTCACCTTCCTTGCGACGGAGGAGAGGACGATGGTGTTCTATGAGTCCCCGTACAGGCTCCTCAGGACTCTTGAGCAGTTCGTGGAGTATTTCGGGGGAGAGAGGCTCTGCTGCGTCAGCCGGGAGATTTCAAAAGTTCATGAGCAGCATCACAGGGGAACCCTTTCGGAGGTGGTCGACTACTTCAGGGAGACTGAACCGAGGGGGGAAATCGTAATCACCCTTCAGGGTGCCACTCCCAGGAAATCTTCCCACAAGGGGAACAAGTATTCCAGGGCGGATGAGAATGAAGAAGAGGGTGATGAATGGAAGTAGCCTCTAAGCCGTAGCAGTCCCCAGACCTGCAGGACTTGGAGGATCATCTCCCGATAGATAAAGAAACCCGGCCACACTCTCTTTGTGACCGGGTCATTTGCTTCCGAAGTGGCAGACCGACTACTGTTTACTCGGTGCTGTTTTTCAGGGCCTCTCTAACCAGATTTTCGATTTCCTCGGCAAGCTCGGGATTGTCGGTGAGGAACTGCTTCGTGGCCTCGCGTCCCTGACCGAGTTTGGTGCCGTTGTAGCTGAACCATGAGCCGCTCTTCTGGACGATGCCGAAGGAGACTCCAAGGTCGATGATTTCCCCGACCAGGGAAATACCTTCCCCGTACATGAGGTCGAACTCAGCCTTCCTGAAAGGAGGGGCGACCTTGTTCTTGACGACCTTCACCTTGGTGAGGTTGCCGATGACGTTGTCACCGTCCTTGATGGGGGTGGTTTTGCGCACATCCAGACGTACGGTAGCGTAGAACTTGAGGGCATTGCCTCCCGTTGTGGTCTCGGGGTTCCCGAACATCACGCCGATCTTCTCGCGAAGCTGGTTGATGAAGATGCAGCAGGTGTTGGTCTTGGAGATGGTGGCGGTGAGTTTTCGCAGGGCCTGGCTCATGAGCCTTGCCTGGAGACCTACCTTGTTCTCGCCCATCTCTCCCTCGATCTCCGCTTTCGGGGTGAGGGCTGCGACGGAGTCGATGACGATGATGTCGATGGCACCTGAACGGATGAGGGTGTCCGCGACCTCGAGGGCCTCTTCACCGTTGTCCGGCTGGGAAATGTACAGGGCGTTGATGTCCACACCCAGATTCTTGGCGTAGGTGCTGTCGAATGCGTGCTCCGCATCGATGATGGCAGCGATGCCTCCGAGTTTCTGGGCCTCGGCTATCGCCTGGATGGCGAGGGTGGTCTTACCGCTGGATTCGGGACCGTAGATCTCGATTATCCTGCCCCTGGGGTATCCGCCCACACCGAGGGCGTGGTCAAGGCCGATGGAGCCGGAGGGGATGACCATTTTCTCGTCCCAGTCGGGCTGGTCGCCGAGTTTCATGATGGTGCCCTTGCCGTGGTCCTTCTCAATCTTGTCGATCGAGGCCTGCAGAGCTTTGAGTTTGGCTGCGTTGCCGCCAAGTTCGTTGTCCAAAGTTTCTTTAGCCATTGTGCTAAGGTTTTAGAAAAAGTGTGTTAGAGAGAGAGTCTGTGTGCGGGAGGGCTCTTGCCTAAGAGGCTGGGGGCTTCCCACATGCAAATATACAAAATTGCTTGTTCTTCTCAAGCAACCGCACCTCTGAGCGGAGAGTCGCCATCCGCTTTTGAGTAGGAGACGATACGCAGGTCCAAGTCCCCCATGAGCCCGAGAAGGGCGCTGAGATTCTCGCAGTTGCCGATGGAGGGGGAGGCGGCGCTGTCCTGGAGGAAGAAGATGTTTTCGGCGTTCATATGGCAAAAAGGTAAGAAGGGAAAGTTATACTGGGATTGTGTAGTGTACGTGGTAGGCTGCTTCGAACTCTTGGGGGATGCCTTTCTTACTGACCCATCTGGGAGACCACCTCAAGGTCGAGGTCACAGATGAGTTCAAGAAGGGTGGAGAGACTGTCAGCGGTGTTCTGGATAGAAGTTGCGCCGAGGATGGAAGTTGAAATCTCTGTATTCATGGCTTTGTCTATTTTCAAAATCAGTAACCTAAAATTGGGCATCGGGGCTCTTCCCGTTTGCAGTTGCAAAGTTAGAGTATAGAAGGGCAGTAACTTTGCACACACAAAGAAAAGTTGCGAAAAACACTCAAATTTTATATAAATACACTCATATTGTTCAAAAATTGTTTAGTTATATCGTGGGCGATATTTTACTTTTTTCAGTAAAATGAAATTTTGCGTTCTGAAAGTTGATTTGCAAGCGGAGGGAAGGTTGAATTTTCTCAAATATGGGCAGAAAAATTGCCAAAAGTGCTGTTTTTTCAAATATAAATATTTGATATTTTATACGTTTATTAAAATTTTTGCCAAAAGGAGGGAGTTGGGGAGGGTTTTCAGGCGGTTTTCCCCTCTCCCTTGGCAGCGTTTCCCTTTTTCCGTGTTTTCCCGCTGTGGGGTTTCCCTCTTGGAAAAGCACCGCCCTCTTTGTAAATTTGCACTGCCTAGATGATTCGCGTAATATGAAGACCAGACTTCTCGGAAAGACCCCTACGGAACTTGGCGAGATTGCCAGGAGCTGCTCCCTGCCTTCCTTCACGGGAAAGCAGCTCTCCGAGTGGATTTACAAAAAAGGTGCGACCTCGTTTTCGCAGATGACCAATATCTCCAAGAAGGGCAGGGAAGCCCTTGAGGAAATTTCGGAAGTCGGGAGAGTCGCCCCGCTGACTGTGCAAAAATCCAAGGACGGGACCAAGAAGTACCTTTTCCCTGTCAACTGCACCCATCTGGGCGGCCTTGACAGGGTCGAGAGTGTGGGAGAGGATACCCTCGAGAAAAGCTCCATCGAGGCTGTGATGATTCCCGAGGAGGACCGTCGGACTCTTTGCGTATCGTCCCAGGCGGGGTGCAAGATGAACTGCGCATTCTGCATGACCGGAAGGCAAGGGTTCCATGGGAACCTTTCTTCCGCGGACATCATCAACCAGTTCCTCTCCGTCGCCGAGGCTCCGGACCTTACCAATGCCGTTTTCATGGGCATGGGCGAACCGCTCGACAATTGCGAGAATGTGTTCAGGGCCCTCGAGGTCCTCACTTCCCCATGGGGGTTCGCATGGTCCCCGAAGAGGATTACGGTATCGACAATCGGGGTGATCCCCCGTCTGAAGGAGTTCCTGGACAGCAGCCACTGCCACCTGGCCGTGAGTCTTCACAATCCTTTCCCGGAGGAGAGGGGTGAATTGATGCCGGTCCAGAAGGCCTATCCCATCGAGGATGTGGTCTCTCTCATCAAGCAGTATGATTTCACGGGACAGCGGAGGGTCAGTTTCGAGTACACGATGTTCGCGGGCGTGAATGACACCCCCCGCCATGCCAGGGCCCTTGCGGAACTTCTTCACCCCCTGGAGTGCCGGGTGAATCTCATCCGTTTCCACTCCATACCCGATTTCCCGTACCGGACCTCCACCGAACAGGTCATGCAGCGCTTCCAGACACATCTCCTTTCCCGTGGCATCACTACCACCATAAGGGCATCCCGCGGGGAAGACATATATGCCGCCTGCGGCCTTCTCGCAGGTAAGAACAACAAGGATAACCCGAGGCAGTGACACTTCCCCGGGAGGGTTCAGTTACGCTCTGAGTATGGACATTGATTTTATGCTACGGCACTTTGACATACCTTCCCCGACCTCCGGCCCTTCCCGCCGGGGTGGGAAGCTGCCCGCCATTGTCTCCTCTCTCGTTCACGTTTTCGTCCTTTGCACTGTCCTGCACCTTGGTGCGGCCCAGCCCCTTCGCTCACAGAGCGCCGTACCCTACGGGATCAGGCCTGCGGAAGACTCGCTCACAGTTGAAATCATCCGCCACAGGATGGATTCCATAAGGCAGTACCGTCCTACGGTGGGACTTGTCCTCAGCGGGGGAGGTGCCAAGGGAGCCGCCCATGTCGGGGTCCTCCATTACCTGGAGGAACTTCACATGCCGGTGGACCTCGTGGTCGGGACCAGCATCGGCGGGCTTGTCGGCGGAATCTTCGCCATGGGCTACAACGCCGACGACCTCGAGGACCTGATGACCCACATTGACTGGGACTATGCCCTCAGTGACAAAGTGGACGTGAAGTACATCCCCTATACGGACAGGAAGTACAGGAACACCTACCTTCTCAATTTGCCCTTCTATTACTCTTTCCCCCAGTTCCAGATGCAGAAGGAGGCGGATGCGGTCCTTTCGGGCGAGATTCCCTCCGGGTCTTTGTCCGACAATGACCCTGACGGGGAGATGGAGGACGGCCTCCATCTGGGTATGGAGGACAGGAAGGGAGGTGGACGGTACCTTTCACTGGCACGTGAGAACATAATGGGAAGCCTCCCTTCGGGGTTCGCATTCGGACAGAATGTCTCGGGAATCATCTCGTCCCTGTCCGTTGGATACCAGGACTCCATCCGCTTCAGTTCACTGCCCATTCCTTTCGCCTGCGTCGCCACTGAAATGGTGACCGCGAAGCCCAAGGTCTGGTACGGCGGGAAGATAGGCACTGCCCTTCGTTCCACCATGTCCATCCCCGGGCTCTTCACCCCCGTGAAGCAGGACGGCATGGTGCTGGTTGACGGAGGCATGCGGAACAATTTCCCCACGGACCTCGCCCGCAACCTCGGCGCCGACATAATAATAGGTGTGGACCTCTCGACCGGGTTCCATGACTACAATGAACTCAATAACCTCATGGACATCTTCAGCCAGACCATTGACATGTTCGGGCGTGGGGCCTATGAGGACAACGTCAAGAGGACGGAGGTCACCGTGAAACCAGACCTCAAGGGCTATGACATGCTGAGTTTCTCTGAGGAGAATATCCGCAACATGCTTACCATAGGCTACGAGGGAGCCCTCAAGCAGGCTCGCAACCTCACTGCCGCCAAGGAACTCGCAGGCCCCGATACCCTCACCCGCCAGGGGCCCCGGGCCATCAACCTCAGCGAGAGGAAAGTCGCGATCTGGGCCCTGGAGATCGTCGGTGTGTCCGACCAGGAGAGCCGTTACCTCGCCTCGCTCCTTCCTTTCAGCGTCGACACCCCGGTGGGAAAGGAGGAACTGGACGATGCGGTATCGAGGATCTATGCCACGGGATGCTTCCGGCAGGTCACATACGAACTCCTCGGGGACAAGGAACCTTTCAGGCTCCGTTTCCACTGCCGCAGGGGACCGGTGCATCGCCTCGGGATAGGGGCGAGGATGGACTCGGAGGAGATGGTTGCCATGCTACTGAATCTCGGCATAAACGTCCACAACCTCTCCGGCCTTTCCCTGGACCTTACCGGGAAAGTTGGCACCAACCCCTATTTCAGGGCGGAAGGAACCCTCCGCTCCCAGAAAAAGAACACCTTCAATCTTGCCGCCCAGGTCCATTACGTGGACAAGAACCAGTTCTACTCCGGGGACGACACCTATAAGTTCGTGTACAACAATTTCCGCATGGAGGCGTATGCCTCCAACTTGAACCTGAAGGCCTTCGATGTGAAAATAGGCATGAGGTCGGACCGTTTCAACATAAAATCCTTCGCTTTGGCAAGGGAAGGAGTTGAAGGTGCGGAACTTGGCATGGCCGCCCCGACCACTTACCTGAGCGCTTTCGCTTCGGGGGGCATGAACAATTTCGATGACCTGTATTTCCCGAGCAGGGGAGCCCGCCTCAGAATAGACTACCAGTGGTGCTACGGCGCTTTCACCAAAGGCGTCATAAGTCCTTTCCATTCCATCTCGTCAAGCGGGAAGTTCGTGGCCGCAAGGTTCCTGGAAGGCAGGATGGCCCTTATGCCTTCGTACGATGCGAGGATCCTTCTCGGGGATGACATCCCCCTCCCGTTCTTGAATGTGTACGGAGGCAACATAGAGGGAAGGTACGTGGACCAGCAGTTCCCTTTCATAGGGATGAGCGGCGGGGCTTACGGCGGCAACTTCCTCGCAATCGGGAGGACGGAGCTGCGTACCAGGCTTACCTCCAACAACTACATTTCCCTTATCGGCAATGTGGCCTACACCAGTCCCACCCTCTCCTCCATCAAGATGACGACCCACGAGAACTTCGCCTACGGGTTCGGCCTCCAGTACAACTACTACTCCGTGGCCGGTCCCCTCACCGTGCAGATCCATTGGTCCAATATCACAAAGAACGTGGGGCTGTATCTTGCAGCGGGGTTCAATTTCTAGCGAAACATGATTATGGAAGATAACGGAAAGGACCGCCCCAAAGGTCCGGTCAGGCTCTCCTCCCTCGGAGAGGACCCATCCCGGGACTGGGAGAGCGGCAAGGCGATAGACGTAAGTGCCTGGAGGGAGTACGAGAGGTTCCAGGAGGAAAGGCTCCAGCGGGAACTGGAGGAAAGGGAGTCGGATGAGCGGGACGGCGAAGGGGACCTGTCATTTGATGAAGAGGGACCCCGAAAAGGCCGCAGCAGGAAAAGAGGGGAGCCATCTCCCAAGTCAGAGGCCCAGGTCCTCTCGAAGTACCAGGGCCTTTGCGCCAAGAAGGAGTGCTGCTCCACGGAAGTGAGAAGGAAGGTCCTGTATGAACTCGGGGGAGACAGCGCAGCTGCGGACAGGGTGCTCCGCTCCCTCATCGGGGACTCTTTCATAGATGATTCCCGCTACGTGCATGCCTTCGTCTCGGACAAGACCCGTTTCGGGGGCTGGGGAAGGGTCAAGATCCGTCAGGCCCTTCGCCAGAAAGGCCTTCCCGAGGACATCATAACCGAGGCCCTTTCCGGGATCGATCCCGAAGTGTCCGACAGGACCCTTCGCAACCTTCTCCTTTCCAAGTACCGCTCCCTGAGGGAGGACCCCCAGTGCAAGTTCAAGCTGCTTCGCTATGCCCTGTCCCGGGGGTACACATATGAGGAGGTACGGGACACGGTGGACGAAGTCTTGTCCTCGGAGGGTGAAGACACCTTTAACCAATCACGATAAAGCTCTCGCAAAAGAAAAATGAGAAAGCCAGTACCAGTCATAGGGGCCGTGTGTCTTCTTTCGGCCCTTCTCCTTTCAGCCTCCTGCTCACGGAGGGGACCTATCAGGGTCGTCTCGCCGGACGGGACCATAGTCCTGTCATTTGACCTGGTGGACGGGGTTCCCACCTACGGCGTCGATGTAGACGGTTCCCCTTTCATAAACCCTTCCGCCCTGGGTATGGTGGCCTCCGAAGGTGGCCCGGACCTTGCCGGGAACTTCACCTTTTCCAGGATAGGCAGGTACTCTACCGACGAGCACTGGACCATGCCCTGGGGTGAGAACAAGGAGCATTATGACCACTGCAACGGGGCTGTCATAACCCTTGACGGGAAGGACGGGGTCATGCTGCGCCTTCGTTTCCGCTGCTACGATGACGGAATAGCCTTCCGCTATGAGTACGATGCCCCGGTCAAGGACTCCATAAAGATCATGGACGAACTTACCCGCTTCAACCTTTCGCAGCAGGGTACCCTTTATTCAATCCCCGCATCCTTCGACACTTACGAGCTTCTGTACAGGACCACCTCCATAAGCGATGTCCCGGATGCCCAGACCCCTGCGACTTTCAGGACCCTCGGGGGCTTCTACGGCTCCATCCATGAAGCCAATCTGACGGACTTCCCCGAGATGACCCTGCGAAGGGTGGATTCCCTTTCATTCATCGCAGCCCTGGCTCCCTATCCCGACGGGGTCAAGGCCTATGTCGGGGGACATTTCCTGAGCCCGTGGAGGACGGTGCAGATAGGGCGTGACGCCCCCTCCCTCGTGAACTCCTCCCTCATCCTCAATCTCAACGATCCCTGCAAGATGGAGGACACGGGGTGGATCCGTCCTCTGAAGTATGTCGGGGTCTGGTGGGGAATGCACCTAGGGATAAACTCCTGGACTGAGGACAGCCGTCACGGCGCCACGACCGAGTCCGCCATGAGGTACATTGACTTTGCCGCCGACAACAATATAGACGGTGTCCTTTTCGAGGGCTGGAACAAGGGCTGGGAGACCTGGGGAAGTGGGAAGTCCGCCTTTGACTTCTGCCTCAGCGCAGGGGACTTCGATATGGAAAAGGTCACCCGGTATGCGAAAGAGAGGAATGTCCAGTACATAATCCACTACGAGACCGGGGGCAACATCCCCAACTTCGAGCGTCAGCTCGATACGGCCCTCAGGTGGGCCACCGCCCACGGCATCCATGCCCTCAAGACCGGGTATGCCGGAGGCATCAATGACGGTTACAACCATCATGGACAGTATATGGTGCGACACTACCGCAGGGTGGTCCGAAAGTGTGCCGAGTACGGGCTGATGCTGGATGTGCATGAACCTATCAAGGCGACGGGCATCCGCCGTACCTATCCCGTCATGATGACCCGTGAGGGAGCCCGGGGAATGGAGTGGAACGCCTGGAGCGAGGGCAATCCTCCCGAGCACCAGACCATCCTTCCGTTCACACGCCTTCTCGGAGGTCCCATGGACTACACCCCGGGGACTTTCGATATCCTCTACAAGGGCATTGTCGGCAACCCCGACCTGAAGGTCTGGAACGGCCGTCCCTCTACCGAGTGCAGGGTAAACACCACCCTCGCCAAGCAGATAGCCGACTGGGTCGTGCTGTATTCCCCGATGCAGATGGCCTCCGACCTCATCGAGAACTACGACCATCCCGCCTTCCAGTTCTTCAGGGACTATGATGCGGACATTGACTCATCCAGGATGCTGCAGGGGGAGATAGGGGACTATGTGGTCGTGGAAAGAAGGGCAGGGGAGAAGTTCTTCCTAGGCGCGGTCACTGACGAGAACGCCAGGACACTGACCCAGAGTCTTGACTTCCTGCCGGAGGGACCTTTCACGGCCACCATCTACGCAGACGGCCCCGATGCCGACTGGCTCACCAACCCTACCTCCTACACCATAACGAAAAGGACCGTCACCCGTGACGATACCCTCTCTCTCGTTCTCGCTGCGGGAGGAGGCCAGGCAGTGACCTTCATCCCCGAGAAGTAGGACCTCCACACACCCCCTCCAGCCCATGAACAGAAGACTCTTCCCACAGCTCATATCGGCGGCCCTTTGTCTTGTCCTGGCCCCCTTTGCCGCCCACTCCCAGGAAAACCTCCCCCGGATGGTAAGTATCCCCGCAGGGACTTTCCATATGGGAAGCGGAGGCTGGGCTCTTGACTATGATGAGGCTCCGATTCACACCGTTACCCTCACGGGGGACTTCCTTATGAGTGCCACTCCCGTCACCAATGCCCAGTACGAGGAGTTCCGCCCCTCCCATAAGCAGATGCGCGGACAGGAGTGGGGACTTTCCACCGGGGATGACGAGGCGGTGGTGCTGGTGAGCTGGGAGGATGCCATGGACTATTGCCGGTGGCTCTCCTCCAGGACCGGCAAGAACTACCGGCTCCCCACCGAGGCCGAGTGGGAATACGCCTGCAGGGCGGGAACTTATACCTTATATTATACGGGGGATGGACTCGAAGGGGCCGCAGAGCGCCACCAGGAGACTTCCCGTGACCTTGTAACGGTCTCCCTGGAAGTAGGTAAGGGACGTCCGAATGCCTTCGGGCTGTTCGATATGCACGGGCTGGTGGAGGAATGGTGCCTGGACTGGTACGGCATGTACCCGGGCAGGGGGGTCGTGAACCCTGAGGGCCCTTCTGAAGGCCTGTACAAAGTGACCCGTGGCGGAAGCCACAATACCCCCTCGTCCTTTCTTCGCTCCGCTTCCAGGATGGCCGCCATACCGGGGGACCTCAATTGCCAGATTGGATTCCGGGTCGTACAGTCAGATGTCGCCCTTTCATATACAAATGAAGGAAGTTCTCCTTTCCCCTTCGAGGGAGGGGAGGGCCGGGTGTCCCAAAAGAAGGTGAAGTGGGACTCTTTCGCCTGGAAGGACCCTTCAGGAAAGGGCAAGGTCCGCTCAAAGGACGGGGCCGTATTCATGGAACCGATACCTTTTGTCGTAAGACCCACCGACGGTACTCCCCTCTACCGCCACAATCACCAACCTTCGGTCACTTTCTGCGACAATGGCGACATGCTCGCAGTGTGGTTCAGCTGCGAGGCCGAGAGCGGGAGGGAGATGGTTGTGCTCTCCTCGAGACTCCGAAGGGGCTCTTCCTCCTGGGAGGAGGCATCCCTTTTCTTCAAGGTCCCCGACAGGAACATGACGGGAAGCGCCATTTCCCATCTTCCCGATGGAACCCTCCTTCACATGAACGGGGTCGCAGGCAGCGGAGACTGGCAGAACCTCGCCCTCGTTGCGAGGACTTCCCGGGACAACGGTGCCACCTGGTCAGACCCCAGGATTGTCGAGGGCAAGCACTACAAGCGTCATCAGGTCATATCCGGGACCATCACCCTCTCGGACGGGACCATCCTGCAGTGCTGTGACGCAGGTCCCGGGGGGAATGACGGAACCTCCGTCCACCTCAGTGAAGACGGCGGGCAGAGCTGGTACGACCCTTATGACGGAGTGTCGCAGATGCCTTTCGTGGGGGGAGGCGTGACTCTTCGGGAAGGGGACAGCGGTCCTTCAATCGGCGGGATACATGCGGGGGTGGTCGAGCTCTCGGACGGCTCCCTCATGGCACTTGGCCGGGGAAACCCCGTCATAGCGCAGGACGGCCCCTTCAAGGGAAAGGCCAGGATGCCTCTTAGCATATCCACTGACAGGGGCAGGACCTGGACCTACCGCAGCTCCCCGTTCCCTCCCATTGACGGGGGACAGAGGCTCGTTCTTCTGAGGCTTCGGGAAGGGCCCATCATGCTGGCCTCTTTCACTGACCATCCCCAGAGAACCCCGGAGGCTGAGAGGGGAATGGAGTTCACGAGGGGGGACGGCTCGACCTACAGAGGCTACGGGATGTATGTGGCCCTTTCCTATGATGAGGGGAAGAGCTGGCCCGAAGTGAAACTTCTCTCCGACGGGAGGCCCCGCTTCCTTGACGGGGGAGCATGGACAGGCTTCTTCGAGGCGGACTCCACCCACAGCGAACCCCGTGGATATCTCTGCGGGACACAGAGTCCCGACGGTATGATCCACATCCTCTCAAGCAGGATTCATTATAGATTTAACCTGGACTGGATTAAGAATTAGCAAGAAATGACAAAAGATACCTTCCCCCCTCTTGGGCAGGAGAACCCTTTCGCCTCCATCAGCCCTTCTTCCGACATTGTCATAAGCAGGCCCGCCGAGGAGGAGGGGGACCGCAGTACGGAAGTCCTTACCGAGACCCTCGCCCGCATGGCGGAGGACGGGATCCATGCCGGGTTCCCATCCCCTGCACAGGACTACATGAGCCCGTTCCTGGACCTGAACAAGGAGCTGGTGAAACATCCCCTTTCCACTTTCTACGGAAGAGTGGTCGGGGACTCCATGATAGATGCCGGGGTGGAGGAAGGGGACATTCTGGTTATCGACAAATCCATCGAACCCACCCAGGGGGCGATGGCGGTATGTTTCATAGACGGGGAGTTCGCGCTCAAGTTCATTTCCTTCGAGGACCCCGGGAACCCCTCCGTAGAGGCAAGTGCCCAGAAAAGTTCCTATAACATTCTCCATACGGGTGAACTGTGGCTTCTGCCGGCCAACAAGAAATACCCTCCCATCCACGTCACAGAAGGCAATGACTTCACTGTCTGGGGAATAGTGACATACGTAATAAAGAAAATCTGACCTTGGAGACCGTTTCTACATCATCTTCCGCGCTGTGTGACACCTCCTTCCCTCAGGGCTCCCCGTCCCCGAGGATGGAGGCCCATAGGGGAAGGGGTGTGGGAATAAATGCCAGGGACTGCAGCGTCAGGAGGATATCCAAGGCCGAGGCCACGGCATTCCTGGACCGCTACCACAGCCTCGGTATGTGCCTTTGCCGCTACCGTTACGGTCTCTTCCTGGAAAGGGACAGGGGTAAAGGTTACCCTGTCGGGACCCTTGTCGCGGTATCCACTTTCGCACCCCTCAGGAACATGACCCATACCGACGGGGAGGGGAAGGGGCGGGTCGTGAGATCCGCCGAGTGGCTTCGCTACTGTTCCCTTCCCGAACTCAGGATCCGAGGGGGAATGGGAAAGATGCTCCGCTTCTTCATAGATGAAGTCCATCCCGGTGATGTGATGACCTACGCCATGGTCGAGCCGTGGAAGGATGCACTCAGGGATGACCCCTCCTACAGGGTGGCCCCCCTTGGGGACTCCTACAGGAAACTCGGTTTCCGGGAAGAGGGGAGGATATCTTTCAGGGGAGGTGACAGCGTGAAATGGAGACTTGTCCTGTAGCCTTCCTGAAGGAGGAGGGGGCCTTAGCCCAGGAGCCTCTCCAGTGCCTTGTCCTGGGAGAGGGGGGAGATTTTCCTGAGCCTTTCCAGCAGCAGCGCTCTTGACTCAGAAGGGCTGCATCCCACCTCAAGGGAGAAAGAGGGCCCGTCCAGGCCCCGAAGGGCGGGAGGAAGGCCTTCCATGTCCACCTCATAGAGGTCCTCCGGCGTGCAGTATGAGACCCTTTGCCAGCCGCTGTAAGTGAGGTTCGGTCCCTTGTGGACCCTCGTAATGTCCCCTATCACAATCCTGCAGGACATCTGGAGGGAGGTCAGGAGGGAGTCCAGTCTTGATTTCTTGAGGGAGAACTCCGCCCTGAGAGGAGCGCACTCGCAGGAGCCTTTCTCCTTGATGGAGCGAAGTATCCTCCCTTCGGGGGAGGAGGGGTCGATGCGGTATTTCGGGAGGGACAGGCGGTAGTTGCGAAGATGGGAGAAGTACTCGAGGGTCATGAAAGTGCTCTTCCCTCCCAGGAACTTCCCATAGACTATGTCTCCTTCCCTCACGCACTCTATCTTCCAGTCCCACGGCCCCATGCACTCCTCGGTAAACCACATACCGGGGGCTGTCCTCTCCTGTACGCTCAGAAGCGGAACACCTCCTACTGCGCAAAGGGCAAGGATGCCTTCCCGGTGGATCTCACTGACCATCCTCCCGGCACAGTCAATTGTCCTCATTTCACTTCTATCATATCCTTCCATGATGTTGAGAATGGTTTGGAACAGTGCTCCCGGCGGATGCCGTCGGCATAGTGCCCGGGGCGCTGGGTGGCGAGCCTGAGGAGCTGCGCCGAATCAGTATTCAGCCGGTCCATGACCTTGGATAGGGCATCCTGCTTATCCCTCATTTCCAGGTCGTAATCGAACAGGACTCCCTGTACCGCCTCCTCCTCGATTATGTCCGTGACCACCACCCCGGCTTTCTTGTACTGGAACCCTTCCAGATAGATGGAGTGAAGGGCCATGAGGGCGGCGTCCACTATCTCCTTGGTGGAGTTGCAGGCTACGGGAAGTTTCACGGTGGTGCAGGGGTAGTGCTGCCTGAGGTCCTCCCTGAAGCGGTTGGTGTACAGGAACACGCACACGCAGTAGGCCGCGCTTCCTTCCTGGCGGAGTTTCTGGGCGCACTTTGCGGCAAAGTCGGCGACCCTCTTTTCCAGTTCACCGATATCGGATATCATGTCCGCGAAGGAACGGGATGTGCAGATGGACTGGCGGCGCTGGATGACTTCGGAGGTGATGGCGCGGATCCCGGAGAGTTCCTTCCATGTACGCAGACCGTTGATCCCCATGGCGGAATATATCGCCCCCGAGTTGATGTTCACAAAGTCAAGGGCGGTGTTGACGCCCCATTTCCTGAGCTTCGGGCCCCATCTCCACCCGATGCCCCAGACATCGTCGATGGGAGTGAGGGAAAGGGCCTTGAGACGTTTTTCGTCATTGTCTATGGTGCATACCCCATGGTAGGCGGGATATTTCTTGGCGAAATGGTTGGCTATCTTGGCGAGGGTGCGGGTGTGTGCTATGCCGACACTTACGGGGATTCCCGTCCAGCGGCGTATTTTCACTATGGTTTCCCGGCTTATGTGCTGGAGAGTCGGGACATCAATTCCGTCCGAGGGGAGGAAAGCCTCGTCTATGGAATATGCCTCCACTGCTGGATAGGTATCTCTCAGGATGCTCATCACCCGGCGAGAGAGGTCCCCGTACAGGGTGTAGTTGGAGGAGCGGACAACAAGTTTCCCTTCGTCAACCAGGTCCTTCACCTGGAAGAAAGGGGTACCCATCTTGATTCCCATGGCCTTGCTTTCGTTGCTTCTGGCAACGACGCAGCCGTCATTGTTGGAAAGGACCACGACCGGCTTTCCCTCCAGCTGGGGCTGGAAGGCTCTCTCGCAGGAG
The DNA here is from genome assembly GCA_905235445.1 of uncultured Bacteroidales bacterium. Taxonomy (GTDB): domain Bacteria; phylum Bacteroidota; class Bacteroidia; order Bacteroidales; family UBA932; genus Cryptobacteroides. The sequence goes on from CAJOLJ010000005.1 coordinate 54,628, forward strand.
ACAAAGAAGTTATTGCAGTCAGCCAGCGCTATCATGGAGTGGCCCGTTTTCCGGTGAGGATAGCAGCGAAAGTGGGGGAAGGGATTATGGCAGCCCTTCCCCGGTCGTTAAAAAAAGGTGCGCCCCTCCCTTGCTTACAGGGGCGCTCCCGGTGTAAAAAACTATAAAGTCTTCAGGCACTCCAGGATGTCCTTCTCCATCTGCTCGGGACCATATTCGTCCCGGCTGAAAGCCTCCCCGGTTATGTGCTCATAAAGTTCGATGTAGCGCTCGGTAATGGATGAGACCACCTCGGGGGTCATCTCGGGGACACTCTGTCCCTGCTTGCCCTGGAAGCCGTTCGCCATGAGCCATTCCCTGACGAACTCCTTGGAAAGCTGGCGCTGGGGAAGTCCCTCTTCAAGTCTCTTCTCATACCCATCGGCATAGAAGTACCTGGAAGAGTCGGGGGTGTGGACTTCGTCCATGAGATAAATGACCCCGTCCCTCTTTCCGAACTCGTACTTCGTGTCAACCAGTATCAGGCCCTTCTTTGCCGCAAGCTCGGTTCCCCTCTGGAAGATGGCCCTTGTGTACCGTTCCAGCTTGTCATACTCCTCGGCGGTGCAGATGCCCTGCGCTATTATCTCCTCGCGGGAGATGTCCTCGTCATGGCCTTCGGCGGCCTTGGATGTGGGAGTCACGATGGGGGTGGGGAACTTCTGGTTCTGGACCATCCCGTCAGGCATTCTCACTCCGCAGATGACCCTCTTCCCCTCCTTGTACTCCCTCCAGGCATGGCCTGCGAGGTAGCCCCGGATTACCATCTCGACCTTGAAAGGCTGGCATTTGAGACCCACGGTGACGGCCTTGTTCGGAACCGCGACCTTCCAGTTGGGGAGGATGTCGGAGGTTGCGTCAAGCTCCTTTGCCGCGATGCTGTTCAGAATCTGTCCCTTGAACGGGATCCCTTCGGGAAGAACTACGTCGAATGCGGAGATCCTGTCGGTGACGACCATTACGAGATACTGCCCGTCGATGTCGTACACGTCCCTTACCTTACCTGTGTACTTTCCCTTCTGGTTGGGAAAATTGAAAGAGGTGCCAGTAATAGCTTTCATTTTGAAATAAATTTGTTTGCCCGTTTATCGTCCACTGCGAAAGTGCCCCTGCAGCGGGGCCTTTCCCAAGGAACCGGGTGCAAATTTATGAAATTTGCCTTTGCCCTCAAATAGAGTAGGGCACCTCCTTTGAGGATGGCGCCATGTGCCATAAGCCCGGTATCCTCCATCGGTATAGCTATTATTGGTATAAACCATAGCCAATCCTTGTTGGTATCTTTTCCATCAATTATCTTTGCAAGTGCAATGTGATGTGAAAAGAGGGCATGGAACTCAGACAAGTCAGATATTTCGTGAAAGTCGCCGAGCTGGGAAGTTTCTCCGAAGCTGCCCGCCAGCTAAGTGCTTCCCAGAGCAACCTCTCCCAGCAGGTCAAGGCCCTGGAGGAGGAACTGGGAGTGAGCCTTCTTGTCAGGGATTCCCACCACGTGCAGCTAAGTGACGAGGGCGAGGCCTTCTACCCTTCCGCCGTCAGGATCCTGAAGGAAGTGGACGACTCCCTCCAAAGTATCCGTGACGTCAGGAACCTTGCCGCCGGCTCCCTGGAAGTCGGGGCCACGTATTCTTTCTTCCCGCTTCTGCTGGAGACCGTAAGGGAGTTCATAAGGGACTATCCCCTCATAAAGCTCAATATCCGCTGCGCCACGATGGAGGAGCTGGTGGACATGCTCCAGAAACACAAGTTGGATGTCGCGCTCTCTTACATGCCCTCGTCCGGTTTCCCGAACATCGACTCCCATACCCTTTTCAGTAGCGACCTGTGCATCATCTGCCGGGAGGGGCACCCCCTCTCCCTCAAGGATAAAGTAAGCGTAGGTGAGCTCCTGGCCTATCCCCTGGCCCTTCCCTCCCGTGGCCTTCAGGCCAGGAACACCCTTGACGGCCTCCTTCTTTCCAACTGTGCCAAGGCTGATGTGAGGGTGGAAGTGAACGACATCAACATGCTCCTCGGGATAGTCGCCGGAAGTGACCTCGTGACTGTGCTCTCGCACTCAACCGCAAGACCGGTAGGCAACCTGCGCTCGGTCCCCCTTGACAACCCTTCCCGGACGATGGAGGGAGCGTACCACCTTCTGAGGGGAGTGTACTGCAAGAAAGCCGTAAGCGTATTCATAGAGAGGCTCCGGCGCAACAATGCCCTTGATATGGCCCTTAAAAACTTATAATTGAATAACTCAAAGGATAAAGAGATATATGAAAACAGCAAGAATAATCATTTTGTCCGCAGCAGCGGCACTGCTGTGCTCCTGCGCAGGGGACAAGAAAACCGATGTTGACCGCCAGATAGCGGAATACGCCCAGATAAAGATAGCGACCCCGGACCTCTCCGGGATAACCGACAACGGCAAGGAAGTCCTCAACCTGTACCGCTTCGCCGCCGATATCGCGGACGGGATCTACTGGAAGCAGTATTTCGGGGACAAGAGTGAGATGGAAGGCCTTAGCCGCCGTGACCTCAGGGAGTTCGCCATGATAAACTACGGACCCTGGAACCGTATCGATGGGAAGCCCTTCGTCGAGGGCTACGGGGAAAGGCCCGAGGGTGTGGGGTTCTACCCCGCGTCGATGACGGCCCGTGAGTTCGCTTCTCTCGAGCTCCCTGACAAGGACAGCCCCTATACTTTCATCCGTAGGGGTGAGGACGGGGGGTACAGCGCCGTGTGGTTCCATGACGAGTTCGCCCCTGAGGTGGAGAAAATCGCCCACTACCTCACCGCAGCCGCCGACATCACTATCAAGGAGGACGTGAGGGAGTATCTGAACAAGAAGGCAGTGGCCCTTACCACGGATGACTACTACGACAGCGACATAGCCTGGCTGGAAATGGATGACAGCAAGATGGACCTTGTCATCGGCCCCAACGAGACCAATGACGACCAGCTCGCCGGGCTCAAGCGCTCCTACGGTGCGCTGGTGCTCCTGAAGGACCTCAAGAAGACGGAACTTCTCAATAAGTACACCGCCCTCATCCCCGGTCTCCAGAAAAACCTTCCATGCGAGGAGAGCTACAAGACCTTCCAGCCCGGTTCCTCTTCCAACATCTTCGTCTGCGACGTCCTCTACGATGCGGGAAGCTACAATGCGGGCATCAAGGAAATCGCCATCAACCTCCCCTATGACAAGAGGGTCCAGGAAGAGAAGGGGACCCGCACCATCATCCTGGGCAACATCCTCGATGCCAAGTTCTCCCATATCATAGCCCCGGTAGGTAACCTCTTCTTCCAGGACGAGGACAGGGGGTGCGTGGACCGGGATGCGTTCCGCCTGAATATCGCTTTCCGGGAGGTGGCCCATGGGCTTGGCGCCAAGACTACCGTGGACGGGAGTCAGAGCGTCGAGCAGGCCCTCGGAAGCCATGCCCTGACATGGGAGGAGGCCAAGGCCAATGCAGTGGGGAATTTCCTGCTGTGCTCCCTCATCGACAACCATGACGTCGATGCCATCATTACCAAGAAGAGCGCAGTCGCCACTTTCGTCGCGAGCCTTCTCCGCTCCCAGCGTTACGGGATGGCCGAAGCCCTCGGAAGGGGGAATGCCATGATCCTTAACTATCTTATTTCCAACGGCGCACTTTCAAGGAACAATGCCGGCAAGTACCTCATTGATTATCCCAGGACCGAGAAGGTCCTTTCTGACCTTTGCGGAATAATCCTCAGGACCCAGGCCGAGGGTGACGTTGCCTTTGCCGAGAAGTTCGAGGCACAGTATGCCACCACACCTGCCGCCTACGAGGAGGACAGGACCATGATGAGGCTGGAAAACATTCCTGCCGACATAAGGCTCAGCTACGAATAGTCCCATGGCAGAACTTTTCACCGGAACGGGAATTGCCCACTCGATCCTGCTGTTCGCAGTGGTGATCGCCCTTGGGCTCTATCTTGGACGGTTCCACATAAAAGGAGTCTCGATAGGGTCCACATGGATCCTGTTCGTGGGCATCATTCTGAGTCACTTCGGACTGAGGGCGGATCCCACCGTGCTGTCCTTCATGAAGGACTTCGGGCTCATCCTCTTCGTCTTCTCGATAGGTCTCCAGGTGGGTCCCGGCTTCTTCGCCTCCTTCAGGAAAGGAGGGGTAAGGCTGAACCTGTTGGCCCTCGCTCTGGTCCTTCTTGCCGTGGCGGTAACCGTCTCCCTTCACTTCATAACGGGGGAAAGCCTCAGTACCCTGACGGGCGTGATGTCAGGTGCGGTGACCAATACCCCCGGTCTTGGAGCCGCCCAGCAGACGCTCTCCGATGCGACAGGGTCCCCTGAGGTGGCTTCCCGGATGGCCTCCGCATATGCTGTAGCCTATCCCCTGGGAGTGCTCGGGGTCATCTTCCTCATAATCCTGGGGAAGAACCTTTTCAAGGTTGATACGGCCTCGGAGCGAAAGTCTCTCGATGACGGCCAGGATACCAAGGACACCGCAAGGCGCATGCACTGCCAGGTCAGCAACCCCGCCATCTACGGGAAGACCGTCAGGGAAATAGTGAAAAGCTCCAGCGCACGCATGGTCCTCTCCAGGATCCTGCATGACGGGAAGATCTCCGTTCCCGGCCCGGATACGGTCCTCTATGAGGGGGACAAGCTTCTGATTGTCACCGATTGGGATGACGTGGACCCTGTGAGGATAATCTTCGGGGAAGAGATTCCCCTGCATCAGGCGGACTGGGACAGGATGGACGACACCCTCGTTACCAGGAGGCTCACCGTCACTCGGTCCTCCCTTACGGGAAAGAGGGTCTCGGAACTTGGTCTTCGCAAGAATTACAATGTCTCGCTCACCCGTGTCATCCGCTCCGGCATCGAACTCGTGGCAAGCCCGGGGCTCATCCTCCAGATGGGTGACGGCATAATCGTGGTGGGAGCCGAGAACGATATCAAGGCGGTATCCCGTCTCGTGGGCAACAAGCAGGAGCACCTCTCCAAACCAAACCTCGTGCCCATATTCTTCGGCATCGCCATAGGCGTCATCTTCGGGAGCATCCCCCTGGCCATCCCCGGCATCCCGCAGCCCATCAAACTGGGCCTCGCGGGGGGACCTCTCATCATAGCCATCCTGCTTGGGCACTTCGGCCCCAAGCTCAGGATTACGACCTACACCACCATCAGCGCCAACTTCATGATCCGGGAGATAGGGATCTCCTTCTTCATGGCTGCCGTGGGGCTGGGAGCGGGGGAGACATTCGTGAGCTCGATCGTGGGAGGGGGTTACTGGTGGATCCTGTATGGAGCGCTCATAACCCTGATACCCGTGGCCCTCACCATGGTGGTGGCGAGGCTAGTGTTCAAGCTCAATTTCTACGAGATCTGCGGACTCATCTCGGGAGGGACCACGGACCCTGCGGTTCTTGCATTCTGCCAGAACCAGTACGGCACGGACTACACCTCGGTGAACTATGCCACCGTCTATCCTCTCACCATGTTCATGAGGGTCGTCGTGGCACAGGTACTGGTGCTCTTCGCCCTGTAGGGAGAAAGAGAGCAGTAAATCGTTGTACTTGGGCACAATCTGAACAAGAGCCGGATTTTTGATTATATTTGCTATCCGGTTTCCAGGAGTGGAGACCCCCCCCCGTGCGAAGGAAAGTCAAAACACACATTTAGTTCATATGATCAAAGTAAACGTAAAAGATTGCCTGTGTTTCGCAGGTGAGCAGTCAAGGAAAGAGTACATCGCAAAGGCCCTGGACGCCTTCGACGTGCTCGCAAGCGAGAAGGGGGCGGGGAACGACTTCCTCGGATGGAAGGCCCTTCCCACCGATACCCCCGAAGAACTCATCGCCGGGTGCGAGGCTGTGCGTGACCTCTGGAAGGCAAAGGGCGTGGAACTGGTTGTCGTCGTCGGAATCGGTGGCTCCTACCTGGGTGCCCGCTGCGCCATCGAGGCCCTCAGCAGCTCTTTCGCAAAGCAGCTTCCTTCCCCCAACGGCTATCCCGAAGTGGTGTTCGCGGGAAACAACCTTTCCGAGGAGTATCTCGCAGAGCTCTTTGACCTCATCGCGCTGAAGAATACCGCCTGCATCGTAATCTCCAAGTCCGGTACCACAACGGAGCCCGCAGTGGCGTTCCGCCTGGTGAAGGAGTACATCGACAAGAACTACTCCGACTCTTCCGAGAGGATCGTCGCCATCACCGACGCCAAGAGGGGAGCCCTCAAGACCCTCTCCACCCAGGAAGGCTACAGGACCTTCGTCGTTCCCGACAACGTGGGAGGACGTTTCTCGGTTCTCACACCTGTGGGACTTCTTCCCATCGCAGTGGCAGGCTTTGACATCAGGGCCATGCTTCAGGGTGCTGCCGAGATGCAGAAGACCCTCTGCGTCAAGGGCGAGGACAACCCTGCCATCCAGTATGCCGCAGCCCGTAACCTCATGTACTCAGAGTGCGGGAAGAAGGTGGAAATCATGGTCACCTACAATCCCAAGCTCCAGTACCTCGGCGAATGGTGGAAGCAGCTCTACGGGGAAAGCGAAGGCAAGGACGGCAAGGGCATCTTCCCCGCATCCGTCACCAATACCGCAGACCTCCACTCCATGGGCCAGTTCATCCAGGAGGGTGAGAGGATACTGATGGAGACGGTCATCAACGTCGAGAAGGCCAACCGTTCGGTTGTCATCGGTTCCGATCCCCAGAACCTTGACCAGCTCAACTTCCTCGCCGGCAAGCATGTCGAGCACTGCGGTGCCATGGCACAGCTCGGGACGAAGCTCGCTCACCTTGACGGCGGAGTGCCCCAGATGGAGGTGAGCATCGAGAGGATAAACGAGTACAACCTCGGTTCCCTGTTCTACTTCTTCGAGTTCGCATGCGGCGTGAGCGCATACCTGCTCGGGGTCAATCCTTTCAACCAGCCCGGTGTCGAGGCCTACAAGAAGAACATGTTCGCCCTTCTTGAGAAGCCAGGATACGAGGAGGCCACAAAGGCCATCAAGGAAAGGCTCGGGAAGTAGCCCATCTTCTCACTTTTATGCACATTCGGGGGACCGCTCTCACTCGTGGGACGGTTCCCCGCTTCATTTTCAGATAAAGGCCCCGCCTTCAAAGAAATACGCTCCCGAGGAATTCCCCTGGGAGCGTAAAAGACTTAAGGACGGTCAGGACACCTTCTTCTACTCGTGGGTCTCGAACCGTTTCTCGGCGAGGGCCTCCCACTTGGTTCCGGGACGTCCGTAATTGGCGTAGGGGTAGATGCTTATGCCACCCCGTGGAGTGAAGAAACCTGTCACCTCGATGTACTTGGGGTCCATCAGTTTCACCAGGTCCTTCATGATAGTGTTCACGCAGTCCTCATGGAAGTCGCCGTGGCTTCTGAAACTGAACAGGTACAGCTTCAGGCTCTTGCTTTCCACCATCCTGCGGTCGGGGACATAGCTTATGCGTATTTCCGCGAAGTCGGGCTGTCCCGTGATGGGACAGAGCGAAGTGAACTCGGGGCAGTTGAACCTGACCCAGTAGTCATTATCCGGATGAAGGTTCTCGAAGGTCTCCAGGACCTCGGGTGCATAGTCGTCCCTGTAGACAACCTTTTTCCCGAGGGCATGCAGGGAGTCGTTTTTCCTGTCGTTGGACATGATAGCAGTGATAATAGAGAGAGATTGACGTTTGACTATTTAACTGTAGGGGACTACTCGCCGGCTTCCTTCAGGCGCTCGGCGTTCTCAGCTATGGTCAGCTGGTCGATGCACTCCTGGATGTCACCGTCCATGAAAACGGGAAGGTTGTACATGGTCCAGTTGATGCGGTGGTCGGTGACTCGGGACTGGGGGTAGTTGTAGGTACGGATCTTCGCTGAACGGTCACCCGTGGATACCATGGTCTTGCGCTTGGCGGCGATCCCGTCCAGGTACTTCTGGTGCTCCATGTTGTAGAGCCTGGTACGCAGTTCCTCCATGGCGCGGTCGAGGTTCTTGAGCTGGGAGCGCTCCTCCTGGCACTGGACCACGATCCCGGAAGGGATGTGAGTGAGGCGCACTGCCGAGTAGGTCGTGTTCACGCCCTGTCCCCCGGGACCGGAGGAACAGAAGAGGTCCTTCCTTATGTCGTTTGGGTTCAGTTCGATGTCGAACTCTCCCGCCTCGGTGAATACTGCCACTGAGGCGGCGGAAGTCTGGATCCTGCCCTGGGTCTCCGTCTGGGGGACCCTCTGGACACGGTGCACCCCGGACTCGTATTTGATGATGCCATAGACACCGTCATTGGAGCTGGAGAGCTTGAAGACGATCTGCTTGTAGCCTCCTGATGTGCCGGGAGCCTGGTCGGTGACCTCCAGTTTCCAGCCCCTTCTCTCGGCGAACTTCGAGTACATGCGGAAGAGGTCGCCTGCGAAGATGGCCGCCTCGTCACCTCCGGTGCCGCCACGGATCTCGACCATGGCGTTCTTGGAGTCGTCGGGGTCTGCAGGAATGAGGAGCAGCTTGATGTCCTGCTCCATCTGGGGGATTGCGGGCTCCAGCTCGGCGATTTCATCGCGGGCCATCTCCCTGAGGTCCTCGTCCTTCTCGTTCATGAGGATGTCCTTTGCGGCGGCCAGCTCCTCGACCATCTGCTTGTAGTGGAGGCCCGCCTCTATGATAGGTTTGAGTTCCTTGTAGTCCTTGTTCAGCTGGACGTACTTCTTCATGTCGGACATGACGGAAGGGTCGGAGAGCTGTTCCTGCAGGGCCTGGAACTTGCCCTGGAGGCTAAGTACTTTTTCAAGGAGTGTATTATTGTCTGCCATATG
>CAJOLJ010000006.1 GCA_905235445.1 uncultured Bacteroidales bacterium
AACAGTCCTCGTTTAGCTCATGTCCCAAAAATTTTTGGGACAAACCTAAATCAGGACTTTTTCGGCCGGATTTTGAATCAAAATTGACAGTTTTGCCTTAGCGATGATACAAAAGTGATAGTCCACGGACCCGACAATTTGTGAGATTCCTCAAGAATTTTGGGGTATCCTGGCATGATGGCACCCCCTACCCTTCCTGTTTTCAGGAATTCACTATCGTCATTATCTCCCTATGGACCTTCTCATGGAACAGTGATGTCGTGAAAAGATTTTACTTGAACCACAAGAAATTCCCTGTATGGTTGCGTCTTGCTCGAAAACACATTTTGAGGGCAAAACAAAAGCGGCATATCCTAAGCCATCCAAGCACCAAAGGTTGTTATTGCACAACGATAAGAAGGATGCAGCCACAACAAAGTCGTCAACACAGGCAAGATAAGGCACCGGAAAAGGTCGACGCTATCGGTCCTGCCTCCTAAGGCGGGACCTGTCTACAAACGCCCCGACAATTTGGGTTTGTATGGCTGATCAACAACCCTACTGCTCTCAAATGCATCTATTCCACAAGGCGGAACCCGAGTGTCTGGGCACCCTGGTCCTCGGGCATGTAGGTCCTGTGGAATACCGTGCACTCCTCGGCGGAAGATATGTAGCTTCCACCCCTCACCACCCGGCTGGTTCCTTCTTTGGGACCGATGGGGTCTGTGACGCTTACGGATGGATATTCACCGTAATAGTCGGAACACAACTCGTTCACTCCACCGCTCAAGTCGTAGATGCCAAGTTCGTTCGGATACAGTAGGTTAATCCTGTAGAAATCCGTCAGGTCCGCATTGTCGTAATATACTCCGACCTGGAAAAGCAGGTCACTTCCGGAATAAAGGTAGTCGTTGGTTGCGTTTCCTCCCCTGGCGGCGTACTCCCACTGAGCCTCGGTTGGTAAACGGAAGTTTCTGCCGGTAAGTACGTTCAGCTGATTTATGAACGCAGTTATTTCCTTGTAAGTCTTGTTCGTGACCGGATAATATGCATTCTCCCCGATAAAGGCATTTTTCGGGGTATCCGGGTTCATGACGCTCTCCCAAAGCCCCAAGGTAATCTCGCTGTCGCTCATCCTGTAAGACGAGAGCGTGACTTCATGGACTATGTTAGCCTGCATCTGGGGATCAGGATTCTCCCTCTGTCTTTTGTCCTCCCCCATCATGAAGGTTCCACCTTCCACATCAACCATATGAATGGCTCCGCATCCGATGGTAAGCCAGTCCTCGGGAACCACCCTGACTATGCACTGCGCATTGTACAGTGAACTTCCTTTCACTGTTACGCTTACCAGCGCCTCCCCTTCTTTTTTATGAGCGGTGACTTTTCCGTCCTTCACTGACACTATGCTCTCATTGGAACTGGTCCACTCAAGTGTAGCCCCTGCAGGATAGTCCTTTACTGACAGGTCAAACGACTTGTCCTTATTGAGGAACAAGTATCCGTAGGATATGGTGAAAGAGCGGGGATCGTCGGGGGATGCGGGGTCATCTCCACTGCCGCAGGAAATATAAGCGGGAAGAATTACCAGGAGAGGAAGAAAGAGAGGTAAAAACTTTTTCATAGCTTCGCTCCAAAGAAAAAGACAGGCCCCGCATCATCGTGTGGAACCTGCCTTCACTTACTTATCTGACTATTAATAGAAACGAGCCCTATTGTCCTTGACATCCTTGTCCTGCATCATCACGGGAACGATGAGCTGGGTAAGGTAGGAGTTCATCTGGTTGTCCCTGTTGGTGGCATCGTCCTCGGTGTAGAAGGAACCTGTGTCACGACCGGTGACCTGGAATACATAAACTCCTGTGGAACCTGCTACGGGACCGCTGACCTTTCCTTCGGGGGCACTTGTCAGGGCGCCGATGAACTTGGGATCCATGCCCTGGGAAGTGAGGGACGAGAATGCAACGCCTTCCTTGGTGCTCACGGATGAACCGAGAGTCTCGGCAATGGCGTCAAGGTCGGTAAGACCCTGTATCTTCTCAGCAACCTGGGCGCACATCTTGTCGGCCTGCTTCTCTGAATAGAGTTGCTGACGGATGGTCGGGGAAACCTCTGCGAGGGTGGCATAGCCTTCCTTGTGGATCTGCTTTACGGTTGCAATAATGAAATAGTTATTGTCTATTGTCATGATAGGAGATACGCTGCCTGCCTTGTTGTCGAAGACCCAACGGGTTACTTCCTTGGTGTTGTCGATGGAACCGAGGCGGTTTGCGCTCTCTAGCATGTTGTTGACGGGATGGGAGTAAACACCGATGGTATCCACAGCCTTGCGGTAGTTGCTGTAGCTGCCGGCAGCTGCAACGGCGAAATTGTTGGCCTTGTTGTAGTAGTTGTTAATGGTCTCCTTGCCGGCAATGGCCTCTTTCTCGAGGATGGCCACCTGCTTCTTGAGGGTGGGTTTGGTCTGCTCCACTACGAGGACCACGTGGGAACCGTACTGGGTGTTGAGTTTGAAGGGCTCCCCTACCTTGGCGGTAAGAACCGCTGTCTCCATTCCGGGGATGGTGTAGCTCTGGGTCATCCAACCGATGGTACCGAGTTCCCCGCCGTAGTTGGAGTTCTGGTCAACGGAATACTCAGCAACGAGGTTGGCAAAGTTTTCCTTTTTGGTCTTCAGGACATTGACCAGGCTGTCAGCTTTCTGGTCAGCATCGTCTCCCTGGAGAAGGATGTGCTTTACGAGGGCGGAGTCAGGGAAGGACTTGGTGTCCATAACCCTTGCCACATAGAAATTGTAGCCACTGTTCATCACATCGCTCACCTGGGTAGAGTTCTCACCCCAAACATAATCCTCGATGGGGGAAGCAACTGCGGTGCGAAGCTCTCCCTGCTTGTACCAGTACTCGGAATAAGCACGGTTGGAGTTCTTCACGAGGAAGCTGCGGACATTGGTGGCCTCAGCGAACTCCTCAACGAGAGAGGTTATGTTGCTCTTGGTGGCGGCTATGTCCTCGGCGGAAGGGATGACCTCGAACACAACATACTCCATGTCGCGGCTTGCCTGCTGACGATAGAGCTTCTTGTGGTCATTGTAGAAGGACTTTATCTCTGAATCCGATACAACGATGGTGCTGTCGGTGGTATAACCGAAAGGAACGGTGACGAATTTCACGTCGGTGGTATTGTTGTTATCGGCTATGGCATGCTTGAGCTGGACTGCATTAAGACCGTTGGCTGCGTTGAACAGGGAGGCGTACTTGGAATAGTACTGGGAGTTCATTATGTTCTCCTGGAGGTTGTGCCAGAAAAGACGCAGGCTACCGTCCCTGTCAGAATCCATGTTCTGGAGGAAGGATGCCATGTTTTCCTTGGAGAAGTTGCCCTGCTCGTCAAGGAAAATGGGAATCTGGGTCACGAGGGGGGATACGTTTGAACCTGTCGTAAGGTCAACCATCTCATCGTCACCTACATAGATTCCAGCCGCATGGGCTTCCTTGTTGAAAAGATTCCTATAAATGAGATTCTGCCACACAGCATCACGGATCTGCTCCTGCTGCTGGGCGCTCTGTACGGAACCGTAGAGGAGTTCGTTGACAGTGGACATCTTCTGGACTTCCTCCTGGAAGTCTACGTAAGATACGGATTTGCCGTTGATCTTGCCTACATCGTTTTTGGAGGACATGCCATTTATGGCTGAGGCTATCTCACTGGGGTCGATAATGAACATCAACAGACCTATCGCAATGATGATAGAGGCTGTCAAGCCGAATTTAACGCGAATTTTTTCAAGAACCGCCATTGTATTGTTTCTGTTTAATTTTTATTCTCAGGTCGTTGTTTTCGCAGCTTCTTTCCCTCTCCCAAAAGGAGGGCGAATGGGGCAAAAAAAGATAAGGACTGCGAAGATAGAAATTTTCTTCCAAATAATTAGCTTTTTCCTTCAGTATTTGAGTTTTTAGGAACATGCAGGTATCGGATTCCACCCTACTTTACCCCCTTGGGAAGCAGGGGACCTATGAAATTGATGGAGTCTATGAGAACTTTGGTGGAATCCTGCACAACGACCGTGTAGCTGTTGAAAGGACGCTGTATAATGGAGTTGCGTGCCCTTTCATCGGACTTCATGCCATAACCCTGCATGAAGCCTTCCGGGGAATACATCCTAATGTAGCAGTCAGTATATATTTCTTTGGTGGTACGGTTCCAGTAAATGGTATCGGTCTCCATCGTCTCCTTCTTGACGATGTTCTTTATGACCACGTTTCCATAAGCCTTCCATATTTCCTTGTTCTGGCCCTTGCCCGTATCGTGGCGGGCCTCGTTCGCGCGGATTGTGGTTTCAAGAATTCCATCATCCGTATATGCGTACACTTCCACCCCTTCGGGGAAGAGTTCATAGGAAAGCGTATCAGTCTCGTACCTTTTCATGGTCGGGGCATAGGCCCTGACCTGCAGTTTTCCCCTCTCCGTCTGAAGGAGGACCATGCTGTCTATGGTCTGGCGGGGTGTAGTGGATAAGTCAAGTTTCTCGGCCTCTTCCAGATTGGACCTGCAAGAGAAAAGAATGATAGCAACCGTCCAAACGGCTGCTATCACCCTTAATATTCTTTTGGTTTGTTCCACTATTTCTGTGTACGAACTGTGGTGACTGCCCTCAGGGCGCCGCAAGCCACGGTGTAGGTCTGACCGTTGGTGAGATCATACATGAAGGCGTCAGCTGCCTTGGGGAAGTATACACTGTACTGGCCGATGAGTTTGCGGCAATCCTCGGCGAGGGACTCGTCTGCTGCCATGGCCTTGTTCATGAAGTCGCAAGCTACCCAGTAAGGTGCACGGCTGGAGATTTCGTCGCCACCGCACTTGGTGGAGCCCCAAACGGTTCCCATCAGGTAGTAAGCCTTTCCTGCAAGGGATTTGTCAAGCTCGAGAGCCTTCTGGGCTGCCTCGAGAGCGCGGGCCTTCTTGTCATTCTTGACGCAGAAGGTAGCGAACTGGAGGTTGTAGTCAGCTGCGGTCACGGGATCGAGGCTATCGAAACCGATTGCCTGCTCCATGAACTTGGTTGCCTCCTCTATATTGCCCTTGGAGTTGTTGAGCCTATAGAGGAAGTATGCGGACTGGGCTGAAGGCTCATTGTTGTGCATTGCGGTAGCGGCCTTGAGGAAGAGGTCGTTATCGGTGCAATCCTCGGTGCTGGCCATCATCTTCACAATATTGTTGACGAGGTCAATGTCATTGGGGTTGGCCTCGAACCTGGGGGTGAACAGGGCAATGAGGTTTTCGCAGGAAGCGACCTTGCTGGTGATGAACAGGCCCTCTATGTCGGATTTGATCTTTGCGTTCTGCTCGCTCTCCTCCGGCTTCTCAGCTGCCTGGATCTGGCCAAGGAGGGCTATATTCTTCTGATAGAGGTTGATTACATCCTCAGCTCCGAGCTTTCCTTTCTGATACATGTCAATTGCGGAATTGAGCTGGACAAGAAGGATGCTGGGCTTCACTTTGTCACCGTTGGCCTCTATGATCTTGGAGAGCTCATTGTAGAGTTTCTCCTTGTAGTTATTGAGGTCGAGACCTTTGTTGTTGAGCACCATTACGGCGTTCTTGGGATAGTACTCCGCCCTCAGGTCGTAAAGAGTCATCAGGGAATCAATCAGAGCGCTGCGGTACTCTGCATTCTTTGCATTCTGGGAAATCAGACGCTTGATGAGAGTATTTCCGTTGATGAGCATATTCTGGCTCGCCGTAGGAGGGCAGATGCTATAAGCCTTCCTCCAGTTGGGGAGAGCCTCATCATAGTTATTGTGCTTGAAGTACTCTATGTAATAGGATAGATACTTGATGCACTCGGCGCTATCCGCACCGTACTTGCCCTGGGCTGAAGCAATATGTCCGCCCAAAATCATTGCTAACGTAGCAAGGATGATTGTCAATCTTTTCATATCAATGTCCTGGTGTTTAGTTTCACAATAAAATAATCAGCTCCTAAGTCGTGTTTTGCATGAATTGTACCAAAACGGCAAAATTCTATTCATAAAGAGTCTTCACGAACCAAATATCATGGATATTGAACCCAATATTGAAGAAAGCGTACCTTTCCCTCGTCTGTACTCCAGTGAGGGTTCCCTTCTGTCCGATGTCCACTCCGAATGTTATTCCGTTAAGCAGTCCCCTGAACGTGACGGGTATCGTAAATCCCGCCGTTACACCGACAGCACCTACCGAAACGCCGTTCAACTGGTAGTAGGACTGTTTGAAGTACGCCCCTCCCCGGTACGTCCATCTCCTTAGGGTATGCCTGAGGTCATTGCGGTTCGGCGTTATCTCAAATCCGGCCCTGAACTCGTTTGCCACCGCAGGGGTGAATATCACTTCTCCCACATTGGCGAACCCCGCAACCTTGTCCATGTTGCTCTTTGTCCAGTCTGAGCGGATATAGTCGAATTCGGCTATCCACCTGTCACCTCCTTTCAGGGCAAATCCGACACCCAGTTCGCTGCCCATGCTAAGATTCTTGGTTTTGTGAAGGGTATCTATATTATACCTGAGGGTATCCCTGATGCTCGAGAGTGTGGCGTACTGATAGTCCGTAACGTATCCGCCTGTCTTTGTCCCGAATTTATAGGTGGCACCTATGGAGAATGAAGTTTCACTGCTGAGGCGGTGTTCCCACTGGGCCCCCACCTTCGCTCCCAGGGATGACATCTGGATGATGTAACCGCTGGAAATGTCCCTCTGGGTGGAGGATGAGAAATTCATTTCGGTATTCTTGTCGATGTTCCCGAAATAGTACATACCCTGGACACCTAATGAAACCTCGTTTCCGAGTTTTGCCCCGAATGCTGCGAAAAGTTCATATATGCTGCCGTTCCCCGAAGAACTGTAGGCAATGGAACCGGTCTCCCCTATTATGGCAGGATCCTTCACATAGTGAGTGAAATCATAACCTACACTGCTGAAAGGTTTAAGTCCTACCATCATGGCTGTTTTAGGGAACAGGGGGAAGGATATGACTATGTCGTTAATATTGAATGTATTGTTGGCGGAAGTCAGGTTGTTCTGCTTGAAAATCTTGTTTTCCGAACTCAGCCCGAAATCCATCATGAAAGACAACGTATCCCTTGCCGTAACAGCTGCAGGATTCATATAATTAACGAACCTCCTGTTCCTGGAAGCTATCCCCACTCCGCCCATTCCACGACTCCGGGCGGAGGCCCCGTTATAAAGGTCTCCAACTCCAAAAACGGAATATGGTGAATATGAACTATATGCACCATCCTGAGCGTTGAGGGACACCCCAACTGCCAGGAGAGTCGCAAAAGTCAATAAAAATGTTCTAAATGTTCTTGACATTCTCGTCAATTATTAATGCCAACCCCATCAAAACGAGGTTACAAACTACAAATATGGAGTTTTTAGTCCTTTTTGCAAAATAAATCGCATCACCACCGGTGAAGGCGACCATATTGCCGGGATAAAGACTCAAGTAGCCCTCTATTTCAAACATTATGCCCATTACGGCACCGCCTGCAACGGAAGAATCAAAATCCGTACCTATTTTTTGTATTTCATTAGGGGTGTTCACGAGCGGAAGTGACCTGGAATATCTGTTCAGGGCCTTGAAACGGGTACGAAGTCCAAGCGACACGTTGCCCCCTAAATAGTTCCCTTCCGGGTCGGTGAAATCCACCGTAAGCGTGGTACCGAAGTCCACCACCGTGCAGCCGGAACCTTTGAAAAGGTACTTGGCAGCCAATATGGATGCAGCCCTGTCATAAGAGAGGTAAGAGGGAAGTCCATATTTCTTAAGCACCTCGCCATTGGAGGAATCCAAGATCATGATACCGGGGCATTTCTCCTGCAGGGAACCCCTGTCGGCAGGGGAGAGGCGGTAGGCCGATGCCAGGACCACCGCGTCAGGTCTGATCCTTTCCACAAGTGAAAGTATGAACTCGATAGGGTGCTCACCCTGGTAGCGGTAAGTCCTTCCGAGGGTCATACCTTCGGAAGTACAGGCCTTTACGGCGGTATTTCCTATATCAACTAGAAGATTGGGCATTTTTAAGTCGAAAGGACAGCAAATTTAGCAATTACCCTTCTTTTTTCAAATCCTTTTTTCATCCTCAACCCTTCAGCTATTTGTTGCGGTAGTCTATAACCCTAAGTATATTAAGGGCATCCTTGGTTGTTTTAACGGTATCCTTCGCCACAATCTTAGCCTTCCCGTCCTTCTCGCCCAGACGGATGTCATGGTCCTTTATCTTACCTAGATTGTATATCTCAACCTGGAATATGCCGTCCTTGTAGAAGGGGAGTGAGAGATTGGCGACAAAGTAGGCAATGAGGGCCTTGTTCTTGAGTATTATCCTCTCCAGACCGATTTCACAGCCAAGGTTACGTATCCTGAGGATGTCAAAGAGGTTCGACAGTTCCTGCGGTATCGGCCCGAAGCGGTCCTCTATCTTGGAGGAGAGTGACTGTATATCCTCTTCCTTTGTCATCCTGTCCAGTTCCTTGTAAATGCGAAGTTTCTCCGCCGTCATGTCTATGTAGGTATCGGGGATGAACGCATCCAGGTCGGTTTCCACGACGCAGTCGTGAGTAATGGTCTTTCTCTGTTTCTTCTGGACTATTCCTGTCTCGACACCCAGTTCCTCCATGGCCTCGCTCAGTATCTTCTGGTATGTGTCATAGCCTAGTTCTGTAATGAACCCGCTTTGTTCCGCACCCAACAGATTGCCGGCTCCCCTTATGTCGAGGTCCTGCATAGCTATGCTGAACCCGCTGCCGAGGTCCGAGAACTCCTCAATTGCCTTGAGCCTCTTCCTGGCATCGTCGCCGATGGTGGCGAGGGGAGGAACTATAAGATAGCAGAAAGCTTTCCTGTTGGACCTTCCTACACGTCCCCTGAGCTGATGAAGGTCACTCAGACCGAAGTTCTGTGCCTGGTTTATTATAATGGTATTGGCACTTGGGATGTCAAGCCCGTTTTCTATTATGGTCGTACATAGAAGCATATCATATTCCCCTTCCATGAAGGAGAGCATCTTCTTTTCCAGCACCTTCGGTTCCATCTGCCCGTGGGCGGTGCATATTTTCATGTCCGGGACCAGACGATGCAGGATGTCATATATGGAGTCCAGTTCCTCCACTTTGTTGTGAAGGAAGAATATCTGTCCGCCACGGTTGAGTTCATACTCAATGATGCTTTTGATCTCAGTCTTGTCAAAGAGCAGTATCTCTGTCTGGATGGGTATCCTGTTGGGCGGGGGAGTGTTGATAATGGAAAGGTCACGGGCCCCAAGAAGGGAGAACTGAAGAGTCCTCGGGATAGGCGTAGCGGTAAGTGTCAAGGTGTCTATGGACTCCCTGAGCTGACGGAGTTTCTCCTTGGCGGATACCCCGAATTTCTGCTCCTCGTCTATAATGAGAAGTCCCAGGTCCTTGAAATTAAGTTCCTTGCCAAGGATTTTGTGCGTCCCTATTATTATATCTATCTTGCCATCCTCAACTTCTTTCTTTATCCTGGCGGTATCCTTGGAACTTCTGAGACGGGAGAGGTAATCCACCTTGCAGGGGAAGTTCTCAAGACGTGAAGAGAATGTCTTGTAATGCTGGAGGGCAAGGATGGTGGTAGGAACAAGAACAGCTACCTGCTTATTGTCGGCGACCGCCTTGAAAGCAGCCCTTATGGCGATTTCCGTCTTGCCGAAACCAACGTCCCCGCAAACCAGCCTGTCCATGGGAGAGGTGTCCTCCATGTCTCCCTTGACGGCTAAATTGGCCGCCATCTGGTCTGGTGTATCCTCGTACATGAATGAAGACTCGAGTTCCTCCTGCAGGTAAGTGTCCGGGGAGAATGCGAAACCCTTGGAAGCCTTGCGACGGGCATACAATTCGATGAGATCCTTGGCGATGTCCTTGACCTTCTGCTTGGCGCTTTGTTTCATCACCTGCCAGGACTTGGACCCAAGTTTGTTTATTCTGGGAGGAACCTCGTTCTTTGAACGGAAACGGGATATCTTGTGGATGGAATGAACGGATATGAATACCACATCTCCATCCTTGTAAATAAGTTTCACGACCTCGTGCAACCTCCCCTTGTCATCCCGCATCTTCACCAGTCCGCCGAATATTCCCACTCCGTAGTCTATATGGACTACGTAGTCCCCGACGCTCATGGAACTCAGTTCATTCAGGGTCAATACCTCGTTCTTTTCCACCGTCATCCTCAGGGACACCCTCTGGAACCTTTCAAAAATCTCATGGTCGGTGTAGCAGCAAATCTTGGCCTGGTTGTCTATGAACCCATTGTGGAGGGCCATATCATAGACGAAGGTAGGGCAGTACGACCTATGTCCCTTGGTGAATATGGAAGCCAGACGGTCCAACTGCGGCTTCCTGTCCCCGCATATATACACCTTGTATCCGTAATCCATGTGTGAACGGATATCGTTCATGAGCATTTCGAAGTTCTTGCGGAAAAGGGGCTGGGGACTTGTGTTGAACTTTATTTTGCCGCTGACCCTCTTTCCAAGGGGAGCCGTTATGAACACTTTCCTGAATCCTTCAAGTTCAGGGTAGAACTCACTTTCCTTATACATGTCGGATCCTTCCAACCACAGCAGGGTGGACTCAGGAGGAAGCATGCCAAGTATGGACTGCTCCTCCACCATATTGTCATCACCTCCCGATGAAATGATATCGGATAGAATGTCCACACTCTTCCTGAAATCCTTTGAAAGCTGGGTGTTGCAGTCGAAAATGCCTATTTTTTCAACCTCATCGCCGAAAAATGATACCCTGTAGGGGTCGTTGTTCGTGAAGGAAAACACATCTATGAGGGAACCCCTTATGGCGAACTGTCCCGGCTGTCCCACGAAATCCACCTTGGTGAACCCCATGTCGAAGAGCCTTGACTTGATATCCTCGAAGGATATTTCCTTACCCACCTCAAGATGCAGGGTGGAACGCTCTATTTCCTTCTTCTTTGGCACCTTCTCAAGAAGTGCCCCAGGATAGGTAACGACGAATGTGTCTTCCTTGGGGAAGGGAGCGCATTCCAGTATTTTCGCCACTGCGGTTGTCCTCTGGACCCCGAGTGTTGACTTGTAGTTGCTCCGTTCCACATTCCTTCCACTGTCGGGAAGGAAGAAAACACTTTCCTTCGGCACTATCCCATACAGGTCCGAACAGCAGTACTCCGCCTGTTCCTTGTCGGGAAGGACTATGAAATGTATTCCCATCCCTTTTTTGGAAAGGTCCTTCGACGACAGCATCCCGGCAACCTCGGCAAGGACGAACCACCTTTCGGAAAGGAAAAGTCCCTCGCAATAGGAGTCACGGGACGAATTGACACTTTCGTAAAGTTCTCTGGAGGAAGGAACGGATATCTTCATTTGACTATGAAAGTGGTGTTGAAAAGTGAGGAAAAGCTGTTTAAAACCTGTTGATAACGCGTGGAAACATTTCTGAAAAATAAATTTGGAGGAAGCTAACTTTTGTATATCTGCACTTCCGCCGCTAAAATCAAAATATCGGGCAAAAAAGTTTCCAAAAAGTTTTCAAGGGTCAAAGACAAGGTTATCAACAATCAAAATTATATTCAATTAACTGATAATCAGTATGGTTTTAAAAGTTATCAACATTTCCACACGCTTATCATCATCATAAATTTTAAATAAAAAACTTATCTTTGTATAATAATAATGTTGCCATGGCAGACACTTTCGACCCGCATGCCCCAAAGGCCGACAAAGATAAAGATTTAGACGGAATAATCCGTCCGCAGGACCTTGCCGATTTCACCGGCCAAAGGTCGATCGTATCGAATCTGAAGATTTTCATAAAGGCCGCAAAGAATAGGGGAGAGTCCCTTGATCATGTACTTTTCCACGGTCCTCCCGGTCTGGGGAAGACCACCCTGGCCCATATCATAGCGAATGAACTGGGGGTTAACCTGAAAATAACTTCCGGCCCGGTGCTGGACAAACCCGGTGACCTAGCCGGGCTTCTTACCTCACTGGATAAAGGTGACGTCCTTTTCATTGACGAGATTCACCGCCTCTCTCCCGAGGTGGAGGAGTACCTGTACAGTGCGATGGAGGATTATGTCATAGACATAATGATAGACAAAGGTCCCGGGGCCAGGTCAGTGAGGATATCCCTGAATCCCTTCACCCTGGTCGGTGCCACTACCAGAAGCGGCCTTCTGACCGCTCCTCTGAGGGCCCGCTTCGGTATAACCTGCTCGATGGAGTATTATGATACGGATGACCTGGTCCGCATCATAAAGAGATCCGCAGGTATTCTCAAGGTTCCGATAATAGACGATGCAGCCAGGGAGATTGCCCTGCGAAGCCGTGGCACTCCAAGAATAGCGAATTCCCTCCTTAGGAGGGTCAGGGACTTCGCACAGGTACTTGGAGACGGCACCATTGACATAAAGATTGCCAAGTATGCCCTCGATGCCCTGAGCATAGATAAGAGGGGACTGGACATAGTGGACAACAAGATTCTTACAACCATAATAACGAAGTTCCGCGGTGGTCCTGTCGGCATCAGCACCATAGCGACTGCCGTAGGCGAGGACAGCGGAACAATCGAGGAAGTGTACGAACCATTCCTCATCAAGGAAGGCTTCATCCAGAGGACGCAGAGGGGAAGGGTCGCCACAAAACTTTCCTACGAACATCTCGGACTCCAGAAATACCTCTACACGAATAACATCCTCGGGGACGGGGAAGAGGACGGAGATGACGATAAACTTGGACTTTTCGCAGGGAACGGGGGAGAGTAGCCCAGTTCCTTGCATAAACGCATTGGACGATGAAAAACGCTATTTCCACACTCACACTTGGAACTCTTTGTGCTCTAATGCTTCTGCTCCCGTTCCCTTTTCAGGCTGATGCCTGCACATCCGTCATCGTATCGGGTAAAGTCACGGCGGACGGAAGGCCCATAATGATGAAACATAGGGATACCGGCCAGCTGAATAACCGTATAGAATACTTCAAGGGGGAGATTTACGATTTCGTGGCCCTCGTGAATTCGGACTGGAGGACAGCTCCTTCATCACCCCTCTACGGATGGATGGGAGAAGCCTGGAGCGGAACCAATAACGTAGGTTTCTGCATCATGAATACTGCCACCTATGACTTCAAGGACGATGACGTACCTGTGGAGCAGATGGAAAGGGAAGGGGTGTTCATGTACCGGGCCCTTGAAGTGTGCGCTACAATAAACGACTTCGAGCACTATCTGGATACGCTTTCCCGGCCCATGGGAGTGGAAGCCAATTTCGGAGTCATTGACGCCCATGGCGGAGCCTCCTATTACGAGGTTAACAACCACCGCTGGGTGAAGTTTGACGTGAACGACCTCTCGGACGGAAAGAAAGGCTACAGGGTAGTGACCAATTTCACGCAGAGCGGAAGGATGGAGGACAGAAAAGGGGTGGACCGCTACGAAAAGGCCTCGGATATAATGGCAGGTATGTTCTCCGGCGTCAAGATATCAGGAGACAAGATTACCGGTAAAGTCACCATCGGCCACAGGGATCTTCTGAACCGCATATCCAGGAGCGGCTCTCCCATCCTCAGGGATATTACATCTGCTTCCATCATCTTTGAGGGGGTCCAGCCTGGGGAGAATCCCCTTCACACGGTAATGTGGAGCACGGTCGGATACCCTACAGCCGCAGTATGCCTTCCCGTCATGGTACTGAGCCGGGATTTGGTTCCGTCATGGCTCAGGGCCTCCAGAGGGTCCGATAACTGCCTGTCCTGTAATTCTGCTCTGAGTATCAAGGAAAAGATGCTTTCCGGGGATGTCGATGCAGCCGAAGTGATGAAAGAGTGCATGGAAACAGAGATACTTATAGACCGCCGCTTCAGCAGCATTTTTGTAAGGTGGACTGAAGGTAAAATATCAGACAGGAATTTCGAAAGCCTCTATGAGAGTGCGATAGGTAAATTCAGTTCGCTTTGCCGAAAGAATTTGGCAGGCTACCAAAAGTAAACTTTGTCCTTCACCAAAAAATCACTAAAATTGCAGAATTAATGGGCGCATAACCGGCCCAGTAGCATCAATGATCATTTCCACAGGAAAATTTTTCAAATATAACTATAATGGCCGATAAATTAATTTCCAAGATTCCTGACGGACCTTTGGCCGAAAAATGGACCAAAAGGAAGTCAGAAATTCGACTTGTCAGTCCCAACAACAAAAGAAAGCTGGAAGTCATTGTAGTCGGCACCGGCCTGGGTGGAGCTTCCGCAGCTGCCTCTCTCGGTGAACTCGGTTATAATGTCAAGGTCTTCTGCATCAGCGACTCTCCCCGCAGGGCACACTCCATCGCCGCCCAGGGTGGTATCAATGCCGCAAAGAATTACCAGAATGACAACGACTCCGTCTACCGACTCTTCTATGACACCATCAAGGGTGGTGACTATCGTTCAAGGGAAGCCAACGTCTACCGTCTTGCGGAGGTAAGCGCAGCCATCATCGACCAGTGCGTCGCACAGGGCGTTCCTTTCGCCCGTGAATATGGCGGTTATCTTGCAAACCGTTCTTTCGGAGGCGTCCAGGTGAGCCGTACTTTCTATGCCAGGGGACAAACCGGACAACAGCTCCTGCTTGGTGCCTACGCATCCCTGAACAAGGAAATAGCCGCCGGTACCGTCAAGAGCTATCCCCGTCATGAGATGCTCGACCTCGTAATGATCAATGGTGAGGCAAAGGGTATAATTGCCCGTAACCTCGTCACCGGAAAACTCGAGAGGTTCGGCGCCCACGCTGTGGTAATTGCTACCGGAGGTTACGGAAATACCTATTTCCTTTCCACCAATGCAATGAACTCCAACGGTTCAGCTGCATGGCAGTGCTACAAGAAAGGTGCGTTCTTCGCAAATCCTTGCTTCGCACAGATCCATCCTACCTGTATCCCCGTCCATGGAGACCAGCAGTGTAAACTTACCCTCATGTCCGAGTCACTTCGTAACGACGGACGTATATGGGTTCCCAAGAAGAAGGAAGATGTCGAGAAACTCCGTAAGCACGCAATAAAGGCCAGCCAGATTCCCGAGGAAGACAGGGATTACTACCTGGAGCGTCGCTATCCCGCTTTCGGAAACCTCGTTCCCCGTGATGTCGCATCCAGGGCCGCCAAGGAAAGGTGCGATGCCGGTTATGGCGTAAACGAGACCGGCCTTGCCGTGTACCTCGATTTCGCTGACGCCATCAAGAGACTCGGTCACCAGAGGGTTGCCGAGCGTTATGGAAACCTTTTCGAGATGTATGAGAAGATCACCGCTTCCAGCCCTTGGGAGGAGCCTATGATGATCTATCCCGCCATCCATTACACAATGGGCGGTATCTGGGTTGACTACGACCTCCAGACCACAATCCCCGGCCTGTATGCAATAGGTGAAGCCAACTTCTCCGACCACGGCGGAAACCGTCTCGGTGCATCGGCTCTGATGCAGGGTCTTGCTGACGGATATTTCATCCTTCCTGTCACTATAGGTGACTATCTTTCCCACAAGTTTGCGGAGCCTAAGACCGATACCAACGATCCCGCATTCGAGGAGGCAGAGAAAGCAGTTCAGGCACGCATTGACAAACTCTTCTCCATCAAGGGCAAGCAGACCGTCGATTCCCTTCACAAGAAGCTTGGCCACATTATGTGGGAGTATGTCGGTATGGCCCGTAGCGAAGATGGACTGAAGACCGCCATCAAGGAGATTGCGGACCTCAAGAAGGAGTTCTGGACAGACGTTTGCGTTCCCGGAGACCAGTATGAATTCAACCAGGAGCTCGAGAAAGCCCTGCGTCTGGCTGATTTCCTCGAGATAGGAGACCTCATGGCAAGGGATGCTCTCAACAGAAATGAGTCCTGCGGAGGACACTTCCGCATTGAGAGCCAGACTCCCGAAGGAGAGGCAAAACGTGATGATGCCAACTTCATGTATGTAGCCGCTTGGGAGTACAAGGGAGAAGGAAAGGATCCTGAACTCCACAAGGAGCCTCTCGACTATCAGTTTATCCACGTTGCTACACGTAACTATAAAGACTAAGTAAGCGCTATGGAATTCAATCTTAAGATATGGCGTCAAAAAGACGCCAAGGCTGAGGGAAAGTTCGAGACTTATCACATCAAGGGGATAGAGGAAGATGCCTCTTTCCTCGAGATGCTCGATATCCTCAATGAGCAGCTCATCCGGGAAGGAATTGATCCCGTAGCTGTGGATAAGGGATGCAAAAGCAGCGGTCCCGTGTCCTTCGACCATGACTGCCGTGAAGGTATCTGCGGAGCTTGTTCCCTGTACATTGACGGTAGGGCACACGGTCCGGATGACCACGTCACTACTTGCCAGCTCTTCATGCGTCACTTCAAGGATGGTGCAACCATCACTGTGGAGCCTTGGAGAAGTTCAGGTTTCCCCATCATCAAGGACCTCGTTGTCGACAGAACCGCTTTCGACAAGATCCTTCAAGCTGGTGGTTTCATCTCCGTAAGGACTGGATCCGCCCAGGATGCCAACAACATTCTCATCCCTCATGACAAGGCAGAGAAGAGCATGGATGCCGCTTCCTGCGTCGGTTGCGGTGCTTGCGTGGCAACTTGCAAGAATGGATCGGCGATGCTCTTTGTAGGTGCAAGAGTTTCTTCTCTTGCACTGCTTCCCCAGGGGCGTCCCGAGGCAGCAAGAAGGGCCAGCGCAATGGTTGCGAAGATGGATGAACTAGGATTCGGCAATTGTACGAACACCCGTGCTTGTGAAATGGAATGTCCTAAGGGAATATCCGTTGAACACATCGCCAGGCTGAACAGGGAATTCCTAAATGCTAAATTCAGCCAGTAGAAATTAGCTACTCAATTAATTGAAAGAGAGTCTCTTATAGAAGAGACTCTCTTTTTAGTTATTATCTATTAATTTAACAGATATTTCGTTAATACGATTTATATCCTTTTTTACCATAGGAAATTGTTGAAAGGATACCTTCCGGCATGTATTTCCGCTACCATTTTATAGAGGTCAGAGCGTAGTTTATCTATTCCTGTCTTGTTCTTTGCAGATATAAAAATGCAAGGAGTTTTTTCCTGAGCTATCCAGCTGTTTTTAAGTTCTTCGAGGGTACGATTTTCTTTGGTCTTTGGCTCCATCGAGAACTCATCGTACTCCGTGTACTTATAAAGATCGGTCTTATTGAAGACTACGTAAATGGGTTTGTTGCCTGAGCCGATATCTTTAAGAGTTTGCTCCACTACTTGCATCTGTTCCTCGAAGTCCGGAGCGGAAATATCCACTACGTGTACGAGGATGTCTGCTTCCCGAACTTCGTCAAGGGTGCTCTTGAAAGCCTCTATCAGCTGGGTGGGAAGTTTCCTTATGAACCCTACCGTATCACTGAGAAGGAAGGGGACATTTTCAATTACCACTTTTCTAACTGTAGTGTCAAGGGTGGCGAAGAGTTTATTTTCGGCAAAGACATCCGTTTTTGCCAGTACGTTCATAAGAGTGCTCTTTCCGACATTCGTGTAACCGACCAGGGATATTCTCACAAGTGATCCACGGTTTCCTCTTTGGGTAGCCATCTGGCGGTCGACTTTTTTAAGCTGCTCTTTCAGCCTGACTATTCTCTCCTTTACTATCCGTCGGTCAACCTCTATCTGGGTTTCACCCATACCGCCTCTTGTTCCCCTGCCGCCTCTCTGTCTTTCGAGGTGTGTCCACATGCCTGCCAGGCGTGGGAGGAGATAGTTGTAGCGGGCCAGTTCAACCTGCATCTTGGCATAGGCAGTTTGTGCCCTCTGGGCGAAGATTTCCAGTATAAGAAATGTTCTGTCAATTATTTGCGAAGTCTTTATGACCTTCTCTATGTTTCTCTGTTGCATCCCGGTGAGTTCGTCATCGAAGATGCAATAGGTGATTTCATTCTCCTCGCAGTACCTGGCTATTTCCTCAAGTTTTCCGCTGTGTATGTATGTAGCCTTGTCTGGACGGTCAACCTTCTGGATGAATGTCTTGTCTCCTACAGCGCCTGCAGTCTGAGCAAGGAAAATGAGTTCATCCAGATATTCCTTGACTTTTGCCTCAGTCTGCCCGTCTCTCACTATCCCTACGAATACAGCCTTTCCGGGTTCCTCTACCTGTTGTTTTGAATTTTCAATCATATAAGGCTTAATTACTTAGCTTAAAAAAGGCTGGCCTCGCGGTCAGCCTGTGAATCAAACCTAGACTTAAGTTTCTAGCGGAGCTGGAAGATAACAGGGAAGATGTAGGATACCTTCACCGCACGGTCCCTCTGCTTTCCGGGTTTCCATTTGGGAGAACTGGAAACTACACGGACAGCCTCTTTGTCGAGGGCGGGATCGACACCACGGACGACCCTCACGTTGCTAACGGAACCGTCAGCATTCACAGTGAATGCCAGTGTTACACGACCGGATACTCCGTTCTCTTTTGCGATCTCAGGATAGACCAGTCTCTGGTTCACCCATTTCGAGAACTCGTTTGCGTCACCGCCGTTGAAAGAAGGTTTCTCCTCAACAAGCTGGAAAGGAATTTCTTCCTCCTCAACTACTTGCTCCTGAACCTCTTCTACGTAGTCCATGATCTCAACACCCATGTTGGCGTCATCCTCGAGGCTGATGAATGAATCCTCAATCTCGATGTTGTCATCAACGATGTCGATCTGGTCGGAGAGGACAGGAATCTTGGGAGCTGCCTCGGGCGGCGGGGGAGTGGATTCCGTGATGGGAACCATGTCCTCGATTTCCACAATTGTCTCTTGATCAGCAAAAGTGCTCACTTTCTTCTCTTTGCTGGTGTACTCGAAAGCACCCCAAACAAATAGAAGAGCCAGTATACAAAGCCAATTTCGGTGAACAGGAGTCTCTTGTTCTCAAGACTGGCTTTTTCGGATTTTTTAACTTCCATAAGTTGTCCTTGTTTGTTTCGGTTTGCGATGCTAAGATAGAAACAATCCGCAACATTTCCAATTATTTTTACAAAAGATTAAATTTGCATTCCCTCAGAGCACTTTCGGTCATGACAATATCTCATATTTAATAGTTTAAACATATGATTCACTATTTCTTTGAGCAAACGGATTTCAAGTTCAAACCTCGTCGCCTTACCAATTCCTGGCTTAAAATGGTAGCGGAGAGTGAAATAAAGAGAATAGGGGAAATCAATATTATATTCTGTTCAGACAATTATATACTGGACATAAACCAGAAGTATCTCCATCACGACTATTTTACTGATATCATTACTTTTGATTATTGTGAAGGGGATAAACTCTCGGGAGATCTGTTCATCAGTGTAGATTCCGTCAAAGAGAATTCAATGTTCTACAATACAGAATTCGACGAGGAATTGAACCGAGTCATTGTCCACGGACTTCTCCATCTAATTGGTTATGACGACCATACTGAGGAAGAGCAAACTCAGATGCGCTCCAAGGAGAACTATTATCTCCAGGTTCGCTCTCACCTCCAGTGATGCCTTATATATAATGAAGAATGAGATTTGATTTTGATATTATAGTAGTCGGTGCCGGTCATGCAGGCTGTGAAGCATGCATGGCTGCAGCTAATCTAGGCTCCAGAGTACTTCTTATTACAATGGATTTTGCAGGATTTGCTAAAATGTCCTGTAATCCAGCCGTAGGAGGAATAGCTAAAGGTCAGATAGTCAGAGAAATAGATGCACTAGGCGGCTATATGGGCATTGTTACTGATTCCTCTACCTTGCAGTTCCGGATGCTCAATAGGTCCAAGGGTCCTGCCATGTGGAGTCCACGTGCGCAGTGTGACAAGGGTGCATTTTCAGCTAAGTGGAGAAGCATAATAGAATCGCATCCCAATGTATCCATATATATAGATACTGTATCGCAGTTCATTTTCGATGCTGATTCTGTATGTGGAGTAGTTACCAGGACCGGAGCTACTTTTCACTCAAAAGCAGTTGTTCTGACTACCGGTACCTTCCTTAGCGGAAAACTATTCATCGGACGAACTTCCATGGAAGGAGGTAGGATTGGGGAGATGTCCTCTTACGGTCTTACCGAACAGTTGAGTGAGAGAGGAATTGTAACAGATAGAATGAAAACAGGCACTCCTCCAAGGATTGACCTGAAGTCTGTGGATTTATCAAAAGCAATTATACAGAAAGGAGATTCCAACCCCTCCCGTTTCTCGTATCTTTATACTCCTTCCAGTATCCAAGTGTCTGGAAGCCAGATGGATTGTTATATTTTCCATACGAACAATGAAGTCCACGACATTCTGAAATCAGGATTCAAGGATTCACCACTTTTCAATGGTCTGATTCATGGAAAAGGACCGAGATACTGTCCCAGCATCGAAGATAAACTGAGAACTTTCTCTGACAAGGATTCCCATCAATTATTCCTTGAACCGGAAGGGCGGGGGACCGATGAATACTATCTGCAGGGCTTTTCCTCTTCTCTTCCATTAGATATACAGATTAGAGCCTTACAAAAGATCGAGGGGTTCGAAAACGTCCAGATTTATAAGCCTGCATATGCAGTGGAATATGATTATTTTGACCCTACTGGACTTAAGCAAACACTTGAAAGTAAATTAGTTATTAATCTATTTCTAGCTGGTCAGGTAAACGGGACCACCGGTTATGAAGAGGCAGCTGGGCAGGGGCTCATTGCCGGTATAAACGCCCATCTTAAAATCAGTGAAAAGGATCCTTTTATATTGGAAAGAAACGAATCTTATATAGGGGTTCTCATAGACGATCTCATTACAAAAGGTGTTGACGAGCCTTATCGAATGTTTACATCCAGGGCAGAATATCGTATTCTGCTTAGACAGGATAATGCAGACCAGAGACTGACTGAAAAAAGCTATAAAATAGGGCTTGCTTCTCAGGAAAGGATGGATATTACTCGTCAAAAATACGAAGATGTTGCCAGATATCTTGAGTTTGCAGAGCATATTGCAATTAAACCTGAACAGATTAATTCTTATCTCCAGGAACATCAATCCGCTACTTTGTCCGAACCAAAGAAGATAGTAGAAATAGCGGCTAGACCCAATGTATACTTGAATGATATTCTTAAAAATGTTCCACATGGAACATTGAAAAGATATAATATCATTACTCAAGACATATCGGTTTCTCAAGAAGTGGTCTTGCCCGAAGAAATTGTAGAGTCAGCTGATATCTACATAAAATATAAAGGCTACATCCTTAGAGAGAAGAACATAGCCGATAAGATATCTAAGTTTGAGAGTATGCCAATTCCGGAGAAATTTGATTTTTCCAAAGTGAGCGGTCTCTCCATTGAGTGTCGTCAGAAACTGGAAAAGTACCAGCCTAGGACAATTGGTCAAGCCTCCAGAATCAGTGGTATTTCACCTTCTGATATTTCTGTGTTGCTGGTTTATATAGGAAGATAAAATGTTCCACGTGGAACATTTTTTTTATAACTTTTTCAGTGCTTCTTTGATTAACTCTTCCACCTTTATTCCAGTATTATTCTTCACTATTCCAGGAATAACTTTATTGATATTCTGTTTAGTGAAACCAAGCATTACCAGTGCCGTTGTCGCCTCGTCGATGACGGCATTGTTGGTAGTATTGCTCAGTAGAGTAGGGGATACACCGGCACCTTTGATTATTTTATCTTTCAGATCCAATATGATTCTCTGAGCCACCTTAATTCCAACACCCTTTACGGACTTGATTTTATTTACATCTTCCCCTATAATGGCATTTCTGATTTCTTCATCAGTCAAGGAAGACAACATCATTCTGGCTGTTCCCACGCCTACACCGCGCTGATGATAAGTTTGAAAAGTTCCCTCTCTTCTTTCGTGGCAAAACCATAGAATTGCTGTTCATCTTCCCTAATGTAGTGGTAGATGTATATTTTTCCTTCTGATTTTCCTGTGAGATTTTCGTATGTCTGGAGGGAAATAATAGCGTCATAGCCCACTCCTCCGCACTCTATAACTACTGTAGTCGGAGTCAGTTCAGCTATCTGTCCTTTGAGGTAATCGTACATTTACTCTTTTGTATCTTAAATATTTATGAGCCTTAATTATACTTTTATTTATTGTGTATATACCCACTTCCAAATGTCCTGCAAAATTATATCATAATCATCTTATATGAAAGAATACTTTATTAAATTTGCATCCCTAAAAGTTGAGGATAATCCCTTTTCACCTTATGTATCCTCCGGCATTTTTATTTAGATAGTTTCACAGATGAATATAGATCAGGTAAGAAAACAGTTTCCATTTCTCTCAAAGGAATCCTATAAGAGAAGCATTGTCTATTTTGACAATGCAGCTACTATGCAACGTCCTTTGTGTGTGATAGATAAATGGAATGAACTTACTACTTTATTCAACTCAAACATTCATCGTGCAGTTCATTCCACAGCATCAATAGCTACCGAGGAGTACGAATCCACCAGGGAGGCTGTACGTGCTTTCATAGGAGCTCAATCGACTAAGGAAATCATTTTCACTTCTGGAACCACCAACTCAATCAACCTTGTTGCTTTCTCCTTTGGTGAGGCTTTTGTCCATGAAGGCGATGAAATAATGGTTACAGAGGCAGAGCATCACTCCAATATAGTCCCCTGGCAGATGCTCTGCCAGCGAAAAGGAGCAATCCTCAAAGTTATACCTGTTGACGAACATGGATATCTTGAGATAGATAAGATAGAGAATATAATTACCGATAGAACCAAGATTATCTGTGTTACCCATATTTCCAATGTCCTTGGTATTATCAATCCCATTAAGGAAATAGTCAGGATAGCTCATAAGAAGGGTGTTCCTGTTTTGGTTGACGGTGCCCAGGGAATAGTTCATCAAAAACTAGATGTAAAGGATCTTGACTGTGATTTCTATGCATTCTCGGGACATAAGCTTTATGCTGCAACAGGAACCGGTGTACTGTATGGAAAACAGAAATATCTGGAGCATATGCCTCCATACATGGGTGGAGGTGAGATGATAGAAACTGTCTCCTTCAGCGGTACCACTTATGCTCCGCTTCCAGGTAAGTTTGAAGCAGGAACCCAGAATTTAAATTCCACACCTACTCTCAAGTCAGCAATAGGTTTTATCAATTCCCTTGATGAGGAAATTCTTGGATACCACGAGACAGTAAAGGATCACTTTTTGGATTACCTTCTTTCAGACAAGAGAATCAGACTCTTCGGTGTTCCACGTGGAACTAATGATAAGATAGCTTTATTCTCTTTTGCTGTAAATGGCGTGCATCATGAAGACCTTGCCCTTATACTCGATAAGATGGGAATAGCAGTCAGGTCCGGTCAAATGTGCGCAGAACCTCTGATGGACAGATATTCAGTCAGCGGGATGCTCAGGGCTTCCCTGTCCGTATACAATACGATTGAAGAAGTTGACTATTTTATAAATAGTCTTGACAGAGCTATTCGAATGTTATCTTAAATAATTAAATATCAAGTATTTATACTATGAATTATATATCTTTGGAAGAGGCTGAGCAGCAAGTTATAGAGGATTTCTCCTCTTTTGACGAGTGGCTGGATAAGTATGAGTATCTCATCGACCTGGGTAAGAATCTTGAACCTTATCCAGAAGAGAAGAAAACCTCGGACAAACTTATCAAAGGCTGTCAGTCCAAGGTTTGGCTGGATTATGAGATGAAGGACGGCAGACTGTACTTTTCTGCTGACAGTGATGCCCTCATTACTAAAGGCATCATTTCCCTTCTTGTCAGTGTTTACTCCTCCAGGACTCCTTCCGAGATACTATC
Source organism: uncultured Bacteroidales bacterium (assembly GCA_905235445.1). Taxonomy (GTDB): domain Bacteria; phylum Bacteroidota; class Bacteroidia; order Bacteroidales; family UBA932; genus Cryptobacteroides. The sequence continues at coordinate 23,784 of CAJOLJ010000006.1, forward strand.
CTCTGATTTTTCATTCATCGAGAAGATCGGTCTCAAAGAGAACCTCTCTCTGACCCGTGCGAACGGTCTTGTCTCCATGATTGAGACAATTAAGCGGGTTGCCGCTGAAAATGCCTAGTCACTCAACTTTTCCGATAGAATTTTTTACACACTCAATAAATGTTCAAAAAACGCCATACAGAGCCTTCCAAGGCCGATTTCACCCCAAAAACTCCCTCAGAAAACCCTTCTGAGAATCCGGTATTTGAAACAGAATCGGCCCCATCCCTTGAAATAACACCCTCTGAGAGCACTTCCGAGGTGCTTACGGCGGAGGATGTCAAGGAACTGGATCCGCTTTACAAGAATGTAGTTCTCGCCATAAAGCAAGTCTACGATCCAGAGATTCCCGTGAACGTATATGACCTCGGACTCATTTATGAACTTGTCATAAGCAAGAGTCACGATGTCTACATAAAAATGACTTTCACAGCCCCGACCTGTCCGATGGCTGATGAAGTCCTTTCTGAAGTCCAGGCTTCAGTAGAGGACGTCCCCGGAATCCGTTCATGTACCATTGACCTTGTCTTTGAACCTGAGTGGGACCAGAGCATGCTTTCCGAGGAAGCGAGAATTGAACTGGGGATGGATTAGATGATGGACATGGTTCAGACTTACTTCTCCCTCGGATCGAACCTTGGGGAAAGAAGGAAGAATATTCTTTCATCAGTTGCCTTGATGGAGGAATATTTCTCTTTAAGGGCGACTGCGCTATCTTCCATCATCGAGACGCAGCCATGGGGTTTCGAAAGCGAGGATGCTTTTCTGAATTGTGCGGTGAGATTCGATTTCCCTCTCTGTGGAATATCACCATCGCTTCATGCCCACGCCATCCTTCGCCTTTGCAAAGAGATTGAAAAGTCCCTGGGCAGGGAAGTCCATGAACCTATATATGACAAAGAGGGGCGTAGGATATACTCCTCACGCCCCATTGACATTGATATTCTTTTATACGGGGAAGAAAGGGTAACTTCCCCAGTTCTCATTATTCCACACCCCCTCATGTCGCAGAGGGCATTTGTGATGGAACCTCTTCTAGAAATAGCCTCCGACAAGGTTAAGGAAGCCTTTGGGGATATATTCCAAAAGTGGCTATAGTTTCTTTCTGACGCTCCAACTACCCATAACCTTCCCTTCGTATTCGATGGTTCTTTCATCGAAAACTTCGTAGCCTCTTTTCTTGTAGAAATCGAGGTTCTTCCGGGAGTTGGTGAAAAAGACGATTTCCTTGCCGCCGTTTTCCTTGACATAGCCTTCCCAGTATTTGAGGAAGGCTGTTCCTATGCCCGTACCCTGGAGGGAAGGATCCACCGTAAGGGAACTTGCGTACCATATGTCAGGTCCCGTCTTCTGGTAATCGTGGCAAGGTTTCCCGGCGGAACTGTCCATCGAGAGCCACTCGTCTATTTTCTTCCTGTCTCCTTCCCTGTAGACTTTGAGCCAGCCATGGAGGATGTATCGGAAGTCGGAAGGTTTACGGAAGGTTGGATGATTGAGCTGCGCTACTGCAACGACTTTTCCTTCACTTCTTCCTACGAGAAAATGGGAGTTGGCGAAGTTGGTCTTGTATTCCCTCCATATAATGGCGAACTGTATGCGGTTTCGTTCCTCTTTCTCGGGAAACCAGTTCGTGAAGTATTCATAATCATCGAAGGCACGGACTGCCAATTCAGCGGCAGGGCGAATCTCAGTGTTCCTCATTTTTCCGAATTCAACATTCATTGAAGTACTATATTTGTGCGTTATTTCTCAACAGCTCATTGTACGTCCCATCTCCCTTCAAAGTCAGTGCCTAATTTTAAGCAATGTGAACGCAGTATACCGAAAGTCAAATTTTCAATGAAAATTGTTAATTTTGCAGACTTTGCGAAAAGAAGCGATACTTATCTTTTCTTTAAAGCATACACGACCCGAAAATTTAATATTCATCAATAATATGACACAGGACGAACTTTTCAAGATTCTTGTTGCCCACTGCAAAGAGTATGGTTTCATATTCCCCTCCAGTGAGATTTATGACGGTCTTGCAGCTGTCTATGACTACGGTCAGATGGGCGTTGAACTTAAAAACAATATCAAGAAGTATTGGTGGGAGGCAATGACCCGCCTGAATGAGAATGTAGTGGGAATAGATTCCTGCGTTTTCATGCACCCTAAGACCTGGGTAGCTTCCGGCCACGTTGCTGCTTTCAATGACCCTCTGATTGACAACAAGGACTCCAAGAAACGCTACCGTGCAGATAACCTCATAGAGGACTATCTTGGCAAGATCGAAGAAAAGATAAACAAGGAGGTAGAGAAAGGACGCCGCAAATTCGGTGAGAATTTCGATGAGGAGAAGTTCCGCGAGACCAACCCCAATGTCCTTCGCGAGAAGAGGAAATACGATGAGATTCATTCCCGTTATGTAGCTGCCGAACAGGCCAATGACCTCAAGGCTTACAGGGACATCATAATTGACTGTGGCATAGTTTGCCCCATTTCCGGTACTGCGAACTGGACAGAAGTCCGTCAATTCAACCTCATGTTCAGCACATCCATTTCCAACACCGGTGCATCGGACGACAAGATTTATCTTCGTCCAGAGACCGCACAGGGCATTTTCGTCGAGTACCTCAATGTCCAGAAGACTGGACGCATGAAGATTCCTTTCGGTATCGCCCAGATAGGAAAAGCTTTCCGCAATGAGATTGTAGCCCGTCAGTTCATCTTCCGCATGAGGGAGTTCGAGCAGATGGAAATGGAGTTCTTCTGCCGTCCTGGAACCGAGATGGAGTGGTTCAATAAGTGGAAGGAAAATAGGATGAAGTGGCATGTCAACCTTGGCATGGGTGCGGACAATTATCGCTTCCATGACCATGAGAAACTCGCTCACTACGCCAATGCGGCAACCGATATCGAGTTCAATTTCCCCTTCGGCTTCAAGGAACTTGAGGGCATCCACTCCAGGACCGACTTCGACCTTGCCAACCATCAGAAACTCTCTGGAAAGAAGATCCAGTACTTCGATCCCGAGACAGGGGAAAGCTATGTCCCTTACTGCGTGGAAACTTCCATCGGCGTGGACAGGATGTTCCTCGCTATCCTCTCCCATTCCTACAAGGTGGAACAGACTCCCAACGGGGAGAGCAGGGTTGTGCTCAGCATTCCCGCCCCTCTGGCTCCGGTCAAAGTGGCCGTGCTTCCTCTCGTAAAGAAGGATGGCCTGCCCGAGAAAGCGCAGGAGGTTGTAAATGAAATCAAGTATGACTTCGCCTATCAGTACGATGAGAAGGATTCCATTGGAAAGAGGTATCGCCGTCAGGATGCAATAGGAACTCCTTTCTGCGTTACCATTGACAATGAAACCCTTCAGGACAACTGCGTAACCCTCAGGGACCGTGACACCATGGAACAGGTAAGGGTTCCAATCGCGGAAATCCGTTCCATCATTGACAGGAAAGTAAACATGTCCAATCTTCTGAGGAACCTCTAGGGACCTCGAGATGGTTCATGGATAGGGAGGAATACCTCAAAAGAAGGTATCCCTCCCTTCGTTTTTTCGAAACGAAGAATAATGACTATATTAGCACCTGCTTTGATAGTTGCCCACATGAAAAAGACTCTCAGAATATCACTTGTCAGCTTGCTTGCACTGCTTGTTGCATTGCCCTTGTCGGGAAGGGTCCCCTTCGCGGACCTATACTCCGCAGTAAACGAGCGTCCTGACAGCGTCCTGAGCGTCCTTGAGGGAATTAATAAAGAAGAACTGAAGTCTTCCTCAGCCAAGGCTGATTATTATCTTCTGAGGGTCATGGCCCTTGACGGAGTGTACGGTAACGTCAAGATGGAGACGGAATCATCCTTTAAGGGAACGGCAGATTATTTTGAGAAGAAAGGACCCGATTCCAAGAGAACTCTTGCCTGGTACTACCTAGGCAGGATCCAGCTTTCATGGGGCAATGTAAATGGGGCCATAGTCTCTTTCACCAAGGCCCATAAATACGTCAAGGACCCTTATTTCACAGGGGTCATTTACAGGGAAATGTCCCGCACGTATAGCGCATCCCTCAATACCATTGAGGAGATAAACTACCTGAAGAAGGCGTCCGAATCTTTTGCCGTGAGCTCCAGTATCCAGGAAAGCGGGGAGTGCCTTCTCCAGACCGGTATAGCGTATTTCAACATAGGTGACTTTGTTTCATCTGAAGACATATTCAAGTCGGTCCTCTATACTTCCCATCACAACCGGGACAGCCTCCTTGAAGTCCAGACGCTTCGCTCATATTCTTCCCTTTGCCTCTCTAAGGAACCCCAGGACCCTTCTCTTGCCATAAGTATGCTCGCAAGGGTCCAGGACCAGATGGGCTATCCGCTGAGCTGTGAGGACAAAGGAAACCTCTCCTATGCATACGGATTGCTTGACAGGATGGACCTTGCGGACAAATGGATCAAGGAGGCCAAGAAAAGTGCGGAGACTCCACAGGAATACAATAATATCCGTTTCAGGGAGTACCAGATATCTTCCAGAAAAGGGGATACGAAGGCTGCCCTTGCTGCGCTTGAGGATGTCATGGACTATAACTCCTCACAGGAGAATGCGGGCATCATCCAGAATGCCATTGCATCCCAAAGGGACTTCTTCGCTTCAGAAAGTGCCGCTTCGCAGCAGAAACTCCGTTCCACGTGGATGAGATTCATGATAATCCTTCTGTTCATTGTCCTCGGTATAGTTATATTCCTCAACTACTACAGGATCCAGAAGATGGAGGCCCAGAGGAAACTCTCCGAGAAAAACAGCGAGGCCGAAAGGCTCATGAACATGGCGGAGGACCTTCAGACAAGGCTCCAGGAAATGAAATCCCAAAGTCCCGACCTATCGGATAACTTCACGGTACTGGAAAGGCTCTGTGAGCAGTTCTACGTCTATGAGGGCACCGACAATCTGCAGCCCAAGGTGCTTCGCGAGGTGAAGTCCGTAATAGATACCCTCCGTCGTGACAGTTCGGAAATAGAGGAGGTCCTGAACAAAAACTGTCATGCTCTCATGACCCGTTTCAGGGAAGCTTTCCCGAATATGAAGGAAGAGGATGTAAGACTTTACTGCTACAGTGCGGCAGGTCTTTCCACGGCCACGATATCGACTCTTATGGAAAAGGACAAACAGTACATCTACACAAGGATCCACCGTCTGAAGGCCAGGATATCGTCTTCTTCCGTAAGTGACAGGGAAGAATTCCTGGGGGCTCTGTCGAAGTAAAAGCAGAAAGTAATTCCGTTCCACAGGACATAAAACAAACCGGCACGCGGGTCTGCAAACCATCCAAGACTCAACGTGCCGGTTCTGAATTTTCCTGGCAATTCAGTGCCGAACTCTTTTAGTATTTCAAACTCTTGTTTTCGATGTTTGAAGAGCGTCTCCCAATCGCATCTTCATCCATTTCCTACATTGCAAAGGTACGTCAGTATTTTCCCCTAGCCAAAATATTTTCCTTATAAAATCTTTCAAAAGGTAAAATTTATATACTGATTATCAATTAGTTATAAAATAAAAATCCAATTAAAAAATATCACTCTTGTAAATAATTATAAATCAATATGTTATATAATTTATTATAAATCAATAGTTTAACCAATTACTACTAAAAACAAGGATTCTTCCTTCTTTTTTCCCCTCTTCGGCCCCGCAGTGGGCATTCTTTAAAAGAATGAATAAAAAAATACGGAGTTCCACTATTCATGGAACCCCGTTCTGGATATTGTTTCAGCAAAGTCCTTCCTACTGTTTTGTCAGGTTGAAGCCTATCTTCATTTCATCATAATTGCCTGCGAGGGAGCTGATGGCTGCCACCGTGGAATTCTGCTTCGAAACATAGCTCATGATATTCTTGATGAAGGTGAGGAACTTGTTACCCTGGAAAAGGATCTGGCAGGAGTTGGGCCCGGTCTTCTTGAGGGTTCCTGTCATGTTGAGGAACTTCATCACTTTGCCGAACTGGAGCTGGATGCGGGTAGCGTCATCCATGGTCTGCCATGTTCCGGATACGGGAATGCCGAATGCGGTTACCTGGAAAGTCTTGTCCTCATTGAACACGAACTTGAAAGTGCCTTCCTTGACACCTACCTTTGCCAGGTACTGGTTTACTTTTGCTTCAGCCGTCCCCGTAACTGCGGTGGATGCCACATTGCTCAGGAGATCGTCTCCTCCGAGGGTGATGGCGGCACCGGTATAGTTCCAGTTGCCGACGATATTGACGGCGGTGGTGTTACCGGCAGCGGAATAGATGACCTTCGAGAGGGATCCGAGGATGTCCCCTACGGAAGAGGAGGAGGTGGTGGTGGAAGAAGAGGAAGATGAACTTCCGCCAAGGGCACCGAGAATACTGCCGAGGGACTGGGCAGATGCTGCCGTGGAAATGATCATGAGGGCAGCGAGGATAGAGTAGATTTTCTTCATTCTATTTTGTGTTATTGATTGTCATCTTCAGGCCATCCCTGGGCTTTGAGGGGAAGTTCCACTCCTTCGGGTGTCACGATTACGGCACCCACTTCAGGTTGGGCAAGATGGCCGATTATGTCGAAGGACTGGAAATCCCGCCTGAACTGTTCCGCTTTCATTATTGGAATTGTGAAAAGGAGCCTGTAGTCCTCTCCACCGTTAAGGGCTGCGGAAACTGTATCTATGTCCAGTTCTTTCCCCAAGGTGAAGGAGTTACCCTCGAAGGGGATTCTTTCAGCATATATTTTTGCACCCAGTCCGCTGTCACGAACCAGCTGTTTGATGCTGTCGGCAAGTCCTCTCGTAATGAGATAGCCGCTGGAGGGGAGAATGCCTGTTTCCTCGAAATGGTTCAGAATATTTGGGCTGATGGTAGGCTTGAGATATTCACCGACGATCATCCTGTATTTTTCCAGGTCCGGCTGCGTTCCTTCTTTCTCGAATCTTTCCCTTTCCTTTTCCAGCAGCCTCATTCCCAGATATGCTCCTCCAAGGTTTCCGCTGACACAGAGGAGGTCCTTGCTCTGGGGCTTCGGTCTGGAGTTGTCAATCTTCATGAGGGTCTGTCCCGTAGCCGCAATCGAGATGTTAAGCCCGTTCCTTGAAGGAACCAGGTCGAGAGAAACGGAGCTGATTGAAAACTCCTTGGCAGCTGAAACGATGCCTTCCCAAAGTTCCTCAATATGTGAAAAGTCCAGTTTTGAGGATATTCCAAGACGTACACTCAGGACTTTCGGATGGGACAGGGAAGCGACCAGTTCTCCCAGTACGGCAATCGTGCACTTGTATCCCAGATGCTTGAGGGGAAAATATATCAGTGAAAAGTCCACACCTTCAGAGAAAAGACGAGAGGTTGTCGTCAGGTAGACAGACTGGGAAGTCTCGAAACAGGGAGTTTCGAATGGCTTGTAGGGTGTATTCCCGAAAAGCCTTTTCAGGGCTTCAATCCTTCCAATATCGGAAAAGTTTTCCTGGGACATCGGATTTAGAGTTAAATTGCATAAACTTCATGAGACAGCCATCGACATGGCTCTCCATTAGTACAAAAGTACTACTTTATCTTCAAAAATCAGCAGAGAATTCAACAATACTGCGAAAACCATATGCGAGCGAGGATATAGGGACGATGAAACAGCGAATCGGTGCAGAAAGCGCACAGCGAAGGAGAATCCGCTCAGGCGTGATTGAGGCTCCGATAATTCAATTTTTCAGATAAAATTGATAGTTTTGCAAACAGAAAGAGAGAACAGAAGCAAATGAAAAGAATAATTGTACTTATTTCCCTTTTGTGTGCCCTGAGTGCCGCTGCCCAGAAACCTGCCAGCATCACGGTAATGTCATACAATATCCGCAACGGTGAAGCTAAGGACGGAACGAATTCCTGGCAATATAGATACCCCACTTCCGCAATGATGGTAGACGACCAGTCCCCTGATATAATGGGGGTCCAGGAAGCCTATCTGTATCAAGTGCAGTATCTGGATGAGTATTGCAAGGGGTACAGTTCCGTCGGAGTGGGACGTGAGGATGGAAAGAAAGAAGGGGAGCATATGTCCATATTCTACAACACAAAGAGGATCAAGCTCATTAAGTGGGGAACATTCTGGCTTTCGGATACCCCGGACAAGCCAACCTTGGGATGGGACGCCGCCTGCAAGAGGACGGCAACTTGGGCCCTTATGCAGGACAAGGCTTCCAAACAGAAATTCTATGTAGTCAACACTCACCTGGACCATGTGGGAGTCGAAGCAAGGAAGAAGGGGCTTGAACTTATTGCTTCCAAAATAGAGGAGATAAATTCCGGGGATCTTCCAATCGTAGTCATCGGGGACTTCAATATGACCCCGGATGCCCCGGAACTGTCCGATTTCGGAAAGGTCATGAAAAGCGCCAGGGCTACCGCATTCAGTTCCGACAGGACAACCCCCACCTACAACGCCTGGGGAAAGAGTGAAAACTCATCCATCATAGACCACATCTATTACAAGGGTTTCTCCAGCTGCACTGTGTTTGAAGTCGTGACAAAACCCTATGCAGACAGGAAATTCATATCGGATCACTATCCAGTGAAAGCGACACTTATACTCTAAACTTCAAATCTATGAAAACCTCACAGAAAACCATTTTTTCCATTTTCCTGGCGGCAGTGACCCTGGCAGCTGGGGGTTGTTCACATAGAACAACCCTCAAGCATGCATCACCCCAGTCCCAGAATATGGACGAAAGCAGGTTGGAACTGATAGATTCTGCAGTGAACGCCGCCATCTCCGCAGGTGAAATACCGGGAGCGGTGATTTCCGTCGTGCACAACGACAGGATAGTGTTCCTTAGGGCCTACGGCAACAAGAGTGTGGTCCCGACTGTGGAACCGATGACGGAGGATACAATGTTTGACATGGCTTCCGTCTCCAAATGCGTTGGCACGACCCTTTCATTCATGCAACTCATCGAGCAGGGAAAAGTCCGCCTTGGGGACCCGGTAGACAGGTACATCCCGGAATTCAAGCCATGGGTGGATCCCGAGACTGGGGAGACCCAGAAAATCACGGTACAGGATCTCCTTACCCACTCTTCCGGACTCTCTGCCTATATCAGCGTCCCACCCTATCTCAAGAAATACGGTGAGAACACCCCGGATTCCCTCATGCACTACATAGCTACCGAAGTGAAGAGGAACTTTAGGCCCACAACAGATGTCCTTTACTCCTGCCTCAATTTCGTGACCCTGCAGAATATCCTTCAGAGAGTTACCGGTGAAAGGCTCTGTGACTATGCACAGAAGCATGTATTCGATGTCCTTGAACTCAAGAACACATGTTACTTCCCCCTTTTCGGGGAACCCCAGTCCAATCCCAACGCACAGGCCCTTGCCCTTAAATGCGCCCCTACCGAGGTGCAGGAGGACGGACTTCCCCTTGTAGCAGCGGTCCATGACCCCATTGCCAGGCAAATCAACGCCGGGAACTCCGGCAATGCCGGTGTATTCTCCAATGCAGAGGACCTCAGCATCGTTGCCGCGGCTCTCCTCAATGGAGGTTCCATAATGGGAAAGAGAATACTTGGGAAAGAGACGGTGAGACTTATGTTCACAATACCCAAGAGCAACGACCCCCAGGTAGCCCGTGCACTCGGGTGGGATACCTATGACATGTACCCGGGAACCAGCGGGGATATATTCGAGAGGGAACACACAGTGGGACACACCGGATACACGGGGACCTCCATTGTCCTTGACCCCGACACCAAGACAGGCGTAATTGTCCTTGCCCACAGGGTGCATCCCAAGGATGAAGGTTCAACAGCAAGGCTCCGTGCGGTCATAGCCAACATAGTTGCCGGGAGCATCCTGGATTAGATCAAGTTACACATACAGTAGCCCCGCCTTCAGTGTTTGCGAAAGGCGGGGTCTTGTATGTCCCACAGGGACTTAAAGCTTTCTTTGGACTTTGTAGCTTACGCCCAGTTCATTTATTTTCCTTATGAAGTCGTTCGACAGGCTCACGGAGTATTTCCTGGACATGAAATCAATGGTGTACTTCGTAGCGGGGTCGAAAAGGGACAGTCCCAGGGGAATCTTTCCCGGGTTCTCCTTTATTATGCGAAGCAACCTCTGGCGGAACTTCTCATTGAGCTGGTTCGTTACGACACTGATGGAAAAACCTGATACGAATGCGTCGGTGACATTGCCAAGGAACATCACCCTGCTTATCTTCAGTCCCCATGGGGCCGGACGGTCATCCTTCGGTTTGTAGCGTTCAGCGATTTCCCCTTCGATGAACACGGCGGAATGGATGTTCTGGAAGAACCTCATGAAGGTTTCGTTGTCGGTGCCGAACAGTGCTATCTCATAAGAGCCGCTGAAGTCCTCTATCGTCGATTTTGAGAAGGGTTTGCCGGTCTTGGTGGCCATACTCTTGAAGTCGGTTACGAAGCCAGCCATGGCCACTTTCTGTGGCGTCCTGAGCAATTGCGCCTCGCTTATCTTGTCAAGCATCTCCCCGCACTTCACATTTGTGAAGTTCTCCATCTCGAAGGCATACTGGTCCAGTGGATGGGAAGAGAGGTACATTCCCACGATTTCCTTCTCCTTCTGGAGCAGGAAGAGCTGGTCCTCCTCCAGCGGGTCGGGAATTTCCGGCTTGCTTGGAAGCAGTTCCTCGATTTCCCCGAAAAGGGACATGGCGTTTTCCTCCGCCCCTCCGCGGTGCAACTCCCCGTAGTTCATAAGTTCCTCCAGGAAGTCCTTCCCGCTTCTGCACAGCTGGAAATACTGAGTCCTCTTTATCTTGAACGAGTCCAGCGTACCTGAGTAGATGAGGGTCTCAAAAGCCTTCCTGTTCACGAACCCCCCGGCCCTCTCCACGAAATCGTAGATATCCTTGAAAGGCCCATGCTCTTTCCTTTCTTTAACGATGGCATCCACTATGTTGGCACCGAAACCCTTCATTCCCCCGAGTCCGAAACGGATGTCCCCGTTCTTGTTCACGGAGAAGTGGGAGCTTGACTCGTTGATGTCGGGGTTCAGGACCTTGAGGCCGCCTTTCTTGCAGTCATCCATGATTTCCTGGATCTCCGCCATGTTGTTTAGGTTCTGGCTGAGGTTGGCGGCCTGGAACTCGGAAGGATAGTGTGCCTTGAGCCATCCTGTCTGGTAGGCTACCCAGGCATAGCAGGTAGCGTGGGACTTGTTGAAAGCGTAGGAAGCGAACTTCCTCCAGTCAGCCCAAATCTTGTCCAGGGTATCTTTTGGATGCCCGTTCTTCACACCGCCTTCGATGAACTCGGTGTACAGGGACTCCAGGACATCGAGTTTCTTCTTTCCCATGGCCTTGCGCAGCTTGTCCGCCTTTCCCTTGGAGAACCCGGCCACTTTCTGGGATATTCTCATGACCTGCTCCTGGTACACGGTCACACCGTATGTTTCCTCCAGGAACTCCGCCATGATGGGAAGGTCGTAGGCGATCTCCTCCTCGCCTCTTTTCCTGTTTACGAAGGAAGGAATGTAGTCCATGGGACCCGGCCTGTACAGGGCGTTCATAGCGATAAGGTCCTCGAACCTTTGCGGATGGAGTCTCTGCAGCCACTCTTTCATACCTGCGGACTCGAACTGGAACACGCTCTTGGTGTCACCGCGGCTATAGAGGGCATATGTCTCGGGATCATCTATCGGGATGGCCTCTATGTCAATGTCCTCTCCATAACGTTCCTTTACGAGAGAAAGGCATTCCTTTATGATGGACAGGGTCCGGAGACCCAGAAAATCCATTTTCAGCATACCCACCTCCTCGATATAGGACCCTTCATACTGGGATACCCACACCTCCTGCCCGGTGGCCTTGTCGGTACCGAGCGTGATGGGAATGTAGTCTGTCAGGTCGCCCCTGCCGATAATCATGGCGCAGGCGTGGATGCCGGTCTGACGGATGCAGCCTTCCAGTTGGAGGGCATACTTGAGGACATCACGGATAAGGGGGTTGTTCCCCTCGTACTCAGCCTTGAGGTCCGGGATATATTTGACGCAGTTCTTCAGGGTCGGTTTCATCTCCTTTTCCTCCCCGTTCACTTTCACCGTGAAGGGTCGGTCGGGAATCATCTTGGCAAGACGGTTGGAGTCGTCGATGCTCAGGCGGCTCACCCTAGCAACGTCCTTTATGGCCATCTTCGCTGCCATAGTACCGAAGGTGATGACATGGGAAATGTGGTCCACCCCGTAATGGTCCTGGACATACTGTATGACCTTGTACCTGCCTTCATCGTCGAAGTCCACGTCAATATCCGGCATTGATATACGCTCGGGGTTCAGGAACCTCTCGAACAGGAGGTCATACTTGATGGGGTCAAGGTTCGTGATCCTGAGGCAGTATGCAACTGCGCTACCTGCTGCGGAGCCCCTGCCCGGGCCCACGGAGATGTCGTGGTCCTTGGCCCAGTTGATGAAGTCCTGGACAATGAGGAAGTAGTCCGGGAAACCCATCCTGGATATGGTCTTCAGCTCAAAATCAATTCTTTCGGACTGTTCCTCATTCAGAGGGTCCCCGTATCTCATCTTGGCACCCTCGTAGCAAAGGTGACAGAGGTATGCAACCGATTTGCGGAAGTCCTCGCCCCTGTCGTTTCCCTTCTCGTCGTTGCGGCCTTCGTCTATGACATCCTTGTACTTGTCAAGATAGAAGTCAATGTTGGAGTGGAACGCCTCGGGAAGGTCGAACTTTGGAAGTACGTGGTCACGGTCGATTTCATACCTCTCTACCTTGTCGAGGATTTCCAGGGTGTTTGAAAGTGCTTCCGGATGGTCGGGGAACAGAGCAAGCATCTCCTCCTCGCTCTTCAGGTACTCCTGCTGGGTGTAGTGGAGGCGGTCCGGTTCGTCAACGTACTTTCCCGTATTGAGGCATATAAGCCTGTCATGGGCCTCGCCGTCCTCTTTGCGAACGAAGTGGCTGTCATTGGTCGCAATGACCTTTACGCCCATTTCCTTGCCGAGTTCGAAGATTACCTTGCTGTACTCCATCTGCCTTTCGTAGACTTCCAGGCTGAGGCCGGGAACCTCCGTCTTGTGGAGCATCACTTCCAGGTAGTAGTCATCCCCGAAGATGTCCTTGTGCCAGCGTATGGCCTCCCTTGCTGCATCCAGGTCGCCGGAGAGAATTTTCTGGGGAATTTCACCGGCAAGGCAGGCGGAAGAGCAGATGAGGTCCTCGTGGTATTTCTTGACAATGTCGTGGCAGACTCTCGGCTTGCCGTAGTACATACCCTCAAGGTGACCGGTGGATACGATCTTCATTAGGTTCTTGTATCCGTTGTAGTTCTTGGCAAGGAGAATGAGGTGGTAGTAACGCTTGTGGGCGTTGTCCTTGAGTTTGTGGTCATAGCCCCTGGTGACGTAGATTTCACAACCTACGATGGGCTTTACGGAAGGGTGCTTCTTCGCGAACTTGAAGAACTCCTTGATTCCGTACAAGTTTCCGTGGTCAGTGATAGCCAGTCCCGGCATACCGAGTTCCTCCGCCCTGTTGAACAGGTTTTCAATGGAAGCCTGTCCATCGAGGATGGAATACTGGGTATGGACGTGAAGATGTACAAAAGCCATAGTGTGTGTTGCTGTAAATAACGTTGGTTGTTCTTTCCTGTGAATTGGAAGGAAAACAAAGTTACTCCAAAATGGGTGAAAGAAAAAGACGCAGGCCAAAATTGTAATTGACAAATGCGGTCATTTCCATGCTGGTCACCCCATGGAAAAATGACGGTACCGAAAGAAAGGAACGTGCATGAAAATGTTCTGCACCTTGACTCAAAATGACCGAACCAAAAAGGACGCAGAAAATAAAATTATGTATTCATTCTTTTAACAACCAATGAAATGGGTTTACTTTTTTGATTTAAGAAGTTGTTATCAAAATATTGAAAAATACTGGTTTATCTAAAAAATAAAGTTTACTTTTACCACTGAAATCCCGCTACCCTACTTTCAGCGCACCATTTGTCCACCATCCTTGGTCACCAGAACGCACAATGAAACGTCATCCCAGATACATTTTACCGGTCCTCTACTTTCTGTCCATCAGTCTCTTTTGCCACTCGCAGGGTGATGGAAGCCGTGATGCCGTCATAGAGGAGGAACTCGAGCGTCTCGACGGGATTATCTCCTCGAGACCGGCCCGGGAAGAAAAGAAAATAGGTGAGATCCTGGAAAAGACAACCACCCTTTTCAAGCGCTCGACATCCTATGGCAAGAAGATGGGTATAGCGAGAGAACTCGTCAGTGACTACACCTCTTTCCAACTGGACTCCCTCATACTCTACCTTGAGGAACAGATGAGATATGCGGACGCCTCCATGGATGACCAACAGATAGCAAGTTCCAGCATTGCCCTTTCTGAGGCCTTCACTTCAGGAGGATTCTACACTGAGGCTTACGACATACTCTCCTCAATCGATACCTCCATACTCGTTTCTTCCCCCAAGACCGAGTACTTCATGGCCTGCTACCGTCTTTCCCGCAGCCTTTCTTCCGACCCCTCCAAACCCCTCAATTATCCACTCCTAGAGGAAGATGAGGCCCACTGCCTTCGTCGTGCCGTATACTTCGACAGGGGCAAGTCTTCCGATGGAGTTGCTCTGCGAAGAGCCCTTCTTGACCTAAGCCAGGGCAATTATTCCGCTGCCCGGACATCCCTTGAGCCCATTCTCACCGACAAGGACATTTCCAGGGAGTCTTTCGCCGAGGCTGCACTCCTCCAGTCCACGGTCTGCTCCCTGCAAGGAAATGACAGCGAGAGCCTTTACTGGAAGATTCTATCTGCCCAGTCCGATATGACATGCCTTCGCAGGAACTATACGTCCCTCATTGCGGTAGCCTCGGAAATAGCCCCCTCTGACCCGGGAAGGGCCCTGAGGTACATCCGCCAATGCCTTGACGATGCTCTCCTATACGGAGGAAAAGTCCAGGTGGGGGAGATTTCTAAGGTGCTGCCACTTATCGGGGATTCTTATGATACACTAGCTCCCGAGGAAAGCACCAAGTCTGGGCCTGTTGTACTCATTGTCATTTTATCCCTGCTTCTTATAGGGGCACTCACATTTCTCTTTCTGCTATACCGGAAGAGTCACTCTTCGGGAGTTGCAACAGCAAAGGGAGGGGAGGAAGATGCATCTGCAAGCGAGGAACTCTCAATGGCGAAAGACAGGCAGCGGAGTCTCTTTGCCGCCTTCCTTTCACGCCAGGCCGATACGATGGACAAGTTCAGGACCTTCGAGACGACAGTAGCGAAAAACCTGAAATCAAACAGGGGAGCGGAAATCCTGAAGGAAATGACCCTTTCCAAAACGTCTGACGTGGGGGCGGAGGAGTTTTGCCGCTTCTTCGACAGGACCTTCCTGGAGATGTACCCCTCTTTCATGGATCAGTTCAATGACCTTCTTACGGAAGGGGAGAGGTTTGAGGTGAAAGATGGAGTGCTTCCCACGGAACTGAGGATATACGCCCTGATGCGCCTTGGTATAGAGGATACGGGGGAGATAGCAAAAATTCTCAACTACTCAGTCCGGACAATCTACAACTACAAGGTCAAAGTCAAAGGGGCGGCGAGGATACCTAAGGAGGAGTTCGACGCTGCGGTCAGAAGAATCGGACAGTAGTCCTTTCTTGGTTGAGCATTCTTCTGCCGGGGGACAAAAACACTATACAAGCAGCCATTCCGTTGCTGAGACTATGTGAATGGTCTTACCATCGATTTCGACATCCCGGGTGGGGGAGAAGGCGATCAGTGTCAGATTGTCGCAGTGAAGCGGACCTGATGCCCGAATCAGTACCGAGGTCTCGCGTTTATATGACATGGGCGTGTCGATTTCTTTCCTCAATCATAAGATTCCTTAAATGGTTGATACATAGGTGGTAATAATAACTAAATTCCGATAAAATGCAAATTTCGGGCTTCTGAAATCCGATAAAATGCATGCTGAAAATAAGTGCGGCCTTGCATTGCTGCAGGACCGCATAGGGTGTTAACAATATTAGCCTGGCATCAGACCTCCTGGTGCAAGGGTACGAACTTTTTACGAGAAGTACAGGTCGGCTTCCATCTTGTGCCCGCCCGTACGAGGCCGGGGAGGCGTTTGCCGCCACCGTAGATCCTGCGGGGGAATTCTCCCCGGATTGAGGGGTCTGCAGAATTAGCCTTGACCTTGCGGAGTAAGGTGGAGCGGGCGAGGTTGCCGGTATGTCTTCTATACCCGATTATCATCCAGAGGGCGGTTGCATTCCGTAACTCTGACAAAATATGCTTCGATAACTATCTTTACATTCTATTCTTACTATCGGTTCCGGCTCCGGTGCCACGATACTTGCTCTGGGCTTTGTTGAAGGTGTGTTTTCCGGATTTGGGTTGACTCAGACAGTGGCAAAAGGGTTAATCAATGGATATCCTAGCTTTTATAGTCTCTTTGTGTGAATCCTCGAATTTGACCTCAGCCGTTATCTCATGCACGCCGGAAGTCAGGACCACCGAGGATCCAACGGGATTTCCGTCGAAGAACCAGTTCACTTCCTTCACTTTGTACAGTTCACTGGGAACAAGGGTGAAGGGGAGGGTCTGTCCTGCAGAGAGGCTCTCGGACGGCAGGGAAATGTAGTTGATCCCGAGTGTGGAGGGATTCATTTCGTCGGAGATGTGGTTCGGTCCCGTGAATGATGCGAAAATCATAAGGTTTCCGGGGGTAAACTCATACCACTCGTGAAGAGCTGTTGTTGCGGATAAGTAGTAAAGCACACCTCCTGAAATGGATTCACCCAAGTCCATGGTGAGAGGATAATCTGAGTCGATATTTTCCACGATGTATCCTATGATGATATCCTTGTTCGCAGGAATTTTAATGCCATAGGAAGAAAGGTCCACGGTGTTCAAGGAATAGAAAGCGCCACCGAAAGTGCAGCCGCTTATTTTTACTGTCAACAGTCTTTCCTTTCCAGCTTCCATAAGAACGTACACATTGTCCGCCGAGGTTCCCCTAAGCGGGATGGTAATGCTCTGAAGGGTACAACCGACGAGACTTTCAACTTCAGACGCCTCGAATCTTGACGCCCCGGAGATGCTCTGCGGAGAACTCCCCATTCCAAGGCTCGATATGCCCGTCATCATGTCGTAGTGCGTGAGTTCCCCGCCTCCTTCAATGACAATGGCCTTAATGACAAAGTCCATGTCCTGCGAGGCACCCAGCGAGAAGTCCACTTCACGTGTGGCGTCCATGTACCGCTCCTTTGATATCATCACATCGTAGAGGTCGGTGGTGGGATTACTTAGGAACAGGAAGTAACTTCCATCATCAGCGGTGGTCGTTGAGACGAGCGCATTGGAAGAGAAAACCTGGGCATTGGATATGCGGAGTTTAACCTCCCTGCCCTCAATCGACAAGGAGGACACCGTCTTGGTTCCGCCCCCCTTGCCGGCGAGACTCACAGTGGCACCACCCACCGGATTTCCTTCCGTATCGGTAACTTTTCCTTTCAGAATGTATCCTCCGGTGTTGTACTGGAATGTAATGGATGTTCCGCCGCCGTAGGTTATATCGGTTATGGAATCCCCCACCTTCCCTCCGTCCCAGTCCTTCGGGACGAAGGAAGTGACGTTGCGCATGCCAGGATATATCACGGAATCTATGTTGTATACAGTCCCGTAAGCGGGAACGAGGTACAGGCATGGATGGCTACCGTAAATGTTGATACCGTTCCCGGTTTTCCACCTTGCGGAAGCCGTAGTTCCGAGAACATCCCTATCCGAGGCATCGGCGTGGTATATGACCATACCCTTCGGCAAGGTTGCATCCCATTTCGTCCCGTCCCTCAGTTCAAGGATGAACCGTTCACCCAGGACCTTTGTAGGCAGTTGCAGCCCGCATCCCTGTCCCAGGGACTGGAGGGTCTTGGTCCCTGCTGTCAAGAGGGAGGGAATCTCGTACCATCCCAGGCATTCCCTTTCGATGTTGTTCATGTACGGGGGAATGTAGCCGCCGGAGTTGTGGCTTCCTCCGGCCATGAGGGAATAGTTGTCGGGATGGTCCGCCAGCCCGTTCTTTTCGTAGTCCGTGTCGTAATAGTCGGGAAGACCAAGGACATGGCCGAATTCATGGCAGAAGGTGCCGATTCCGCACATCTTGAGATTTTTCAGAGGATACCTCGAGTAATCATCCACGAGTTCCGAGGAGCATGCATAGCGCATCGGCCTTACTCCATCTAACACATCGCTGTATTTGTACAAGGAGGATGCGTGGGGCCAGATGGTGTCGTCTCCGCCTCCGTTGGACTGTGCCTCTCCTGCGTAGAAGCAGTAGATGTTGTCTATGAAACCGTCGTGATCGATGTCATAGTCAGCAAAATTTACCCGGTTATCGAATAGTTTCAAGGCTTCGTTGATGCTGTAGGCAGCCATGTCGTAATGCTGCTTGGCATCATCATCCGGAAAGTCATTGTGGTTGAAGGGAAGGGTGACGGGACCAAATACGTCAAAGGAAGGATTGAACTGTCCGAGGGAAGCATCGATGTAGTAATCCTTGGCGCTTCCTATGGACCCGTTCACCGAGTATCCGGCCTGGTTCAGAAGGTTTCTGAACGCGGCATCGGCATTTGTCGTCTTGAATTTGAGATCCTGCCACTCAATGAGGATGACGAGGAATTTCTTGCTGCCACGGGTCATATCCGAGGCTCTCGTGCCGATGGACAGAAGTTCATTTCTGAGTCGTCTCATTTCAGCCCCCTTGGCCTCAGCGGTACGAAGTGAGGGGCTAAAGGAGTCGACCTTCCTGTAGAACCCGTCCGGACCTTTTTCCATTACATTTCCCGAGAGGTCGGTCGTGTAGGAGAAGAACTCGTCGCCGTGCCTGACGAGGGTCACTGTTGACCCGTCTGGTTGAGTCAGGACGAAGGGATGCTTGTTGGCGGAGTCCGCAAGAAGGCCCTGGGTCGGGAGGACCAGTGCAAATATCACAGTCAGAATGCTAAGTATCTTTTTCATGGCTCCGTCTATTTTTTGATGGTTATGACTGTATCATCCTCACAGACGATCTTCGTGTAGCTGGGGTCCTCGTCCTGCACGACGCTAGCCTTCACTTTGTAGGAGGCGTCAATCGAAGTGACGATGTTCTGGAGGAATGTTACAGTGAAGGAGTCTCCCACCTGTGCATTCTCCGGAATGCCGCTGACCCTGACGAACTGCCCGAGGGTTGGATTGAACAGGGTGAAGGTGAGGGAACCGTCAGCGTAGGAATGGATCAGCTGGGACTCATTTACGGTATAAGTCATGTTTTTCCCGCCTAAGCCGAAGAAACCGCTTTTGTCCTCCTCGAGAGTCACGTCCTCGAAGGACAGGGCGGAATCCACCCCCGTGAGGGTGCCCCAGATTCCTCTCTTAATCGTGACGGAGGAGGAATTTTGCTTGGTGGCTTTTTTGCCTCCGGTGGTGTAGAGGGTTATTTCATATCCCTCGGACAGGGTTCCCGGGATAGCCACGATGTAGTAGTATTTCCCGGGGAGGAATGCCGTCCCGCTCTCAGGGGTCAGGGTAATGGTGGTCACCGGGGAGGGTACGCCCTTGATGGCGGGAATCCCCTCGGAGGACATTTCCACGGAAAGCTTTCCCGAGAGGGCTTCCTTGGATCTGCCCGAGAATTTGACGGAGGAAATGTCGTCCCTGGTGAAGGACAGACGGATTCCGCCGCAGATGTTCTTGAAATACAGGTCCCTTTCCGTTGTCACGGCCATCGAGGGGAACTGCTTCCTGGAGAAGGAGCCAGGAAGGCTCGTCTGGGAAGAAGGAAGGGTGAAAGAGACGCTGTTCCCGTCGGAGGTGTTATCTGAACTGTAGGGATACAGGGCGAGGAACTTCCCGCCGGGGGTGTACTCTATTCCGGTCAGGTCCCCCTTGAAATCTGCGCTTGCCGCCTCCTCGGAATTGGTGGAGGTGAACTTCTTGCTCAGGGAGCTTCCGTAGAAAATGTTTATTTCATCCCCTGGGCTCCAGAGGACGGAAAGGTCGTTCGCAAGGGATGTCCTGGTAGAGGGAGCGTCATCTTCGGCTACGCCCCTGAAAATCACTTCCCCGAGAGGAAAATCACCGTCGCCTGTGGCTTTCTCGGAAACCGAGCATCCTGCAAGCAGGAGAAGGGCCGATAGGGGCAGAAAGACCGTTGTGTATGTCTTTTTCATGATGGATGCGTCTTTAACTGTTAATCCCATTCCTCGGACCCGGTGCCCTCATGGCCTCCGGAAGTGTCGTTGGATACCGTAATGGTGCAAGTTGCGCTCTTGTCCCCGGCCTTGGCCGTGATGGTTGCGACTCCCTGTCCCACTGCTTTCACTTTCCCTCCCTTGTCCACACTGGCGACCCCGTTGTCGGAACTTGTCCAGGTGATGGTGTCGGTGCAGTCTGAAGGGGTTACCGTTGCGGTGATAGTAACACTCTCACCCTGTCTGAGGGTGACGGAAGTCTTGTCCAGGGTGATGCTCTGGGCAGGGGAAGATACGTTCACCGAGCACGTTGCGCTCTTGTTTCCGGCCTTTGCCGTTATGGTGGCGGAGCCAAGGCCCACGGCCTTCACCTTTCCGTTCCCGTCCACTGTGGCCACAGCCGTATTTGAGCTGCTCCAGGTGAGGGGGTCGGTGCAGTCGGAGGGTGTCACAGTGGCGGTAAGTGTGAATTCATCCCCGACCCTGACGGTCTTGGATGTGATATCCAGCGTTACGCTCCCGGCGGGGGAGCTGACGCTCACTTCGCAAGTTGCGCTCTTGCCTCCTGCCGAAGCGGTTATGGTGGCGTTCCCAGCTCCCATAGCCTTGACTTTTCCCTTTCCGTCCACTGTCGCGACGGCGGTATTGGAACTGACCCAGGAGAGGTCGTCAGTGCAGTCTGAAGGGGTCAGGGTGGCGGTGAGGGTGAACTCTTCCCCTACATTTAAGCTCTTGGATGTGGCACTGAGCGTTACGCTCTGGGCAGGGGATGAGACTGTCAGTTCGCAGATTGCGCTCTTGCTTCCAGCCTTTGCCGTTATCACGGCGTATCCCGCTCCCACTGCCTTGACTTTTCCGTTCCCGTCCACCGTGGCCACTGCGGTAGCGGAACTGCTCCACGAGAGGGCGTCAGTGCAATTTGAAGGGGTCACTGTGGCTGTAAGTGTGAATTCCTCCCCTTTAACGAGGTTCTTTGAGGTAACATTCAGGGAAATGCCATCGGCATGGACATCGGCGGGGACCACCTTGACTGAACAGGTGCCCTTCTTATCCGAGGCGGAAGCCGTAATGGTGGCGGTGCCGGGGGAGAGAGCGGTCACCTGGCCCCCTGCAGATACTGTCGCTACCGCAGAATTGGATGAAGTCCAACTGACGGAAGGGTCAGTTGCATCGGTGGGAAGGACCCTTGCCGAGAGCGACTGGGAAGCACCGACCTTCAGTTCCAGCGAGGCGGGGCTTACTGATACGCTTTCCACTGGAATTACCTTCTCGCAGCCCCCGTTAAGAAGCAGTGCAAGAAGGCATCCTCCAATGAGGAGAGAGGCTCTTCCACAAAGACGTCGTAGAGAAATTGTCATGTTCCAGGTCAGTATGATAAGTTCTGATGAGATAAGTTATGTGAATACAAAGAATTGCCAAAAAAACATCTTTGCAAATAAAGTGAAAATTGTCCGTATTGGCAAGGGGTGGGCGGAAACTTTCTTGAAGGAGGGAAAAGTAGTCTATTGGGACCCGCAGGGGCTGCTGCGGGTTTTGACGCTATTGTATTTTGTTTTAACTTCGCACTGTTTAAGGGTGCAGGGAAAAGCCCCGGCCCCAGACCGAAGTTTTTTCCGCAAAGTCATCTCCTGCCAAAGCGAATGCACCCAGCCAAGGAATATAGATTAAGAATACCACATAGACGCAAAAAGAATCATGAAAAAAAGTTTGTTTTTGATGCTGCTTCTTGCAGCGGTAGCCTGTCAGCCGAAAGCGACTTACAAAGTTGATGTCCAGGCCCACAGGGGCGGCATGGGTCTTTATCCCGAGGAGTCCCTCGCGGCCATGAAAAACGCCGTTGACCTCGGCGTGAACACTCTTGAAATGGATCTTTGCATAACCCAGGACAATAAAGTGATCCTCTCCCATGACAAATACTTCCATCACAGGTATGCCACCGATCCCGAGGGAAATCCCGTCAAGGCGGAAGATCCCAAAGTGTATCTTTACCAGATTCCTTACAGCGAGGTGGTGAAGTGGGACGTGGGCATGAGGGAGAATCCCGAGTGGCCCGAGAAACACTGCATACCCGCAGTGAAGCCGGTCGCCTCGGAAGTGATCCGCACGGTGGAGGCCTATGTCAAGGAGAAGGGCCTCTCGCCCGTAAGCTATAACATCGAGATCAAAAGCGAGGAAACCTCCAGTGAAGGGGTGGAAGGCGTGAACTGGCCAGACTACCGGGAGTTTGCGGACCGCTGCGTCAACATGCTGGATTCCCTGGGACTCGGGGATAGGCTCATTATCCAGTGTTTCGACGTGAGGACTCTCAATTATATCAACGAGAAATATCCCGGACATCACCTCTCATATCTTCTCGGCGCAGGAATGCAGTATGAGAAATCCATGGCCAAACTCAATTTCATACCCGAATGGTTCAGTCCCGAGTATCGTTTTGTCAATGCGGAATTGATGGAAAAGGCGCACAGGGACGGTATGAAGGTGGTCACATGGACCGTGGATGACCCCGCAGAGATGCGCAACCTGTTGGACCTCAAGGTGGAGGCCATCATCTCCAACTATCCTGACCGCCTGCTAAAGGAGGCAAAGGATTACGGAGCTTACGAAAGATAAAACACACCTAAAGAACGTTTTCCCGGCGGGGCCCTGGGTGGGGGCTTTGCCGGGATTCTTGTCTTCCGGGGACGGGAAGGCACCTGAAAGAGAATGCCCAAAAGAGAATGCTCCAAGGGCCATTTTCTGGTATTTCTTTGGGAAATGGAAATACTTTGATAATTTTACATATCACATCTCCCTTGAGGGAAGATAGCACCAAAACCTGACCTACTCTTTTTCAAAATAGGAAACCATGTACATAGGAATAGATTTGGGCGGAACCTCCGCCCGTGCCGCAGCCGTGGACCGAAACGGAAGGATACTGAGAATGCTCTCGGAGCCATGCAAGGCCGGCGGGACACAGGAGGAGGTCCTGGGACAACTGTGCGGCCTCATCCAAAAGATCGGCACGGGAGACTGCGAGGGGATAGGATTCGGGGTACCGTCGGTTGTCGACACCAAGGAAGGGGTCGTCTACAATGTCGCCAATATTCCGTCGTGGAAGGAGGTCCACCTGGGGGAGTTCATGGAAAGGAAGTTTTCCCTGCCGGTCCGTGTAGACAATGACTGCAATTGCTTCGCCCTGGGCGTGTGTGCTTTCGGGGAGGCGAAAGGGAGCGAAAGCGCTGTTTGCGTGACCCTGGGGACGGGACTCGGTTCCAGCCTCCTGATAGGTGGCAGACTGTTTCCCGGCCACAATACCGGTGCCGGGGAAATAGGTAGCATCCCATACCTTGGGAGCGACTACGAGCATTACTGTTCCAGCCCCTTTTTCAAGGGAACGGGAATGTCCGGCTGGGAGGCCGGACGCAGGGCACGACTCGGGGACCCCGAGGCCTTAGCCTTGTGGAGAGAGTTCGGGGAGCATGTCGGGGACCTTGTGAAGATGATCCTCTTCGCCTACGACCCCGAGATGATAGTATTCGGCGGCAGCATATCCCAGGCTTATCCCGTCTTTAATGAAAGCATGTACAAAGTCCTGTCGACCTTCCCTTACCCCAAGACCGTGGAAAGGATCAGGATTGTGGTTTCTGAACTGGAAAATGCCGGCATCCTGGGAGCCGCTACCCTGACTATGGACAGGTAACCGCTTCCCTTCCTTTTATTTGTACGAACACACACAACACAATGAAAAAAGTCTTCCCCCTCATCCTTGTCCTCTGCCTTGCCGCAGTGGCGGCCTGCTCAAAAGTGGACAATGACCCCAGGCTTATCATCTTTACTTACGATGGCCTCCGCTGGGAGGAAGTGTTCGGGGGAGCCGATTCCTCCCTGGTCCAGGATGTCCGCCTGGTGAAGGATACCGCTTTGCTGAAGGCGGAGTACTGGAGGGACACCCCCGAGAAGAGGCGCAGCACCCTCCTCCCGTTCCTGTGGGGCTACGGCATGGATCACGGCTACATTATAGGCAACCGCTGGAAATCCAGTCTGATGTCCGTCGAGAACACAAAGTATTTCTCATACCCAGGCTACAGCGAGATGTTCTGCGGCTATGCGGACGAAGAGAGGATTCTAAGCAACGCCCCCCTCCCTAACCCCAACACCAATGTCCTTGAGGTGGCGGCAAGGGATCCCCGTTACGAAGGGAGTGTCATGATGGTATCGTCATGGGAGTCGGTCCGCCACACCCTTGCAAACGAGAGGGCTCTTATCCCGGGAAGCTCAGCCCATGAGCCCTGCTATCTGGATACCCCCGGGACAAGGTTCCTCCAGGTCGTGGACTCATCCCTCCCAGACCCCTTCGGTCCCAGTGAGAGGCTCGATATAACGACCTTCGGCTTCGCCATGGAGATTCTCAGGGAAAAGCATCCAAAGGTTATGTACATAGCCTTCGGCGATACCGACGAGTGGGCCCACCACGGTCGTTACGACACGTATCTCGCATCCGCAAAGGCCACTGACGCTTTCATCGGCCGCATCGTGGAACAGTGCGAGGAGGATCCTTTCTACCGAGGCAGGACCACCTATCTTGTCACCTGTGACCACGGAAGGGGTGCGGGAGAGTATTTCAAAGACCACAACCCCCAGGCCGAGGGCTCCGGGAACACTTGGTTCGCAGCCTTTGGCAAGGGCGTTCCCGTACTGGGGGAAACGTCCCATAACGGGCCCTTCTACACAAAGCAGCTCGCCGGGACGATCGCTTCCGTCCTCGGTATTGATTTCACCCCCGACAACGGGCTGAAAGCGGAACCTTTCAACCCTGTTCCATAGAAGAAGACGGGCCGTCCCCTTGCAAGGACGCCCCAAACAATCATACACCACTTATGAGAAACCTTTTGCCGTTTTTTCTTGTCTGCACCCTCATGCTCCCGTTCCACTCATGCACCGAGAGGAGGGAAAGATGTGTCACGGACCTTGTTAATGTGCTTAACGGAACGGACTATGTCGGGAACACCTATCCCGGTGCCACGGTGCCTTTCGGGGCCGTGCAGCTCAGTCCCGATACCGACAGCCTCCGCTGCGCAGGCTACAACTACCGGGATTCACTGATTCTTGGGTTCAGCCATTCTCACCTGAGCGGTACGGGATGCCCGGACCTCGGTGACTTTCTGGTGACACCCTCCCTCAGTGAAAAAGTAGGACCCCTTCCTTTCACACACGAGGATGAACTGGCCCGTCCAGGGTATTACAAAGTAAGACTTGGGGGCGGGATTACAGCAGAACTTACGGCCACGCCACATACCGGAGTACACAGGTACACTTTCACGGGAAAGGGCCAGCCCAGGATCAGGGTGGATGCCCGCTACGGCATCGGAAACTGGATGGTGTGCAACGAGGCCACCTTGGTCCCTGACGGGATGAGGGGCTTCACAAGCGAGAGGCGCACAACCGCATGGGCGCACGGAAGGGATGTTTATGCGGATGCGGAGTTCTCCCTTCCCTACGAGAGGGCCCACCAGGTGAGGGACGGGGTGGTTGATTTCATATTCCCCGAGGGAACAAGCGGAATTACCCTCTGTCTCGCCCTGTCGGGAGTGAGTGTCGAAAGTGCCAGGGAAAACCGCCTCGAGGAGACAAGGGAAGATGGGTTCGATGCCATCCGTGGCCAGGCCGGGGAACTTTGGGAAGACGCTCTTTCCTCCATCTCGGTAAGCGGAGGTCCCGACAAAGTGTTCTACACGTACTTTTACCACACTTTCCAGGCTCCTGTCATAATTGACGATGTGAACGGGTCCTACAGGGACCAATCACGCCGTAACAGAGTCCTGCCCCCTGGCCATCACTTCTATTCCACGCTTTCAATCTGGGACACTTTCCGCAGTTGGCATCCCCTCCAGACCATCCTTGACCCGGGGATGGTCGGCGATATGGTCGAGAGTATGCTGGACGACTACGACTGCAGGGGGGAGCTTCCAATATGGCCGCTTGCAAGCGACGAGACGGGCTGTATGATAGGTTACCACAGTGTGTCCGTGATAGCGGACGCATGGCTTCGTGGCATACGCTCTTTCGACGGGGATAAGGCCCTCCGGGCCATGATGGAGTCCTCCGACAGGAATGCCGCCGGAGCATCTGAAATCTACAACAGTTTCGGCTACCTTCCCGGTGACATCACAGCGGAGTCCGTTTCCAGGACGCTGGAGTACTGCTACGACGATTGGTGCATAGCGCGCATGGCGGAGTCCTTGGGACACGGGGACATAGCGGCGCAGTATGACGAAAGGGCCAGGCGTTACCGTGCCCTGTTCGATCCCTATACGGGGTTCATGAGGGGAAAGAAAGTGGACGGGAACTGGTGTACGGAGCTGCGTCCCCTTGAGGGCTCAAGGGAGCTTACGGAGGCAACGCCCTGGCAGTACCGTTTCTTCATGCCCCACGATATGGAGGGCATGATTGCCCTGATGGGAGGAAGGGAGGCCACTCTCTGTGCCCTCGATTCCCTCTTCTGCTATTCCCCCGAGGGCCAGCCGCGCCTTGACTTCGGTATATCCGGGTTAATGGGGCAGTATGCCCACGGCAACGAGCCAGGACAGCACCTGCCTTGGCTCTTCCATTGGGTGGGGAAGCCCAGCCGTACCCAGGAAATAGTGAGGGACATTCTTACAAGGTTCTACGACACCGCCCCGGCGGGGATTTGCGGCAACGAGGACTGCGGCCAGATGAGCGCCTGGTATGTCCTTGCATCGCTGGGAATCTATCCTGTCTGCCCGGGAAGCGGGCAGTACCTCCTGACTGCACCCCTCTTCAGGGAGTCCACAATAAGGCTCGGAGGCGGCAAGACCTTGACAATAAGGGCCAACAACTCAAGATACAAGTATATAAGTTCCGTGACCCTCAACGGAACCCCCGTACAGAGGCACTTTGTCACCTATGATGAGATAATGGAGGGAGGGGAACTGTGTTTCACGCTGTCCCCGCGGCCTGACCCTTCCAGGGACAATCTCCCTGCCCCGTATTCCCTCACAAAGGAACCATTTGTCTCCCCGCCTTACATTGAGGGCGGCATACAGATGTTCGGTGAGGCGGCCACAGTGAGCATGGGTTCCCGAACGCAGGGGGCTGCCATCCGCTATACCCTGGACGGGAGCGAGCCTACCGAGGAAAGCCCCCTGTATGACTATCCTTTTGAAATCACCAGTTCCTGCACCATAAAGGCAAAGGCATTCAAGGAAGGGCTCGCCCCTTCGATGACAACCTTCAGGGAGGCAAGCAAGGACTTCATACGGCCTTATTCCAACCGGGAGGGAATCGAAAATGGGGTGCGTTACACATATCACGAGGCCAATTTCAAGAATTGCGGCCAGCTGGACGGGGATCCCGCAGAAGGCTTCGGGGTGATGATCGAGCCAACGATAGACGGGGCCGGAAGAGAGGACCATTTCGGGTACATATTCTACGGTTTCATTGACATCCCGAGGGACGGGGTCTGGCATTTCAGGACCACTTCGGATGACGGGACCATCCTCCTGGTGGACAGCATCGAAGTGCTTGGCAACGACCTTTCCCACGAGAAGAGAAGTGCCGAAGGAAGGATTCCTCTCATGAAGGGATTGCATCCATTCAGATTGTTGTATTTCGAGGATGAGGGCCCCCAGTCTCTCTCTTGGGAGTGGAAAGGACCAGGCGACAACAAGTATACCCCCGTCCCCTCGAAGGCCCTTTTCCACAAATAGCGCATGTTAGGAGGGGGAGAGGAAGTTCTCCCTCCTTAATTACTGCAATCAAGTAATTGAAAAATAAGGTTTTATGAAAAACCACCATCTTCCCATACTGTCATCTATCCTTCTTCTCTCTCTATCGGCACCAGGATGCAGGGGTGGAGGGGGCGCCACTGCGAGTATTTACTGATACAAAAACAGCAATTTCCCCTTCCGTTATCCACGGTTATCTTTTCCGGCTTTAATAAAAAGAGTTTTCAAATAATTTCGCAAATTTACCATGTAAACCACATCTGTCCCCTCAGTGGCCTGAACCCTGCCGCTAAATACACTTAATGACCAAGATTACACACTCGCTTAATAAACTCTTGAAAAACAACACTTGACATGAAACGTTCGTTAATCGTTTTGCTCGTACTCCTATCCCTGGGGGCGCAGGCACAGGTTGCAAAAAAGGGCCTCTTCCACGTCGGGGATGACCCGGCATGGAGCCAGAAGGGCCTGGATGACAGTTCCTGGCAGGTGCTTTCCCTGGACAGGCCATGGGATAACCAGGGCCTCAAGGTTCCGGGCGGCTATGCCTGGTACCGTATCCATATGGCAATCCCCTCATCCCTCAAGGGGAAGTCCCCCTACATGAACCGCCTCATTCTTGACATGGGGTTCGTGGATGACTGCGATGAGACCTTCTTTAACGGAGTCAGGATAGGAGGGCTTGGAACTCTTCCCCCCAATTACGCTTCCTCATGGAACATCAGGCGCATGTATGACATACCCCTGTCCCTCGTGAACTGGGACAAGGACAATGTGATAGCGGTCCGTGTCTATGACGGCGGGGCCCCGGGCGGGTTCTACGACACTGAAATCAAGGTCCTGGTTCCCGAGATGAAGGACGTGGTCAAGATTACGGTATCCGATGACGGAGGGGGGGGCTGCGCTGCGCACATTCTTTCCTCCCTTCCCATAAACGGGACCCTCAAGGAGGAAGTTCTGCTCCTGGAAAGCGACAGGACGGAGTCCAGCACTGAAAGCAAACTGAAACTCAGGGCCGGCAAGGTTGTAGACATTCCCATCCCTGCGGGAAGCAGTGAACACAAACAGTTCAATTTCACCTATACCGACAACAAGACCGGGCAGAGTGTGTCGGCCTCTTACATACCCAAGTACATACTCACTCCTCCCGCACCCCTCTCTCCCCGTTACAACGGACCTCTCGTGTACGGTGTGAGACCGCATTCCCCGATTATTTTCCGCCTTCCCTTCTCTGGGGAAAGGCCGATGAAGTTCTCTGTCGAGAACCTTCCCGAGGGCGTGACCCTGGATGAGGACAAGGGGATCCTCGGCGGAGCGGTGGAGGTTGCGGGGGACTATGCCATGACCCTTGTAGCCACCAATGGGCACGGCACCTTCAAGCAGCCCTTCACGCTGAAAGTCGGCTCCAAGATCGCCCTCACCCCTCCGATGGGCTGGAACTCGTGGAACTGCTGGGGCCTGAGCGTATCCCAGAAGAAGGTCATGTCCTCAGCCCTCGCCATCATCGAAAAAGGGCTTGCCGACTATGGATACTCTTACATCAACGTGGATGATGCCTGGGAAGCGGAGAAACGCAACCCAGATGGCACCATCGCCACCAACGACAAGTTCCCGGACATGAAGGCCCTCGGTGACTTCCTGCATTCGGAAGGCCTCAAGTTCGGAATCTATTCCTCCCCCGGTGACCGTACCTGCGGAGGATACCTTGGGACCCTGGACCATGAGAGGCAGGATGCCGAGACCTGGAACTCCTGGGGCGTGGACTACCTGAAGTACGACTGGTGCGGCTATTCAAAGGTGTTCAATCCGAGCTCTGACCACTCGACCGCCGCGTACGCCCGTCCCTACATGAAGATGCAGCAGTACCTGAGGGAACAGCCCCGCGACATATTCTATTCCCTGTGCCAGTACGGAATGGCCGATGTGTGGACATGGGGCCCGATGGTGGATGCCAACTCCTGGAGAACCACCGGTGACATTACGGATACCTGGCAGTCGCTGTACAACATCGGCTTCGAGAGACAGACCGAACTGTATCCTTATGCGGCTCCCGGTCACTGGAACGACCCGGACATGCTCATCGTCGGAAAGGTCGGTTGGAGCAACAACCTCCGTGACAGCCGCCTCACAGCGGATGAGCAGTACACGCACATTTCCCTGTGGGCGCTTCTCGCCGCCAATATGCTCATCGGTTGCGATGTGTCCCAGATGGATGATTTCACCGTCAACCTGCTCTGCAACAACGAGGTCAACGCAGTCCATCAGGACATCCTCGGAAAACAGGCCCACCGTGACATGACGATGGGGGACCTGCAGATATGGAGCCGTCCCCTCTCTGACGGAGGTACCGCAGTGGGTATCTTCAACCTCGGGGACAAGGCTGTGAAAGTGGATATAGCAGAGTGCATAGACAGGCTGGACCTGAGTGGGACCATCCGTGACCTGTGGCGTCAGAAGGATCTTTTGGGAGAGGACCTTGGGTGCCTTATCGCCTCGCACGGAGTGCGCCTTGTGAAGGTCATACCCGACGGGAGCCTGCCGGTAATGTCCTACAACATCCGTTACGGCACCGCCCCTGACGGAGTGAATGCGTGGGACAAAAGGAAGAGGGCTGCCTCGCAGATGGTCAAGGCACAGCGTCCCGCCGTTTTCGGAGTGCAGGAAGCGCTGGATTTCCAGCTGGAGCAGTTCGTGGCTGACTGTCCCGGTTACAAATATGTGGGCGTGGGACGTGAGGACGGAGTCCATGAAGGGGAGCACATGGCCGTGTTCTATGACACGGACCGCATCGAAATGGAAAAATGGGGTACATACTGGCTGAGCGAGACCCCCGACAAGCCTTCCATGGGCTGGGATGCGGCCTGCAAGCGCACAGCCACGTGGACCCTCATGAAAGACAGGAAAACAGGGAAGCATTTCTACTTCGTGAACACCCATCTCGACCATGTCGGGCAGGAGGCCAGGCGAAAAGGCCTCGCTGTGGTTGTCGAGAGAATCGGCAAGATGAACCCCGAGGGCTTTCCGATGATCCTGTGCGGGGACTTCAATGTGTATCCAGACGATCCTTGCCTGGCCGACATTCAGGGAATGATGAAGGATGCAAGAGTGGAGGCCAAGGTGACGGACAACGGCCTTACCTGGCATGGCTGGGGCACAGTCTCGGGAAGAAAGCCCATTGACTTCATATTCTACAACGGTTTTTCAGGCTGCACCAAGTTCTACAGGGTTACCGACCGGTATGATGGGCGCGATTTCGTCTCCGACCATTATCCCGTCAGGGCAAATCTCACATATTGATGAAAAAGACATTACCCCTTATCCTGGCCCTTCTGCTCCCGTCCCTTGCTCTGTGGGCGCAGGAAGCATTCGATATAAACAAGTGCTACACCATCTCCACACCGGACGGGTTGGTCCTGGATGCCGGTGGAGGTTTTGCCTCCGAGACGTCGGTCACCGTTTCCAGGGCAGGGGAGAACGATCCAGCCCAGGCCTGGATCATGCGGCCGGTAGGGAAGGATACATATCTGCTTCTTAACGGTTACACTCTCCAAGCCCTGGACAACGGGAACGGCAACAGGCCACAACCGGTAATCCAGTACTCGGATAACATATTCAACCCGAACCAGCAGTGGACCGTGTCCCCTGCGGGGGACGGTTCTTGGAACATTGTCTGCGTAGCCTCCGGCATGGCCCTCGGACTCCAGGAAAAGGGGAAGTACGGGGACAGGCCCTACCAGCTCCCCAAGGACGGGGCCAGCCAGCTTCAGAAGTGGTACATAAGGGAGTCCGCGGCAAAGGTCAATTACATCCCGCCCAAGACCTCATCCACCAATGACTGGGAGAACGAGAAGGTGTTCGCGGTAAACAAGGAAGACGGCCACCCGACATTCATTCCTTTCGCTTCCCCGGAGGAGATGCTTTCCGACCCGGCCTATGCGAAGCCCTGGGTCCCCACCGCATCCTCACGGGTTATTTCCCTTAACGGCAAGTGGAAGTTCCACTGGACGGCGGATCCCGACAGCAGGCCCCTTACGTTCTGGAAAGAGAAATTCGACGACAGCCCCTGGGGGGAGATAGACGTGCCCTCGTGCTGGGAGATGCTCGGTTACGGTACCCCTCTTTACACCAACATCACCTACCCTTTCGCAAACAATCCTCCTTTCATCCAGGCCCGGAAGAATTACACCATGGAAAAGGAGCCCAATCCCGTTGGGTCCTACCGCAAGGAGTTCACTTTGCCCGAAGGGTGGTCCGGAAAGGAAGTGTACCTGCATTTTGACGGGGTGTATTCGGCGTTTTACCTCTGGGTCAACGGCAAGAAGGTCGGTTACAGCCAGGGTGCCAACAATGATGCCGAGTTCGACATCACCCCCTATGTGAAGAAAGGGAAGAACACCCTGGCCGTCGAAGTGTACAAGTGGAGCGACGGAAGTTACCTGGAGGACCAGGACATGTTCCGCTTCGGGGGAAT
Organism: uncultured Bacteroidales bacterium; assembly: GCA_905235445.1. Classification (GTDB taxonomy): domain Bacteria; phylum Bacteroidota; class Bacteroidia; order Bacteroidales; family UBA932; genus Cryptobacteroides. The sequence continues at coordinate 56,213 of CAJOLJ010000006.1, forward strand.
CCATAGAAGTGTGTACCTGATGTGCCGACCCAAAGTGAATTTCCAGGACCTCGCGATGGATGCATCCTTCACTGCGGACCTCGCCAACGCTACCCTTACCACAGAAGTGTCGCTGAGGAACCTCTACGGCAAGAATGTCTCGGCGACGGTGGGACTGTCCATCTATGACAGGGAGGGCCGCAGGGTTGGGGAGACTTTCGCAAAGATCCGTCCTTCGGACAACTGGAAGAATCACTCCCTTTCCCTTTCACTGGACGTTCCCAAAGTGCATCTCTGGTCCTCGGACAAGCCTTACCTCTATACCGTAAGGCTGGACATCAGCGATTCCCGGGGACAGAGGGAGTGCACATTCTACCGCTACGGGTTCAGAAGGGTCGTCTTCAGCCAGAACAAGCTCTATGTCAACGGTGTCCTCACTTACCTCAAGGGCACCGACCGTCATGACATCCATCCCCGCTTCGGGAAGGCCGTACCGGTCGAGTCCATGGAGGAGGACATCCTGCTGATGAAGCGCCACAACATAAATACCGTCCGCACCAGCCACTATCCCAACGATCCCAGGATGTACGCCCTGTACGATTATTACGGGATCTACGTGGTGGACGAGGCGGACCAGGAGTGCCACGGGAACAATTCCATAAGCGACAACCCATCATGGAAGGGGGCTTATGAGGACAGGGGACAGAGGATGGTCCGCAGGGACCGCCTGCATCCGAGCGTCATATTCTGGTCCCTTGGCAATGAGTCCGGCGGGGGCTCCAACATAGTGGCTGAAAGGGATGCTGTCAGGGCCCTTGACAGCCGTCCCATCCATTATCAGGGACAGAACGAAGTCGCCGACATCGATTCCCAGATGTACCCATCCCTGGAGGACATGCAACGACGGGATCGAGGCGGTACCCAGAAGCCTTATTTCCTGTGCGAGTATGCCCATGCCATGGGTAACGCCATCGGCAACCTTGCGGAGTACTGGGACTACATTGAGAACCATTCCGAGAGGATGATAGGAGCTTGCATCTGGGACTGGGTAGACCAGGCCATCTACAGGCCGGGAGCAAGTGACGGGAAACTGTATTTCGGGGGCTCCTTCGGGGACGTGCCCAATGACAACGATTTCTGCTGCAACGGAATCGTTACGGCAAACCGAGATGTCACGGCAAAGCTCCTGCAGGTGAAAAGGATATACCAATATGTGAAAATGGACCTGAGGGATCCACTCACACTTACTCTCGAGAACCGCTACAATGATTGCAACCTGAGCGAAATGACCCTTCGCTACACCCTTCTTCACGAAGGGAAGAGTGTCGCTTCGGGAAGTATGGACCTTCCGGATACGGAACCTTGGGAAAGCACGGAAGTCACACTTCCCCTGGACAAGTCCCTTTGCGACTTTGACGGGGACGTGACCCTCAGGGCCGAGGTCCTTCTTCGCCAGCCCAACCTCTGGGCTCCCGCAGGACATGTCGAGGCCTCCGGGGAATGGATACTTTCCTCCAAGGAGTCCCGTCTGGGTCCTCCCGCAGATGGGGAGCCTTTCAAGGTCTGGATGGAAGAGGGACGCTACCTCAGGGTCGAGAACGGCAAACTGTCTGTCCGGATGGATAGGGTAAGCGGCCGGATTCTGAGCCTGAAGAAAGACGGCAAGGAGGTGCTTCGCTCCTTTGGCGGTCCCACTGTAAACCTGTCCCGGTTCACGAGCAATGACGGCACCCGTTACATCGGGGACGGAACAATGACGGCAGAGTCGAACCTGAAGGACTTCACGTACAGAGTCGACGGGACCGGGGTCCATGTACAGACCCTCTTCGAGTCTTCGCTCGGGAAGTCCACTCTCTCGGCCCAGGTCAACTATGACATCAACAAGGACGGTTCCTTGGATGTGAGCGCTTCGTTCGTGCCCCAGGAGGGATGTGACGTGCCGAGAGTCGGTCTTTCGATGATTCTGAGCCCCGAATTCGAGAACCTGACCTACTACGGCAGGGGTCCCATGGAGAACTACCTGGACAGGAAGGATGCGGCTTACCTCGGAGTGTACGCTACAACCGTCACCGGCATGGAGGAACCCTATGTAAGGACCCAGACCATGGGTGAGCGTTCCGATGTGAGGTGGGTGCGCTTTGATTCCGGGGACGGAGGCCGGAGCATCACGTTCAGTGCAGACAAGTCCTTTGACTTCTCCGCCCTTCATTTCACGGACCAGGATCTCTACAGGATAAAGTACCGCAACGATCTCGGGGAGTTCCGCCGAAGCGAAGTCATCCTGAACCTTGACTGCATGATGAGCGGTCTGGGCAACGGCAGCTGCGGTCCTTCAACCATCGCTAAGTACAGGATAAAACCCCATGAGACTTATTCTTACCGTTTCAGGATACAATAGGCTTTACTAAATTTGACGACTAAACTCAGTAGATAACACCAAACAACCTGTCTTTATGAAAAAGATACTTATCGGCACCGCAATCCTTGCGGCATGTGTGCTCGTTTCATGCACCCCTAAAACCCTGCGGGAAGCGGGAAAGAAGGTCGAGGCGCTCCCCTCCTCGGCATGGGATGCCTCCAAGTGGATATCGGCGGCGGATGCCCCCGTCCTCACGGAAACATCCCTCAGGGCGGCTGACGGGGCTTCGTGGTTCGTCTCCACCGTCAAGAACGAAGGGAAGGTGGTCTGTGCAAAATGGATGACCACGGGTCTTGGCACATATGACATTTACGTTAACGGTGAACAGATCGGAAAGGAGTTCCTCAAGCCCGGTTTCACCCACTATGCCAAGACAAAGCGCTCCTTCACCTATGACATCACGGATGTTTATGTGAAAAAGGAGGGTGCGGACAACGTCCTCAGCGCCCAGGTGACCCCCGGATGGTGGGCCGATAAGATTATCACTCCCGGTGGATATCCCGGTATGATCGGCAAGAAATGCGCTTTCCGCGGCGTTCTGGAACTTACCTTCTCCGACGGCTCCAAGAAACTCTACGGAACTGATACCGATACCTGGAAAGCCGGTATCGCAGGACCCATCAAGCATGCCGGCATCTTTGACGGGGAACAGTACGATGCCAGGGAGCTGCCTGGCTTCTGCACCCCGGAAAAGCTCTCCACCCCGGAGGTCAATACGGAGTTCTCCGGGGAAATCCTTCCTTCCGAAGGTGCTGAGGTCTATCTCCGTGCAGACCTTGCCCTCTCTCCCGTCAAGATGTACGTCTGGGAGGGGGTCACCGGAGAGGTCCCTTCCGAGGAAAAAGCCAAGGTTGAACATGGAAAGATTGTCGTGAAAGGGGAATACCAGGACGGACAGATAATTTCCCTCCATCCCGGGGAGACCCTCGTTGTGGACTTCGGCCAGAATGCCGCAGCCGTTCCTTGCTTCACATTCAAGGCTGCGGAAGGTGTCAAACTTGAGTGCCTCCCGGCAGAGATCCTCAACGATGGGAACGGTGCGGAGAGCCGCGGTATGGACGGTCCCGAGGGAAGCGTCCACCGTCGCAACCTGCGTACCTACCAGAACTGCATCCGCCTTGACTACACGTTCGCGGGGAAGGAGGATTTTGAGACCTACTATCCTACGCACACGTTCTTCGGCTACAGGTATATTTCAGTGACGGCAAATGGCGAAGTGCAAATTAAGAAACTTGCCTCCATTCCTGTTTCGTCCATTGCCAAGGAACTTGAGACAGGTGAGATAACCACGGGGAATGACCTTATCAACAAGCTTATTTCCAATACCGTCTGGGGCCAGCGCTCCAACTACCTGTCCGTTTCCACGGACTGTCCCCAGAGGGATGAGAGGCTGGGCTGGACCGCGGATACGCAGGTGTTCACGGAGACAGGCACCTTCTTTGCCAACACTTCCTCCTTCTTCCACAAATGGATGCGGGATATGAGGGACACCCAGAATGAGTTCGGCGCCTTCCCGGGTGTCGCCCCCCAGGCGCAGTACGGTGCCGAGCCCAACTCCATGATGCGCCTTGGATGGGCGGATGCCGGGATCATCGTCCCCTGGACCATCTACAAGCAGTTTGCGGATACTGGGATTGTCGAGGAGAACTGGGATGCCATGAACCTCTTCATGAACCACATCAATGACACCAAGTATGACCACAAGGCTCTTTCCAAGGAGAACGGCAACTATCAGTGGAATGACTGGCTGAGCTACGAAGCCCTGGAAAGCTGCACGGGAAAGGCATTCGTGGATGCCGCGACACGCAGGGATGCCGAGGTGTACTGGAGCTACATGGGTGCTTCCTATTGGCTCATAGACGCCCAGATGATGTGCGACATGGCAAAGGCCATAGGCAAGAACCATACTGTCTATGAAGACATGGTGAAGGATGCCCGTAAGTACCTCCAGGATACATTCCTTCTCCCTGACGGGTCCTTCAAGCTCGCCGTCCTCAACACCATGCAGACCCCCGCTCTGTTCGCCCTCAATAACGCCCTTGTGGAAGGAGAGGCAAAGAAGGCTATGATAGAGCGCCTGAAGAAGAACTTCGAGGACCATGACAACTGCCTGCAGACCGGATTCCTGGGAACATCCATTCTCATGAAGACCCTCACGGACAACGGCATGGTGGACATAGCTTATGAACTTCTTTTCCAGAGGAAGAATCCTAGCTGGCTCTACTCAGTGGACAACGGTGCCACCACCATCTGGGAGCGTTGGAACAGCTACATGATTGATAAAGGTCTGGGTCCCAATGGTATGAACAGTTTCAACCACTATGCCTACGGCTGCGTCTGCCAGTGGATATGGGAGACGGCAGCGGGTATAGCCGCGGATCCTGCGGTGCCCGGATTCAAGCACATCATCATGGCTCCCGTCCCCGACAAGAGGCTCGGCCATCTCGATGCATCCTATCCTTCCGCAGCCGGACTTATCAAGAGTTCCTGGAAGTATGAGGGGGACAAGTGGATATGGACATTCACGGTTCCCGAGGGTGCAACGGCAACGGTGACCCTCCCCGGCGAGACCCAGTCCAAGGACTACGGTGAGGGTACCTACACGGTCGAGAAATAGCGCCCGACCGTTATGTACACACATAGCCGTACTGTTTTCACAGTCGTTTCCATCGCCATGATGGCAACGGCTCTTTTCACTGTACATTCATGTTCCTCCCCTTCGCAGGAAGGGGGCACAGCGCCCAAGTACCGCTACCAGGACAAGTCCCTCCCGGTTGAAAAGAGGGTGGATGACCTACTGTCAAGGATGAGCCTGGAGGAGAAAGTGTCCCAGATAAGTGCGCAGCTCCTGTACATGGATGAGTTCTATGAGAAAAGGGACTACACAAAGGGGCACGTCAGGAATGTCGGACATTTTCTGCCGGATGGCGGGTTCCCCAGTGACCCGAACACGGTTGCAGCGAAGATAAACGAAGACACCAGGCTCTCCATCGAGGGGAGCCGCTGGAGCATTCCCGTACTTCAGCACGGGGAGGCCCTCCATGGGGCCCAGTGGGGAAATGCCACATGTTTCCCGCAGAGCATAGGCATGGCTGCCACCTTTGACGATTCCCTCTACTATGAGGTCGGAAAGGTCGTGGCAGGGGAGCTTCGCGCTGTCGGAGTGCGTCAAGTCTACGCTCCGGTCATCAACATTACAAGGGACCAGAGGTGGGGCCGTGGACAGGAAAGCTACGGAGAGGATGTGCTTCTGAACTCCCGTTTCGGAGTGGCCTATGTCAAAGCCCTCCAGGAGGGAGGGGTCGTAGCTACGCCAAAGCATTTTGTGGACAACTATGGCGAGGGCGGACACGATTCCTTTGCCTCCAAGATGTCCTGGAGGGAACTTCGGGAAGTATATTTGGAGCCTTTCAGGGCATGTATCCAGGAAGGCGGGGCGATGTCCGTAATGTCCTCATATAACTCCGTTGACGGGGTACCCGCCAGCTGCAACTCCCGTCTTCTCCAGGACATCCTCAAGAAAGAATGGGGCTTCAGTGGATACGTCGTATCCGACTACGATGCAGTAGGCATCATAAACAAGGGACATAAGATGGCCGAGAGCGAGGACGCCGCACTTGCACTCTCCCTCAACAACGGACTGGACCTGCAGCTTCACAAGACCTCAGAGGGCCTGCTGTCCCTTGTGCAGAGCGGCAAGATATCAAAGGATGTCGTCGACGAGAGTGTCCGCAGGGTGCTTCGGGTGAAGTTCTCCCTCGGACTCTTCGATGAGCCGTATGTCGACGAGAATACCGCCACGGACAAAGTCCGGACCCCGGAGAACAAGGCCCTTGCATACAGGAGCGCCTGTGAGGCCATCACCCTGCTGAAGAATGACGGGGTGCTGCCTCTGGGAAACACAGTCAGGAGAATAGGCCTTTTCGGACCTTCCGCCGCCACGCCAAATCTTGGGGACTATAGCGGCCCTCGGGGAGGTTGGAAGGGAGATGATGCACCTTCTCCCTATGAGGGGCTTAAAAAGGCACTGGAGGGGCGCTCAGAGGTCCTTCTCGCCCCAGCCGGGCAGAATGTACAGCCATTTGCCTCAAGTTGTGACGTACTCATATTCTTCCCGTCAATAACGGAGGACGAGGGGCAGGACAGAAGTTCTTTCACCCTTCCTTCCGGAAAGGTTCCCGCCACAAGAATGAATGATGGCGGGGTCATCATTGACACCAAGACGGAATCCTCCATTGAAATAGACCAGGAGAAGATGGTCCGGGACCTCATTGCCACAGGGAAGAAAGTGATAGTCGTCCTTCATAACGGGGCTGTCGTAGACATCTCCGACTGGGTTGACGGATGCGCCGCCCTTCTCGAGGCTTGGTATCCCGGAGAGCAGGGTGGACGTGCAATTGCTGACGTCCTCACCGGCAAATACAACCCGGGAGGTCGCCTTCCCATGAGCTGGGCCCGCAGCATCGGCCAGAATCCCCTCTACTACTCCATAAAACCCAGCGGCAGGGGCTACGGCTATGTCGAGAACGACGGAAGTCCGCTGTATCCTTTCGGATACGGCCTCAGTTACACCACGTTTGAATACAGTGATTTCAAGCTCGGGAAGACCTCCCTTGGCAAGGATGAACCGCTCAGAGTGGAGGTCCGCCTGACCAACACGGGCAAGATGGCTGGGGATGAAGTAGTCCAGGTCTATATCCACGATGAACTCGCAAGCGTTGCCCGTCCCCTGAAAGAACTGGCGGCGTTCCGCAGGGTCTCCCTGCAACCTGGCGAGAGCAAGATTGTGGAACTTGAAGTGCCGAACAGGGCATTCGCAATGTGGGACAAGGACATGAACTTCGGTGTCGAAGAAGGGTGGTTCGAGGTGTGGCTCGGTAAGAATGCGCAGGAGAAGATAGTGGGTGACAGGGTTTACGTAAAGTAGTCTTTCCGAAGCTTCCGGGAATGAAGACGGCACTCATCCTCTCTACGGGTGGGTGTCGTCCTTTTGCATATAGGTCCAGATGCTGGCTGGCATGTCCACTTCGCAATGTGTTCCGTCCAAACAGCTTCTGCAAGTATGGTTATCTGCCGCCGCTTTTTCTATCCAGCCCTGCATCCCAGGCTATACACATCCACGAAGGTGTGGACGATTCTGAAAATGCGAAGGCGTGATGTCCTGCAACTGCATGTGGGGAGATTTCGTTTGGCTGGACTGTTCCAGGTAGGTTCAACACATTTATCAAATAAAGGGGGTCACGACAGATGTCGCAACCCCCTTTTTAAATGCTATCTAATCCCGTTATTTCTTGCCTCCTTTTGAGGGAGCGGGATTTTTGGCTGCAGCCTTCTTCTGGGCGGCAACGGTAGCGTCGTACATGATAGGAGTACCGATCATGATGGATGCGTATGTACCGATGATGATACCCAGGATGAGAGCTACGGACAGACCCCTGATGGACTCACCTCCGAAGATTGCGATTGCAAGCATGGTGATGAGGGTGGAGAGGGACGTGTTGACCGTACGGGTGAGGGTTGCATTGAGAGCGTTGTTGACGGTCTCCTTGAACTCAGCCTTGGGATGGTTCATCTTGAACTCCCTGATACGGTCGAAGATAACCACGTTGTCGTTGATGGCGTATCCGATGATTGTCAGGATAGCCGCGATGAACGTCTGGTCCACGTCAAGGTTGAACGGAAGGATTCCGCTGAACAGTGAGAAGAAACCGATGACGATGATGGCGGTGTGAGCCAGTGAGACGACACCACCGATACCCCATGTCCATCCACGGAACCTCATTGCGATATATCCGAAGATTACGAGCAGGGCGAGGAGAACTGCTATGATAGCGTCCCTCTTGATGTCGTTTGCGATGCTAGGACCGACCTTGTCGGAGGAAATGATTCCGTTCGGGTTGTCAAGCGTGGATGTGAAGTCCTCAAGAGTCATTGTCTCGCCGCTCTCGAAGAACGACTTCAATGCGTTGAAGAGCTTGCCCTCGACCTCTGCGTCAACCTCGGTGGACTCGTCCTCGACCTTGTACTGGGTTGTGATCTTCATCTGGCTGTCACCACCGAACTGCTTGACCTCGACTGCTCCGTCGAACTCAGCCTGTGCGGCCTCGCGTACCTCCTCTGCTGTCACGGGCTTGTCGAAGCGTACCACATAGGTGCGGCCACCGGTGAAGTCGACACCGTAGGTGAAGCCCTTGATGGAGATGGAGAGGATGGAGATGAGGATGAGGGCACCGGACACGATGTAAGAAATCTTCTTGGCACCGATGAAGTCGATATGGGTGTTCTTGAGGAAGTTCTTGGTTAACTGGTTGTCGAAGGTGATGTTCTTGCCCTTGCTGATCCTATCGTCGAAGATGAGCCTCGTGATGAAGATGGAGGTAAGGACGGAAGTGATGATACCTATGATGAGGGTGGTAGCGAAGCCCTGGACAGGACCGGAACCGAAGATGAACAGCACGATACCGGTGAGGAGCGTTGTTACCTGACCGTCGATGATGGCGGAGTAAGCGTTCTTGTAACCATCGGCCACGGCCTTTGACAGACCCTTGCCGGAGGCAAGCTCCTCCTTGATCCTTTCATAGATAATCACGTTCGCATCAACTGCCATACCCATCGTCAACACAAGTCCCGCGATACCGGGCAGCGTAAGGACGGCTCCGAAGGAGACGAGGGTTCCGAAGAGGAACAGCACGTTGCAAAGCAGGGCTACGTCTGCGGCCACACCGGCCCCCTGGTAGAAGAACACCATGTAGATGAGGACCAGAATGAATGCGATGATGAATGAAATCATACCGGCCTTGATGGACCTTGCACCGAGGGAAGGACCTACGACCTGCTCCTGGATGATCTTTGCCGGGGCGGGAAGCTTACCGGACTTGAGGACGTTGGTAAGGTCGGTTGCCTCTTCCACGTTGAAGTTTCCGGAGATTTCGGAGTTACCTCCGGTGATCTCGCTGTTGACGGTAGGATAGGAGTACACCAGACCATCGAGAACGATGGCTATCTGCTTTCCGATGTTGTCCTTGGTGAGCCTTGCCCAGATGTTTGCGCCCTCTGCGTTCATGGACATGGAGACCGTAGGGTTACCCTGGTTCCTGCCCTGGCCGTTGTAGGATACGCGTGCATCGGTAACGGCACCTCCGTCGAGGGGAGCCTTGCCGTCACGGGTGGCAGCCTTGATGGCTACGAGTTCGTACCAGTTTCCGCCTTCAATGTACTGGGAAGGCTTGACTGACCACATGGGGCGGAACTCGGGAGGGAAGATTTCCCTGACCTGGGGGGTCTTGAGGAGACGGTTCACAGCTGCGGTGTCACCGCCCTGTGCATAACCAATGCAAGCATTGCCCCTGGCGTTGGAGGGGTTGAGCACTGCGAACAGGGGGTGCTGTTTGCGGTACTGTGCAAGAGCTTTCTCGTCCTCGGTGCTGGCGGAGATTTCCTCGGAGAGGACATCGCCTTCGGTAGCCTCCACGTTTTCTCCCTCTGCAGGTGTCTCCTCTTCGAGGTCATTCTGCATCTGGGCGAGAAGGGCGTCAGCCTGGGTGAGGAAAGGAACGATCTCCTGGTTGTCGTAGGTTGTCCAGAACTCGAGGGATGCGGTTCCCTGGAGGAGCTTACGGACCCTTTCAGGCTCCTTGACACCAGGGAGCTCGACGAGGATACGTCCGCTGTTTCCTATCTTCTGGATGGAAGGCTGGGTCACGCCGAAACGGTCAATACGGTTGCGCAGGACGTTGAAGGAGTTGCTTACTGCGCTCTCTGCGTCCTCGCGGATTATGGCGAGGACCTGCTCATCGGTGCTCTCCGGCTTGATGCGGTCACGCATCTCGTAAGTACCGAACACCTGGGACAGCCTCTGGCCCTTGCCGACCTCTTTCCAAGCATCTGCGAAGAGGGTGATGAAGTCGGAACGGGAGTTCAGGCTCCTCTCCTTGGCGAGAGAGATGGCAGCCTCGAATTCGGGGGACTTGCTGTCAGCTGCGAGTGCCCTGACGAGATCCTCGAGCTGGACCTGGAGCATGACGTTCATACCTCCCTTGAGGTCCAGACCCAGGTTGATTTCCTTTTCCTTAACCTGTTTGTAAGTGTAGCCGAGATAGACCTTCTTGTTGGTGATGGAATCAATGTACCACCTGTTGCGGTCCTTGATGAGGGAGTCGATGGAATAAGCCCTGTCAGCCTCGGCGATTCTGTTGAATTCAGGAGTCTGCTGGAATGCGGCAGCTGCTTTCTGGGCATACTTGTCAGCCTTCTTCTCCTGGTAGGAAGTGGCGGCCGTGAAGGCAAGCTGCCAGATGCAGGCGATGGCCAGCAGAATCACTATAATTCTGATTGCACCTTTGCTTTGCATTGTGTAAACTATTAATTAAAATTTTTTTGTTGTCAAGGTGTTTTGGATTTTCCCCTTTGAAGCGCCCTCCGTTTGCCAAAAAAGACCGAGGTACAGGCGCACCACGGGAAAATAGACTGCAAAAGTAGTGTTTTTTTCTGACAATAAAACATATTTAGTTAAAACCCGGGATCTTTAAGGTCCATATTTTTGAAAGTGATGAGGGAAGAAGCGCTCCGCCCGGGGGGCCGTCCATTGTTCAGAGTTTGGACCCTTGCGGGAATTGTCCCGTTTTCCCCTGCCGAAAACCCAAAATATTCATGTACCTTTGCCATGATATGCACTCATTGACAAAATCCACTGCCTTCGGCCCTCTCCCCGGGGTCCTTTTATCCCTCCTTCTTACCGTTGGGGGCATCTTTCCCGTGCAGGGTGGGGAAAGGGACGGGATGATACCGAAGGATTCCGTGGAAGTGCGCCTTCGCAGGGCCATGACCCTTCATGAAGGGTATGATTTCTCCGGTGCCATAGGACTGTGCGAGGATCTTCTTTCGGAAGGGGACCTGGATGATGCCCAGAGGAAAAGGGTGTCCCTGCAAAGGGAAAGGTCCCTTCTTGCGGAGAACTTCCAGTCTTCTTGCCTTTCCCTTTCATGTATAGCCAGGAAGAGGTTCTCGAGGGATGAGTATCTGCTGTATTATCCCCTTCCCGATAGAAGCTGGCACGACCTGCTTGTCGAAGGAGGAAAGACCCAGAAAGTCTATGTCCCCCGTGCCGCCAGGAGCCTCCTTTTCTCTTCCCGGGACAGGACCGGGGTCATGAACATGTACCGTTCACAGGTTGTCGATACATTGGCCGCCCAGCAGCCGGACAGCCTCCCTGTTCGCAGTCTACGTCCGGGTGACTTCCTTTGGAGCAGTCCTGCCCTTGTCGGGGAGGCGGTCACGGGATATTCCAACGAGATATTCCCGATGCTGTCCCCGGACGGCAAGACACTGTATTTTGCGTCGGACGGTTTCGGGGGAATGGGCGGCTATGACCTCTTCGAGTCCGAGTGGGATGAGGGGACATCCTCTTGGGGAGAGCCCAGGAATCTTGGCTTTCCGTTCAATACCCCTGCGGATGATCTCATGTTGATGGCCTCCCAGGACGGGAAATACCTCATTTTCGCATCCGACAGGGATTGTCCAAGGGACAGCGTGAACGTGTATGTCCTCGAGAATGACACCAAGGCGGCGAGACTTCCCGTTTTCGATGCACAGGGACTCCGCACCCTGTGTTCGCTGGACCCCAAGGCCGATCCCTCGGTCATTGACAATTCCGCCCTGTTCTCCGGACGCAGTCGCAACTGGCCCCTCATCGAACAGTTCTCCTCCCTGTACGGGAGAGTGAGGGAACTCGGGAAGAAGACATCCCTGCAAAGGGTGGAGCTGGACTCCCTGAGGGCGGCGGTTTCCGAGGAAGACCGCCTTCGCAGGGAAGAGAGGATCGACAGCCTGGAAAATGCACTTGAGTTCGACCGGGACACCCTCAGGAGCATCCGGTCGAGACTCAATGCGGTGGAGAAGCTCTTCATTGCTGAAGGACCCTCCCTCAACTCAGAGGCTCTCACCCGCGAGGCCGACAGGGACATCCTGACTGACGAGTCGGGCTATGCTTTCTCGAGGATGAGTGAAGGAGATCCGCTGAACCTGACTTTCATGCCAAAGTCCAGGGGGGAGTTCCTTTTGTTCTCACAGTCCTCTCCCTCCAAGGTCGAGGATGCACCCGCTGTCCTGTACCGCATAAAGTACCTTTCGTTGAGGCCTGGCGAGAACTCCGCCCTCGACAATATGCCTCCCGGTCCAATCTACAGGGAAGTCGAGCCTTCCGGCAGGGAGCATTATTACTGCGGGATGTTCGGGGTGTATGAGGACGCCCTGGACGAGCTGAACTATGTGCGGTCCCTGGGTTATCCGGAAGCCAAGGTCACGGCTTGGCTCGGAGACGAGGAAGTGAGTGTGCAAAGATCCAAGGAAGCCCTTCTGTCCGTCCACGAGCTGTTCCACCTCAGAATCTATCCCCAGGACGGGAAGTCCCTGTCCGGGGTCGAGAGGACGGTGCTGGACTCCATCATTCCGACCGGGGTGTCAAGAAGTATCCAGGACGGTGCGGTTTCCTATGTGTCCGCGGACTACGATACAAAAGAAGAAGCCCTCTCCTACAAGACCAGGCTCGAGGAGAGGGGGATGATTCATGTGGAGGTGGAGTCCTCCGGGATGTCCCTGCCTAAGTAGGGACACAGGGTCCTTTTTCTGTAAACCTTTCAGGAACTACTGTTTGGCGATGCCTTCACGCATAGTGGTGTCAGCCTGGATGTTCTTCATCCTGTAGTAGTCCATGATGCCTAGGTTGCCGCTTCGGAATGCCTCAGCCATTGCGAGGGGAACCTGGGCCTCAGCCTCGATGACTTTCGCCCTGGCTTCCTGTGCCTTGGCTTTCATTTCCTGCTCGAGGGCAACTGCCATCGCCCTTCTTTCCTCGGCCCTGGCCTGTGCGATGTTCTTGTCGGCGTCAGCCTGGTCCATCTGAAGGACAGCTCCGATGTTCTTTCCGATGTCGATGTCTGCGATATCGATGGAGAGGATCTCGAATGCGGTCCCTGCGTCAAGGCCCTTGCGGAGCACGACCTTGGAAATGGACTCCGGCATCTCCAGTACCTCGGCATGGCTCTCGGCCGAACCGATGGACGACACGATACCTTCACCGACCCTTGCCAGCACGGTCTCCTCACCGGCACCTCCGACAAGTTGGTTGATGTTGGCCCTGACGGTTACCCTGGCTTTGCAGATGAGCTGGATACCGTTCTTTGCCACAGCCGTAACGGGAGGGGTGTTGATGACCTTGGGGTTGACGGACATCTGAACAGCCTCAAAGACGTCCCTACCAGCGAGGTCGATCCCGGCTGCGGTCTTGAAGTCCAGGGGAATGTTTGCCTTGTCCGCGGAAATCAGCGCATTGATGACTTTGGGGACATTGCCCTTTGCAAGATAGTGCGCCTCAAGTTCATTTACCTTCAGCTTGAGGCCAGCCTTCGTTCCGGTAATGAGTGCGATGACGATAGTCTTGGGGTTCACGCCTCTCCATCTCATCAGGACGAGCTGGATCAGTGAAACCCTGACACCCGAGAGAATGGCCTGGAACCACAGTCCCACGGGGAAGAACCATAGCAGGATGATGAGGGCTACGAATATTACAAGAGCCCAGATTACAAAACCTTCCATATTGAATTTTAGTGTTGATTACTCTTTTGCTTCCCCTTCCTCCACAGCGGGGGCGGGTGCCTTTCTCACGAAGTACTTGTTGTTCTCGACCCTGTCCACGATAATCCTGGTCTGGGGGTCAAGCATGCCTTCAAGGGACGTCACTTCGACGTTTTTGTCACAGATGCGTGCGCCGCCCATGGGAGCGAGACGGGTGGTGGAGATACCTATGGAACCGACGGCGATGATGGGTTCCTCTACACCCTTGGAATCGATCACTTCCTTGAGTTCGAATTTCTTCCAGGTCTTGGACCTGAGGAAGAATATTATGGCTGCGGTCATGAGGACGATGTTGACAATGGTAACGATGATGCCTGCGGTCGTTCCCAGTTTCACGAAGGAATAGTAGCAGGAACCGGCCATTGACAGTACGCCAAGGATGCCAGCCACGCCGATTCCGGGGATAATGAAGATTTCTGCGAGGATGAGCAGGATGCCTCCTATAATCAAAAGAATTACGAGTCCCATCTTTTAGACTTATTTGTGTTGTGCGAAAACAAAAGTAACGAAAAAAAACTATTTACCAAAGAGGGCGGGGACAAAACTTGAAAATAGGGCACCGATAATGTCTTTTTCGGCCCCGCTTGCGCTTTTTCAGGAAGGGGGAGCACATCGAGATTCTCGCTGAATCCATACCGCACTCCCACAAAAGGGCATTCCCCATCGAATAAATCCTTATTTTTGTATCCTCCGTCTTGGGAATGGACAAAGACGGCACACCACCCCCTGTATCCCATTATCATGAAAAGAATCCTCTTCCAGTCCCTTGTCATGGTCCTGGCCTCCACTGTCCCCGACAGGAAGAAGGAGAGGAAGAGCCCTTACGGGGGAAGGGTGAACCACGCTAATTCAAATACATCATATAGACATTCATAAGCTATGACTTCAGCATCCAAAAGACTTCTCTCGGCGGCCATGGTCCTGCTCTGCTCATTTGGTCTTTCCCTCCAGCGGATGCCCGCCTGCACGAACCTCATCGTCGGGCGCAAGGCTTCCGTGGACGGTTCCGTCATCTGCACCTATAACTGTGACGGGTTCGGGTTCTCGGGTTCCATGAAAAGCACTCCCGCCGGGAGGCATGCCCCCGGGGAGAAGATCGCCATCCGCACATGGGGCCGGGGCCCCATCAGGGGGTATATTGACCAGGTCGAGTATACGTACAGTGTGATAGGGTACATTAACGAGAACCAGGTGAGCATCGTTGAGAGCACCTTCGACGGCAGGGAGGAACTGCACAACAGTGAAGGCCTGCTGGATTACGATACGATGATCCATCTGGGCCTGGAAAGAAGCACTTCCGCCCGTGAAGCGATAATCATAATGACCGACCTTCTGCAGCGCTACGGCTACAACTCCACAGGTGAGAGCATAACGGTGTGCGACAAGAACGAGGCTTGGATACTTGAAATCATCGGCAAGGGCCCCGGTCGCCAGGGTGCGGTCTGGGTGGCCGTCAGAATCCCGGATGACTGCATCAGCGCCCATGCAAACCTCTGCCGCATCCGTCAGTTCCCGCTCAAGGACAAGGAGAACTGCATGTACTCGAAGGACGTGATTTCCTTCGCCCGGGAGATGGGTTATTTCAGCGGCAAGGATTCCGACTTCTCCTTCCGTGACGCCTACTGTCCCATCACCTTCGAGAACGTCAGGTACGCCGACGCCAGGGTATGGAGTTTCTTCCGCCATCACAGCGATCCCGCCGAGATGGACAAGTACCTTCCCTACATCAACGGCGAGTTCAGTGTCTGCGACCACCTGCCCCTGTACATAAAGCCCAAGGAAAAAGTCTCGGTGCGTGATATCATGAATGACATGAGGGACCACTTCGAGGGGACGCCCCTCGATATGACCTCAGACATGAGCGCAGGTCCCTGGGGCATGCCCATACGTCCCCTTCCCATGAGCTGGGAGTCCGGCGGGAAGAAGTATTTCAGGGAAAGGCCCATCGGGACCCAGCAGAGCGGGTTCACTCTCGTAAGCCAGCTGCGGGGATACCTGCCCGACCATCTGGGAGGTATAATGTATTTCAACTGCGACGATGCCAGCATGATAGCTTACGTTCCCGTGTACTGCTGCGTCAACCAGGTTCCCGAAGCCTTCCGTCCCGAGAACAATCCCCATGATGAGTTCGACGAGAGGGGGGCCTTCTGGATGTGCAACTTCGTATCCAACATGGTCTATCCCCGATACAGTGTCATGATAGGTGACCTGAGGGATGCACAGAAGGAACTGGAGGACTATTATGAATGTGACCAGCCAAACGTCATCCAGGAGGTCAAGGACCTGACCGACAGGGACCTTGTGGCCTATCTTACGGCGAAGAGCGCCCAGTATACCGAGAAGATGATGAAAAGATGGGACAAGCTGGCCCGTTTCCTAATTGTCCGTCACAATGACCAGATCCTGCGTCCCGCAAAGGACGGGGAGGTGGTTCCAGGCAGGTACACAGCCCCCGGCTACGACAAGGCTTTCTATGAGGCCATAGGAAAGGGAACAGGGGACCGTTACATACTGAAGGGAAGCGAGGACGTGGAGAAAATGAACACTCTCAACGAGACTCTATAGATGATGGGATTCCAGAAGAAGGATATGTTCCGTAGAAGTCCATTTACCCTTCTCGCCGCCCTCCTTCTCATACCGGCGCTCTTCCCGTCATGTTCCCGGAAAGAGCGCCTCGGTACCCCCGAGGAGATACTTTCCACGATGAGCGTGAGGGAAAAAGTGTCCCAGATAATTATTTCGGCGACTTTCGCCAGCTCTGACCCCGAATACACGTCCCTCATGGACACTCTGATGGCGGAGGGAATAGGGGGGATAATCTGGATGGATGCCCCTGTGGGGGACCTTGTGGAGGAGACAAACGCACTGTCACGGAAAGTGAGGATCCCGCTTCTTGTCACGGTGGATGCGGAGTGGGGACTGTCGATGCGCTGTCCCGATTACGTCAAGTTCCCCAAGCAGGGCGTCTTCGGGAAGGCGGAAGGCATGGAGGACATCCTCTATGAGATGGGTGTGGCGGTCGGAAAGGACCTCTGTGACCTTAAGATTCATGCGAACTTCGCGCCCGTTGTGGATATCAACACCAACCCTCACGTGCAGATACTGGGACTGAGGTCCTTCGGCAGCGACAGGGATAGGGTTACCAGCTATGCCCTGAGCTACATGCACGGGATGCAGGACGGGGGCATACTTACCTGTGCCAAGCATTTCCCGGGGCACGGGGAGGCCGCTGTCGACTCCCATGTGGGGCTTCCGTACCTGGACCTGAGCAGGGAGAGGCTGGACAGCGTGGAACTGTACCCTTACCGCAAACTTATCGGCGAAGGCGTTGACATGGTTATGGTGGCGCATTTAAGCGTACCCGCACTGGACTCCACCCTTACCCCTACTTCAATCTCAAAACCCGTAATCACAGGGCTCCTTCGGGAGGAACTGGGCTTTGAGGGGTGCATTATAACTGATGCGCTTGAGATGAAAGGACTCACCACCGGGCGAGACCCGGTCCAGGTGGCAAAAGATGCCTTCCTTGCAGGAGCTGACATCCTGCTGATGCCCTCCAGTCCAATTCCCACAATTGACCTTCTTGAAAAAAGCGTCCTTTCCGGGGAAATCCCCGAGTCCGCCCTTGATGAAAAGGTCCTGAGGGTGCTGAAGGTGAAAAAGAAAGCGGGGCTTCTGGATGAGGGCTACAGTCCTGTGGTAAGAAATCTCTCAAGAAAGGTGAGAGCCGCCCATAGGAGGGACACGGTACTGATGGAGAAAATCCTTAGCGTTCTTCCTGAAGATAACGGGAAGTAGGACCAGCGGCAGACAATGAACAGTGGGGGCGACCATGCAAAACAGATGGTCACCCCCGCTTTTTCTCTCCCCGGGACGGTGTTGTCCTGAACCTTAGAATATAATCTCTTCCTCGGGAACGAGGCAGAAGTCCATTATCGAGGAAATCTCGTTCTTGTCCAGATTCTGTCCGATGAACACAATCTTTACCATCCTGTCCCCGTAGAAGGGGTCCCAGTCCTTCAGCAGTTGGGGATTTCGGCGGGCGATTTCACGTACCTGCTCCTCCGGCATGGTGGCATACCAGAATCCGGCATCGTTGAACCCTTTCTGCACACCTGCCTGCTCGAAGAGAACGCACCTTTCGGTCTGGCGATTGAAGTAGCAAAGCCCCTTTGCCCGAATGATATTCTTGGGCCACTTCTTGGATAGGACATAGTCAAGTTTATTGGGGTCGAGAGGCTGCCTGCGGAAGTATACGAAGGTGCCGATATTGTATTCCTCGGCCTCTCCTTCCCCGTGGTGGTGATGATGATGGTGATGATGGTGGTGGTCATGCCCGTCGTGGTGATGATGTTCTTCCCCGTCCTCATCGTCGTCATCCTCCTCGTCGTGGTGGTGATGGTGCTCTTCCCCGTCCTCGTCATCCTCGTCATCATGGTGGTGGTGATGATGGTGCTCTTCTTCATCCTCATCCTCATCGTCGTCATCGTCAAGATGCTCGTTATCGTAGCCCTCGCCCTCGATTTCGGCGATCCAGGCAGCGGAAGTGGAGGCCTGCTCGAAAGAGAACAATCCGGTATTCAGAATCTTGTCCAAGTCCACATCGCAGTAGTCGCACTCTATTATCTTCACTCCGGGATTGAGGTGATGGATGATGTCGTGAACTCTCTTGAGTTCCTCCGGTTTCACCTCGGAAGCCTTGTTCAGCAGGACTATGTTGCAGAACTCGATCTGCTCGATTACCAGCCTTTCAAGGTCCTCGTCACCGATGTCGTCTTTCTTGAGGTCGTCTCCGCATGCGAACTCGCTTTGCATCCTGAGGGCGTCGACCACCGTTACGATGCAGTCCAGCTTTGGTTCGGGGCCCTGTTCGTAGGGTTGGCGGAAAGAAACAGCCGTCTCTATTGTACGGGCGATGGGGGCAGGCTCGCAGATGCCGCTGGCCTCAATGACAATGTAGTCGAAGGAACGTTTGAGGGCGAGCTGGTTGATCTGGTCCGTGAGATCTGTTTGCAGGGTGCAGCAGATGCAGCCGTTCTGCAGGGCCACGAGGCTACCGCCGTCCTGCTGTACGAAGCCACCTTTCGCGATGAGGTCAGCATCGATATTGACCTCGCCTATATCGTTTACTATTACTGCGAATTTAATTCCTTGCCTGTTGGAGAGTATGCGGTTCAGCAGAGTGGTTTTCCCGCTTCCAAGGTATCCGGTCAGAAGAAGTACCGGTACGTCTTTGTTTTCAAGAGTGATGTTCATGCTAAGTGTGTGTTTTCCGGGAGAATCTCTATCAATTTCTGTTCCGATAGCGTCAAAAGAGGTCATTTTTTGTCAACAGTGGGGTAGTGTCGGTCAAATTGGCACTGCCAGTGATTGGATTTTGTGTATCTTTGAATTCAAATACACACAATAGCATCCAACATCATCATGACCAAGATTTCTTTTCTGCGCCCTGTCCTTGCCGCCATGGCCGCTGCTGGTTTGTTTTCATGCACCACGGCATCGATACAGACTCTTCCCAGTGACTCTCCCGTAGATTATGTCAGCACCCTCGTCGGTACGGCCTCGACATTTTCCCTTTCAACCGGCAACACATACCCGGCCGTTGCCCTTCCTTGGGGAATGAACTTCTGGACCCCCCAGACCGGCCTCGACGGTGACGGATGGACCTACCGTTACGATGCCACGAAGATATTGGGGCTCAAGCAGACCCACCAGCCTTCGCCCTGGATCAATGACTACGGCGCATTCTCGATAATGCCCGTCGCAGGAGGGCCCAAGTTCGACCAGAGGGAGAGGGCCAGCTGGTTCTCGCACAAGGCCGAGACGGCTACGCCATATTACTATAGTGTATATCTTGCAGACCATGATATCCTGGCGGAACTCACTCCCACATCCAGGGCGGCCGCCTTCAGGATCACATATCCCGAAGGGGATGATTCCTTCCTTGTGGTGGACGGCTTCCCTGGCGGGTCCTATGTCAAGGTGGACAAGGGGGCCAAGAGGATAGTCGGTTACACGACCCACAACCATGGCGGAGTAGGTGACGCTTTCCACAATTACTTCGTAATAGAGTCAGACACACCCTTCGAGTCCGTGAGTACCGTAAGTGACGGAAAACTTTCCGAGGGCAGCAGTGAGACCACGGCCGCCCATGCACAGGCCCTTGTCGGGTTCAAGACAAGCAAGGGCCAGGTCGTGAACCTCAAAGTCGCCTCTTCTTTCATATCGGAAGACCAGGCTCTGGAAAACCTCAAGGAAGTGAAAGACAAGGCTTTCGATACAGTGAAAGCGGAGGCCAAGGCCCAGTGGAACGCCACCCTTGGAAGGATTAAGGTGGAAGACGATGACATAGACCATCTAAGGACATTCTATTCCTGCCTGTACAGGGCGCTTCTCTTCCCCCGTGACTTGTCCGAGATTGCCCCGGACGGGAAGAGGGTACACTATAGCCCTCACACAGGAAAAGTCGAGGACGGGTATTTCTTCACGGATACCGGATTCTGGGACACTTTCAGAAGCCTGTTCCCGCTTATGAACCTGGTGTATCCCCTCCAGAGCGCCCGTGTCCAGGAAGGTCTCGTGAATGACTACAAGGAAAGCGGGTTCCTTCCCGAATGGGAGAGCCCGGGCCACAGGAACTGCATGGTGGGGAACAACAGTGCCTCGGTTGTTGCCGACGCCTTCCTGGGCGGTGTCACCGGCTATGACATCGAGACCCTTTGGGAAGCAGTTCTTCATGGCGCACACGCCGTCCATCCGGAGATTCCTTCCACGGGACGTTTGGGATGGGAGTATTATGACACTCTTGGATACGTTCCCTGTGACGTGGGCATAAGTGAGAATGCGGCCCGTACCCTTGAATATGCCTACGATGACTGGTGCATCTACCGTCTTGGAAAGGCACTGGGAAAGAGCGAGGAAGAGATAGCGCCTTACAGGAAAGCATCCCTCAATTACAAGAATCTTTATGATCCCGAGTTCAAACTCATGAACGGAAAGACCGAGGCAGGGGAGTTCAGGCGTCCCTTCAGCCCCGTGAAATGGGGCGGTGATTTCACCGAGGGCAATTCCCTGCACTACACATGGTCCGTGTTCCATGACCCTGCAGGGCTCGTTGCCCTGATGGGAGGGGATGAGGCCTTCATCTCACAGCTGGATACGGTTTTCGCAATGCCTCCCAAGTTCGACGACAGCTACTATGGGTTCCCTATTCATGAAATCACGGAAATGACAGTCATGAACATGGGCAACTATGCCCACGGCAACCAGCCCATACAGCACATGCTGTACATGTATGACTGGAGTTCGCAGCCTTGGAAGTCCCAGGGCAGGGTGAGGGAAGTGATGGAGAAGTTCTATACTCCCGCCCCTGACGGATACTGCGGTGACGAGGACAACGGGCAGACTTCCGCATGGTACGTCTTCTCGGCCCTCGGCTTCTATCCCGTTTGCCCTGCAAGCGGGCAGTACGCCATCGGCACACCTCTTTTCAAGAAAGTTACAGTCACCCCCGAGCAGGGCAAGCCCTTTACTGTCGAGGCGCCCGAAAACTCCAGGGAGAACTTCTACATCGCAGGGATGAAGGTCGGAGGAAAAGTCTGGACACGCAACTACGTCCTCCAGAAGGACCTTCGTGAAGGGGCCCGCATTGAGTTTGACATGACAAGTTCTCCCCGGACCTCTAGGGGAACACTCAAGGAAGATAGACCATATTCCTTGAGCGAGGAATAACAGAGGTAAATCCAATCTAGTGGTGTCCGGGGAAAAGGAATTTCGGGAAAAGGCAAGAATAGCCCCTCAATTTGTCCGCCTGAGCCGTCCTCTGACCCATCGTCAGCAGCTAGGTTCTCAGCCAGCCTCGTCTTCCAGATATACTTGGGGTCACGTAGGTAGGACACCAGGTCAACAGTCGTGTTCATGAGTATCATGATGGTCCTTTTAGTGACAGAGAAACTCATATTAGTGTGTGAACGCTTCCTTACGATGAGCATGATTAGCCAGGCAAGCATTGCGGACCATATTTGAATTTCCAGGGCATTCTGGTTTTCTCCGACAAATCGTATCAAGGGGAAGTTCTGCTTGAGCCGACGGAAGAACTTATGATTAGCTTATCATAGCACCTTCAAGGTATGGAAGAGTGACCTGAAACTGCGTCCCGTCTTCCACAAGACCGACAAAGGCACCTTCGCCCACATATACCTGGCGGTCCTGGCTTATTGGATAGTGTCAATCGCAAGAAGGAAACTGGCCGCTCATGGCATCCACAACTGCTGGAGTGACATCG